>DASWUD010000034.1:0-5652 GCA_036401755.1 Gammaproteobacteria bacterium
AGTGAAGCCGCCCTCATCACCCGCGATCGCATGCGCGTCGATGTGCAGGCGGAGTTTTATGTGCGCGTGCAACCCACCGCGGAATCGATTGCCAACGCGGCGCAGACCCTGGGCATGCGCACCATGGAACCCTTGGCCTTGAAGGAGTTGGTGGAAGGCAAGTTCGTCGATGCCCTGCGCGCGGTGGCCGCCGAGATGGCGATGATTGAACTGCACGAACAGCGTGTCGATTTCGTGCAGAAGGTGCAGCAGGTGGTCTCGGAAGACCTGTTGAAGAATGGCCTGGAACTGGAGTCGGTGTCGCTGACCGGACTCGACCAGACTGGCAAGGAGTATTTCAATCCGGACAATGCCTTCGATGCCGAGGGTCTCACCAAGTTGACCGAGGCCATCGAGGAGCGGCGCAAGCGCCGCAACGAGATCGAGCAGGACGCCGAGGTGAGCATCGCTCGCAAGAACCTCGAGGCCGACAAGCAGAAACTGGAGGTCGGGCGCGAGCAGGAGTATGCACGCATGGAGCAGGAGCGTGAAATCGCCATCCGTCGCGCCGCCCAGGAAGCCGAGATCGCACGTCAGCAGGCAGAGAAAAAACGCGAGGCCGAGCAGGCTGAGATTTTTGCGGCCCAGCAGACCGAGCAGGCGCGCATCGCCTCCGAGCGCGCAGTGGAAGAAGAGCGCATCAAGAAGGAGCGCGAACTGCGCGAACTCGATATCGCCAAGGCGCGTGCCCTCGAAACGGCTGACATCGAAAAGATCAAATCGGTCGAGCTGGCCCAGCAGGATCGCGCGGTGGCCGTCGCCAACAAGTCCAAGGAACAATCCGAGGCCGAGGCCGAAGCCGCAGCCGCGCGAGCCAAGAAGGTGCAGGCCGACGAAGCGGTCATCACCGTCAAGGAGTCGGAGGTGGCCGAACGTCAGAAGCGCATTGAATTGATCGAGGCCTCCAAGGAGGCCGAACGCCAGGCGATCAAACTGAAGGTCGCTGCCGAGGCAGAAAAGGCCGCCGCCGAAGACCACGCCGAGGCGGTGCGTATCGAAGCGCAGGGTCACTCCGATCGGGTACGGCTGGAGGCAGAGGGTCAGGCCGAAGCGGCCAAGCTGGCGGCGCTGGCGGCCGAGGAGCGCTACCGCGTCGATGCCGCCGGTAAGCGCGCCCTCAACGAGGCCGCCAACCTGCTCGCCGTCGAACAGATTACCCGCGAGATCCGCCTCGCCCTCATCGAACGGCTGCCACAGATCATCGCCGAGAGCGTCAAACCGATGGAGCAGATCGATGCCATCAAGATCTTCCAGATCGATGGGCTCAATGGTGGGACACAGAGTGGAGAGGGGAGTGGACCTTCCGGTGGCAATCTCGCCGATCAGGTGGTCAACAGTGCCCTGCGCTATCGTGCCCAGGCCCCGCTCGTCGAGAGCCTGCTCAACGAGGTCGGCCTGAAAGGCGACACCCTTGCCGGCCTGACCGCCCAATTTATGGGTGAGGGGGCTCCATCCGCTGAGGTGCTCAAGATGGGCGACAAGAAATAACCGCCGCTTAACTCATCCCAAACAAGGCCGCCTCGCGATGAGGCGGCTTTTTTTGTGCTCTTAATCCCGCTCCGCTTTCATCCGTAAAATCCGCTCGGCCTCACAACTCAGCGGGATCAGATGGTCACGACTAAGCTGGCTAATCTGCGCCAGACCCATCGCGCGCAGGTAGAGCTCCAACACACGTGCCGTCGATTGGAAGAAGGTGCCGACCCGTTGCGCCCCGATCTCGATATCGATGCGCGCGGCGAGCTCGGGATTTTGCGTGGTGACGCCGGTCGGGCAGTTATCGGTGTAGCAGGCGCGGTAGTATTCGCAGCCAAGGGCGAACAACGCCGCCGTGGCCAGCGCACAGATATCGGCACCAAGCGCGAGCGCCTTGGTAATGTCGGCGGGGGTGCGGATACCGCCGGTAGCCACCAGCGTCACCGGTCGCGCCGGATGATCTTGGTTGTAGCGGTCGATGAGTCGCCGTGCGCGCGGCAGTGCCATCACCAGCGGCATGCCGAAGTGGTCGCGGATCGCGGTAGGTGACGCACCGGTGCCACCACCGAAACCGTCGACGGTGATGAAATCGGGTTGGAGGGTGAGGGCTGCCTCCGTATCCGCCTCGATATCGTTGGCGACAAACTTCACGCCAATCGGTTTGTCGGGATAACGCTCACGCAGGTCGAGGATACGCTGATGGAGTTGCGCCAGGTTGTCGATATCGGGAAAACGTGCCGGTGAAATGGCCGGCTCACCCGCTTTAATGCCGCGCACCTGTGCAATCGCTTCGGTCACCTTGGTGGCGGGCAGCTCACCCCCCAGGCCGGGCTTGGCCGACTGGCCGATCTTGATCTCGAAAGCGTCGGCTTGTTGTTGCGCCGCCTCGTTCCAGCCGAAATAGCCGGTCGCCATCTCCAGAATGTAGAGCCCTGCTTCTGCGCGTTCGATCGGCAGCATGCCGCCTTCCCCCGAGGCGATGAGCGTGCCGCCGAGACGGCTGCCACGCGCCAGGGCCTGTTTTGCCGCGGCTGACAGCGCACCGAATGACATATGCGAGACGTAGGCAGGCAGTGCCAGATGCAATGGCTTGCCGGCACCACGGCCGAGCACCGTTGCCACCGAGACCGGCTCATGGTCCAACTTCGGCAGGTGCGCCAGCTGTGCCGCCCTGAGATGAAAGTGGTCGAAGCCGACGAGGGGGGAGAGCGGTTCGGGCAACGCCCCCATCGCCTCGGTGATCGTCACCTTGCCCTTGGCGAGCTTGCGGATCTCCAGCTTGCCGCGGGCGTCATCCGCCAGGCGGCGCCAGCGCCCCTGATAGCCATCGAAGGTCGAAGCAGGCAGCGGCTCGACCGCAGCTGCATCGATCCACACCTCGCCCTGCTCCACCTTGACCGGGTAGGTGGCGACTCTATCGTTGGGATTGAACGGCGAGATTCCGCTCTTGAGATCAAAATTCCAGCCATGCAACGGACAGACGGCATCCTCTCCCTCCACTCTGCCTCGCGACAGCTGCCCTTCACGATGCGGACAGCGATCCTGTAGTGCATAGACTGCTCCCTTGTGGAGAAACAGGGCAATGGGTCTGCCATTGACCCACCATTCGCTGCCGTGATCCTCTTTGAGTGAGGTGACTTCACAAATCCGTTGCCACTCGGCCATGAGATACATACCGTCTAAAGGACGCTGCTTAATTCTTGTCTCTCACAAGCCCTTTATCCAGCCAACCTGCACAGATTGTGGTGTCATTAGTGACCCGCAACCATTGCAGCAAACATGGGGTGTGGTTTTGAGAATATCGTCTATTTTTAATGGTGCTGAGGGCTGGCCGTAAACATCGACAACCCGGATCTGGCTGCATCATCACCGATACGACCAGCTCCTCTTCCACCCGCCGCGTGCACTCCCACGGCCCTTCATGACACTGGAGGCGACCATGACTACTCACACCACCATACACTGTTCTTTCTCCATTGAGCGTCACCTCTCTGCGCCACCGGCGCAGGTTTTCAACGCCTGGGCTACTCCCGAGCTCAAGAAACGCTGGTTCTGCGGTCCCGAGGAGTGGAGCAGCATCGGCTACCAACTCGACTTCCGCGTCGGCGGCAACGAGCACCTGGTAAGCGGTCCAGCGCAGGGGCCGATGCATGTTTATGATGCCCACATCGAGGATATCGTGCCCAACGAGCGCATCGTCTACAGCTACGACATGAGCCTTGACGATGAGAGGCGCGTCTCGGTCTCGCTCGCTACCATCGAACTGGAACCGGAGGGGGATGGTACCCGCCTTGTCTTTACCGAAGAAGATGTGTTTCTCGATGATGCCTATGAGGAGATGTCACGCGAGCAAGGTACCCGTCTTCTGCTGGATCAACTGGAGAACGAGCTGCGCCGCGAACGCCCCTTGGCGTAAATACGAACGCTCTACCACTATGCCAGAGGAGTGATGACTCATGCGCTTCATGATTCTGCTTAAAGCCAACCAGGAGACCGAGGCGGGGATATTACCCAGCACCGAACTGCTCACTGCAATGGGTCAATACAACGAGGAGTTGGCGCAGGCCGGTATCCTTGAGGCTGGTGAAGGGCTGCAGCCGACCGCCAAAGGTGCGCGTGTGCGCTTTTCTGCCAACAAGTGCACCGTGACTCACGGCCCGTTCCCTGATGCCGATCACGATATTGCCGGCTTTTGGATCTTCAACGTCGCGTCACTGGAGGAGGCGATCAAATGGGTAGAACGTTGTCCATTCCCCTTCGAAGGCAGTGGTGAGGCCGAGATCGAGATTCGACAGATCTATGAAGCCAGCGATTTCGGTGCCGCCTACACGCCGGAATTGCGCGAAGCTGATGAGCGCATGCGCAAACACATCGGCCTGCAGACCGGACCGTCGGGCATGAAGCACTAGCTGGACATATCCAGTCCAGGTTTTACCGCCGACAAAAACAAAAGGGCGAGACCCATGGTCTCGCCCTTTCTTCTTCTCACGCCGTGAAGCGCGATAAATCAGAGCACTACGATATCAACCGCCTGCGGGCCTTTCTGACCCTGGGTGACGGTGAATGAGACGCGCTGGCCCTCCATGAGGGTTTTGAAGCCCGTGCCCTTGATGGCGCTGAAGTGTGCGAAGACGTCAGGACCCGACTCCTGCGCGATAAAGCCAAAGCCCTTGGCTTCGTTGAACCATTTTACGGTACCGGTGGTAGACATAGTCATATCCTATTTGTTCAAGAGTAATTGAAGCCTCATCGAGGCCATTTGGCTGGAAGTGGTGCTATTACTTATGAAAAACAGGACGAGGTACAACGGAGGGACTTCGAATGTGTGCATAAATATAGACATACTTACAGTCGGCCAAAGTATATACACGTTTCCCTTGCCGTCAACGAATATTTTTCATCGAGGCGGTTGCTGCCGAACGCTGTTTCACGGCGCAATGCCGCAGGCAATATTTCCGTTGATGCCTACCACGATCATCTCCTTGATTTTGCAGACACGCTCGCCTCCCACTCTGCAATCGGGCCAGGCACGATCCGAAACAGCGGATGAGGTTTGGGCCGCATGATCTGATTCAGCTCATTGAGCTTCACCGGATCGCGGACGGTTAATTTTGCCTTGAGGTGAGCCCATTCGTATTCGAGCTGGCCGCGCGACACACAAAGTGGTTCGACCCTGGTATGCGCTACGATTTTGCTGGCGTCGAAATGGTAACCTCGCCGTGTCGCTTCGTTGTACACCTCCTGCAGATAGCTGCTGATCGCATCGAGCGGTGCCGGCGCTTGGCGAAAGCGTAGCAGCTGTGGATGGTGGGTGTAGCCGCGGCTCTCGCCTTTGAGCACGGCCTGCGCCAGCAATGCCTCGCGCCACAGTGCGACGAGGCCGCGAGCGTCGAGGTAGCGGGGATGCAATGACCAGAGACGCATGCGCAGCTCTTCCTCAACACCCTATTCAAGCCAGGGCTGCGGCTTGAGATAACGTTCGTAGAGTGTCGCTTCTGGAGTACCAGGCTCGGGCTGCCAGTTGTAACGCCACTTCACCAGTGGCGGCAGTGACATCAGGATCGATTCGGTGCGCCCGCCGCTCTGCAGGCCGAACAGCGTACCGCGATCGTAAACCAGGTTGAACTCCACGTAACGGCC
>DASWUD010000035.1:0-9973 GCA_036401755.1 Gammaproteobacteria bacterium
TTGGAGATGGCAAAGTGGCAGGTCTGCATGATGGTGTTGATGCGCTGGCCCAACCCCGCCTCGTCGGCGACGCGATAGGCATCGATGACGTAGAACTTGATCTGCTTGTCGATGATCTGTTGTTGCATGCGCCGTGGCAGCGTACCCCATACCTTTTCGGGTGGTGCAGAGGTGTTGAGCAGGAAGGTGGCGCCTTTGACCGCCTTGTCGAGCATCTCGTAGCGCTCGATAAAGAACGGCTGGTGGCAACCGATGAAGTGGGCGCTGTTATCGCCAATCAGATAGGCAGAGCGGATCGGTTCGGGGCCAAAGCGCAAGTGGGAGACGGTGATCGCCCCCGATTTTTTCGAGTCGTAAACGAAATAGCCCTGCGCGCACAGCTCGGTATGTTCGCCGATGATTTTGATGGTGTTCTTGTTGGCGCTCACCGTGCCGTCGGCGCCAAGGCCATAGAAGATCGCGCAGTGGTGTTTTTCAGCGGCTCGGGTTCGGAAAGTCGCGTCCCAGGGCAGGCTGGTGTGGCTCACATCGTCATTGATGCCAACGGTGAAGCCGTTTTTCGGTTGCGCCTTGCTGATCTCATCGAAGACCGCTTTCACCATGCCCGGCGTGAACTCCTTGGAGGAGAGCCCATAGCGACCACCGATGATGCGCGGCATGGCAAACCGCGCCGTGCCGTTGGCGACTCCTTGTACGATGGCGGTGACCACATCCTTGTAGAGCGGTTCGCCGTCGGCGCCCGGTTCCTTGCTGCGATCCAGCACGGCGATGGCTTTGACGGTAGAGGGCAGTACCTTAACAAACGCGGTGCTGTCGAAGGGGCGGAAGAGGCGCACCTTGACCACCCCCACTTTTTCCCCTTCAGCGATGAGATGTTCGACTGTCTCATGGCTAGTCTCGGCACCGGAGCCCATCACGATGATGATGCGCTCTGCATCATTCGCGCCCACATAATCGAACAGGTGATAGCTGCGCCCGGTCAGCTTTTCGAAACGATCCATGCACTGCTGCACGATGGCGGGCGCTGCCACGTAGTAGGGATTGATCGTTTCGCGCGCCTGGAAGTAGAGATCGGGATTTTGCGAGGAGCCGCGCAGTACCGGATGCTCCGGGTTGAGCGCGCGCTGGCGGTGCGCGGCGATCAACTCATCGTTGAGCATCGCGCGCACTGTCTGCGCATCGATCGCCTCCACCTTGGCGACCTCGTGGGAGGTGCGAAAGCCGTCGAAGAAGTGGACGAAGGGGAGGCGGCTCTCCAGGGTGGCGGCCTGGGCGATGAGCGCCATGTCGAAGGCCTCCTGCACCGAGCCGGCGCCGAGAAAAGCGAAGCCGGTGGCGCGCGCCGCCATGATGTCGGCCTGGTCACCGAAGATGGAGAGGGCGTGGGTTGCCAGCGAGCGGGTCGCCACATGAAATACCGTCGGGGTCAGCTCCCCGGCGATCTTGTACATGTTGGGGATCATCAACAGCAGACCCTGTGAGGCGGTGAAGGTGGTGGCCAGTGCGCCGGTTTGCAATGCACCGTGAATCGCCCCCGCGGCACCGCCCTCGCTCTGCATCTCGATGATCTTCGGCACCGTGCCCCACAGATTCTTCTTGCCCTGTGCCGACCACTCATCCGCATGTTCGCCCATGGGCGAGGCGGGGGTGATCGGGTAGATGGCGATTACTTCGTTGGTGAGGTGGGCGATGGTGGCAGCGGCCTCATTGCCATCGATGGTCAGAAAGTGTGGCTTCATCGTAATCTCGTAATCTTTGAAGTGATTATTATGTTGTGGGCACAGTTTTTTACAGCCGCATCAGCGCCTTGATATGGCGCGCCGCGGCACGTCCCAGGGCGTTGAGGGCATAGCCGCCCTCCAGGGTCGAGACGATGCGTCCCCCGGCATGGCGCAGCGCCAGTGCAACGATGCGTTCCGTTACCCAAGTGTAGTCGTCGTCAGTGAGCGCGAGGGCTGACATCTCGTCCTCGATGTGGCCATCGAATCCAGCCGAGATGAAGATCATCTGCGGTGCAAACCGCTCCACCGCCGGGAATATCTTCTCCTCATAGCCTTTACGGAATGCAGCACTATTGCTACCGGCACTCAGGGGAACTTCGATCAGATTGGCGCGGCTGTCGAGGGGCGTATGAGGATAGAAGGGGTGCTGGAAGCTGGAGCAGAACAACACCCGCGGCTCATCCCGAAACATGGTTTCGGTGCCGTTGCCGTGGTGCACGTCGAAATCGATGATGGCGATCCGCTCCAGGCGGTGCTGCTCCAGCGCATGGGCCACGCCGATGGCGAGGTTGTTGAAGAGGCAAAAGCCCATGGCGCGTGCCGGTTCGGCGTGATGGCCGGGGGGACGTACCGCACAAAAGGCGTTCTCCACACTGTTGTCCATAACCCGATCGGTGGCGAGGACCACTGCGCCGGCCGCGTGCAGCGCGGCGTTCAAGGAGTGGGAATTCATGGCGGTGTCGGGGTCGAGCGTCACGTGACCGTGGCGCGGCGCGAGCTCGCGCAGCCGCTGCAGATAGGCCGGGGAGTGAACGCGGGTGATTTGTGCGTCGCTTGCAGACGGCGCAGTGTAGTGACGCAGGTGATCCATCAGCCCGGCCGCGATCAACCGATCGTCGATGGCGCGTAAGCGCTGCGGCGATTCAGGATGGTATGGCCCCATCTCGTGGAGCAGGCAGTCGGGGTGGGTGATATAGGCGGTGGCCACAGCAAGGGGCTCCTTGTTTTTCGCCAGAGTATTGCACATCCCTCGCCGCAGCTCATGCACAACCGCCGCGGAGCGCTCATAATGGAGCGACCCTCTTTATTAGGACACACTGCATGGGCAAGCATTACCTGAGCCGACTGTTCGAACCTCACTCGGTTGCCATCTTTGGCGCCAGTGACCGTCCCAATGCGGTGGGCACCCTGGTCTTTTGCAATATGCTTACGGATGGCTTCACCGGCCAGGTCTATCCCATCAATCCCAAACACACGGAGGTGCGGGGGCATCGCGCCTACGCCTCCCTTGACGAGCTGGGCAAGCCGGTCGACCTGGCGGTGATCACCACCCCGGCAGCGACGGTACCGGGCATTATTGAGGCATGCGGGGAGCACGGTGTGAAGGCGGCGGTGATCCTCTCGGCGGGTTTTCGCGAGGTGGGTGGTGAAGGGCTCAAGCTGGAGCAGGCGGTGGTGGAGAATGCGCGCCGTTACGGCCTGCGCTTCATCGGACCCAACTGCTTAGGCATCATGCGCCCGGCGCTGGGGCTGAATGTCACCTTCAACAAGGGGGTGGCGCAGCCCGGCCGGCTGGCCCTGGTCTCCCAGTCGGGGGCGCTCTGCACCGCCATCCTCGACTGGGCCGCGCCCAACGCCATCGGTTTCTCCACCGTGATCTCCACTGGCATCTCCGCCGATGTGGACTTTGGCGAGATCCTCGACTATCTGGTGGCTGATGCCCAGACCGAAAGCATCCTGCTCTATATCGAGGGGATCCATAATGCGCGCTCCTTCGTCAGCGCCATCCGCGCCGCCGCCCGGGTCAAGCCAGTGATCGTCCTCAAGGTGGGACGCCACGCCGCTGGTTCCAAGGCGGCGCTCTCCCACACCGGTGCGTTGGTGGGGGCCGACGATGTCTTCGCTGCGGCGCTGCGCCGCGCCGGTGTGGTGCGCGGCATGCGCATCGGTCATCTGTTTGCCGCCGCCACCACCCTGGCATCGCACTACCGCGCCAAGGGCGGTCGGTTGGCCATCGTCACCAACGGCGGTGGGCCCGGGGTGATGGCGAGCGATCGCGCCGCCGACCTCGCCATCCCGCTGGCCGAGCTCACGCCGGCCACCCTCGAACGGCTCAACAGCGTACTGCCCGCCACCTGGTCGCACACCAATCCGGTGGATGTGATCGGCGATGCCACGGCGGAACGCTACCGCGCCGCCGTGGCCGCCTGCCTTGATGACCCGGGGGTCGATGGGGTGCTGGTGATCCTCACCCCGCAGGCGATGACCGAGCCGCTGGCCGTGGCCGAGGCACTGATCGACATGGCTGCCAGCCACTCCAAGCCGCTGCTCACCTGCTGGATGGGGGTCACCCAGGTGAGCGCGGGACGTGATGCGCTGATCCGCGCCGGCATCCCCAGCCTGCACACCCCCGAGGCGGCGGTCGAAGCCTTCTCCTACCTCACCAGCTATTATCAAAATCAGCAGCTGCTGCTGCAGACCCCCGGACCGCTCGCGCCGCATCGGGTGGCCCCCGATGTGGAGGGCGCACGCCTCATCATCGAAGGGGCGCTGGCCGAAGGGCGCAAGGTGTTGAGCGAGGTGGAGTCGAAGGCGCTGCTGGGGGCGTTCCATATTCCGGCGGCGCGCACGGTGGTGGTGCGCTCGCCCAACGAGGCATTGGTGCAGGCCGAGGCGATGGGCTTTCCGGTGGCGATGAAGATCAACTCGCCCGACATCATCCACAAGAGTGACGCCGGTGGGGTGCGCCTGGGTATCAACAGCGCCCAAGGGGTGCGCAGTGCCTATAACGAAATCATCACTGCCGTGCAGCACTACCGCCCCAACGCCACTCTCGACGGCGTCGCCATCGAACCGATGTTGCAGCGCCCCAATGGTCGTGAACTGCTGGTGGGGATCTTCACCGATCCGCTGTTCGGTCCGGTGATCACCTTCGGCTACGGCGGCACCGCGGTGGAGATCATGGGCGATCGTGCCGTGGCACTGCCGCCGCTCAACCGCTTCCTGGTCAGCGATCTGATCGAGCGTACCCGCATCGCGCGGATGTTGGGTGCCTTCCGTCATCTGCCGCCCATCGACAGTTCGGCACTCGAGGATGTTCTGCTGCGTGTTTCGGAGATGGCGTGTGAGCTGCCGTGGCTGCGCGAGCTCGACATCAATCCGCTCATCGTCGACGAAAGCGGTGCGATGGCGGTGGATGCGCGCGTGGTGGTCGACTACCCATCGGGGGTGCAGGAACGCTATGCCCACATGGCGATCTATCCCTATCCCAGCCACCTCATCAGCCACTGCCAACTGCCCGACGGCACCGACCTCACCATCCGGCCGATCCGCCCCGAGGATGCGGAGATCGAGCAGGCCTTCGTGCGGGGGCTGTCAGAGCGCACCAAATATTTACGGTTCATGCAGACCCTCGATGAGCTGACCCCGGCGATGCTGGCGCGTTTTACCCAGATCGACTACGACCGGGAGATGGCGTTGATCGCGGTGGTGGAGGTGAGTGGCGGCGAGGTGGAGATCGGCGTGGCGCGCTACATCATCAATCCCGATGGCAAGAGCTGTGAGTTTGCCATCGTAGTCGCCGACCCGTGGCAACACCACGGCATCGCCCACCGCCTCATGGCGCAGCTGATGGAGCCCGCGCGGGAACGAGGCCTGGAGGTTATGGAGGGCGAGGTGCTGGCCAGCAACCATGAGATGCTGGCACTGGCGCGGGTGATGGGTTTTACCATCCGCGATCTCCCCGACGATCCTGCCATCCGCCACATCTCCCGGCGGCTTTGAAACTTGTTGAGCCTCGAGGAAACATGTCCCTTCACGCTCTGATCCAGCTGCTCAATCCTGCACGAAGCGTGCGGGCACGCCTGCTCTGGATGGTGGCGGTGACCGGACTGGTCATCGCGTTGTTGCTCAGTTATTTCGTCGGCGACCAGAGTACCCGGCAGCTGCGTAACGATCGTGGCGTGCTGGTGGCGGAGATCGCCTCGCAGATGGCCACCGAGCTCGACAAGGGGGTCTACGAGCGTTATCGCGAAATCATGATCTTCTCCAAGCTCGACGTGATTCGCGATCCGCAAACGCCACTTGATGCCAAGCGCGCGCTGCTGGAAAAGCTCCAGAGCAGCTACCGTGACTACGCTTGGCTCGGCATTACCGATGCGCAGGGCACCATCGTTGTCGGTACCGGACGTTTGCTGGAAGGAGTGAGCGTTGCCGAGCGCGACTGGTTCATCAAGGGGAGTAAAGGGCCCCACGCAGGCGATGTCCACGATGCCTTTTTGTTGAGCCAACTGCTTTCTCGTACCGAAACGGACCCGTTGCCGCTGCGGCTGGTCGATATCTCCATGCCGATTCGTGATGACGCCGGCAACCTGCTCGGCGTCATCTGCGGCCACCTGAGCTGGGCGTGGGCCGACAGAGTGCGCAGCTCGCTACTCAAGCCCCTCATCAATAGACGATCCCTGGAGGTGCTGGTCCTTAACCGGGAGGGACGAATTCTGCTTGGCACGGTCACGCTGCCCGAGCAGCCTGAACCATTGCGCCTGCATAGTGTCAGCATGGCCCAGCGCGGTGGCAACGGTTACGAGGTGGAGCGCTGGAGTGATGGCAGCCCCTACCTGGTGGGTTATGCACGAGGCGATGGCCATGACTATTATCCCGGCCTTGGCTGGCTGGTGCTGGTACGCGAGGAGATGGCGAGCGCGTTTGGCGCTGCCAACCAAGTGGCACGCAACACACTGTTGATCAGCCTGGGCTTCGCGGCGCTGTTTGTGGTGTTGCTCTGGCCGGTGATCAACCGCAGCCTCGGCACCATGCTGAGCATCACCCGCGCGGCGGATGGGATCCGCAACGGCGAGCGAGGGGCGCGCATCCCGCAGGTGGAGGGCGAGGACGAAGCGGCGGCACTCTCGGCCTCGCTGCGCAATCTGGTAACGACCCTGGAGGATCAGAAGTCCGAACTGCGCATTCTCAATAGCAAACTGCGCGAAGAGATGGAGCTGCAACGCCAAAGCGCCGAGGAGTTGCGACTGGCGGCCCAGGTGTTCGACTCCAGCACGGAAGGGATCATCATCACCGATAAAGAGCAGCACATCCTCAAGGTCAACCGTGCCTTCTGCGACATTACTGGTTATAGCCCCGAGGAGATCATCGGGCAAACGCCGAAAATATTGCGTTCCGGACGCCATGACCGCGACTTTTACCGCGCCATGTGGCACGACCTGAATAGCCGCGGCAACTGGCAAGGGGAGATCTGGAACCGGCGCAAGAGCGGCGAGGTCTTTCCTGAGTTGCTAGTGATCAACGTGGTTCATGGCGACTCGGGGGCGGTCAGCCACTACGTGGCGATTTTTATCGATATCAGTGAGCGCAAGATGGCGGAGGATCACATTCTCCATCTGGCCCACCACGATGCACTGACCGAGCTGCCCAACCGACTGCTTTTCATCGATCGTCTGCGCCAGTCCTTCGTCCAGGCGAAGCTGGAGCAGCACAAGGTCGCGCTGCTCAGCATGGACATCGATCGGTTCAAGACCATCAACGACACCCTGGGCCACCATATCGGTGACCAACTGCTGCAGGAGGTGGCGCGCCGCCTCCATCACACCCTGCAGGGAATCAACACCATCGCCCGACTTGGTGGCGACGAGTTTGTCATCCTGCTCAATCGTATCGGTGCGATCGAGGACGCCGGGCACATGGCCAGCCGCATCATCAACGCGATGGCGCAACCCTTCACCATCACCGAACATACGTTGACGATCACCGTCAGCATCGGCATCGGCATCTATCCCGATGACGGCGCCGATGTCATCACTCTGATGAAGAGTGCCGACGTTGCCATGTATCACGCCAAGGAGATGGGGCGGAACAACTATCAATACTTCACCGCCGAGATGAATGCGCGCATCGAGGAGCAGTTGGTGCTGGAGACCCACCTGCGCCGCGCGCTCGAGCACAACGAACTGTCGCTCCACTATCAGCCGCAGGTGGATCTGCATAGCGGTCGCATTCTGGGTGTCGAGACACTGCTGCGATGGAACAGTGCCGAACTGGGAGCCATCTCACCGGCGCGCTTCATTCCGGTGGCCGAAGAGTCGGGCCTGATCATCCCCATCAGCAAATGGATGTTGCGCACCGCCTGCCAGCAGTTGCGCCGCTGGGAGGAGGGCGGCATCAACGGTATCCGTGTCGCCGTCAACCTCTCGGCGCTGCAGTTCCGCCAGGCCGATTTTGTCGAGACCCTGGAGCAGCTGGTAGCGGAGATGGCGATCGCCCCCGCCCAACTGGAACTGGAGCTCACCGAGAGCACCCTGATGGAGTCGGCAGGTCACACCATCGAAAACCTCAACCATTTGCGCCAGCGCGGGTTTCCCATCGCCATCGACGATTTCGGTACCGGTTATTCCAGTCTCAGCTATCTGAAACGTTTTCCGGTCGACCGCCTCAAGATCGACCAATCGTTCGTCCACGACGTTGACACCGACTCGGACGATGCCGCCATCGTATCGGCCATCATCGCCATGGCGCGCAACCTCAATCTCAAGGTGCTCGCCGAGGGGGTGGAAAAGGCCGAGCATCGCGCCTTTCTGCTGGGGCTGCGCTGCGACGAGGCACAGGGATACCTCTATAGCCAACCCATGGCAGCCCGCGAGGTGGAGGCTATACTCCGCGCAGGTGTCATAGAGCTGCAACCGGCATAACGCGATGGGCCATTGGGAACATTTCAGTCATCAGGCCGACATCGGCGTGCGAGGTATGGGTGAGAGCATCGCCACGGCCTTCGAGCAGGCGGCATTGGCGTTGACCGCGGTGATAACCGATCTCGCACGGGTGACGCCTACCCAGAGTATGACGGTCGAATGTGACAATCCCGATCGTGAACTGCTGCTGGTGGACTGGCTCAACGCCATTGTCTACGCAATGGCCACCCGCAAGTTGCTCTTCAGCGCCTATGACGTTCATCTTGAAGGGGCACACCTGACGGCTACGCTTCACGGCGAGCCGGTCAATGTCAACAAACATCAGCCGGCGGTCGAGGTGAAGGGGGCTACCTATACTGAATTGAAGGTGGCGCAGCAGGCCGATGGTCTGTGGCTTGCGCAGTGTGTGGTCGACGTGTGAACAGGAGAACTGCGTGTACCGCGACAAGGTTCAGCAACGCTCCGAATATGAGTGGGAGATCGCCCCGTTCGGCAAGATGCGCGTGCCGGCGATCCTCTATGCGACCCGCCAACTGCTCGAAGGCATGGACGACAAGGTGTTCGAGCAGGCGGTGAACGTGGCAACCCTGCCCGGCATCGTCCAGGCCAGTTATGCGATGCCCGATGCCCACTGGGGCTACGGCTTTCCCATCGGCGGGGTGGCAGCGTTCGACATGAAGGAGGGGGGCGTGGTCTCGGCGGGCGGCGTCGGCTTCGACATCTCCTGCGGTGTGCGTACCCTCCACACCGGCCTCGATGTGGCCACCATCAGCGCCAACGCCCACGCCCTGGCCAATGAGCTCTACAAGAGCATACCCGCCGGTCTCGGCAGTACCGGCGCCATCTCCCTCAACCACCAGCAGATGGACGAGATGCTGCGCGGCGGCGCGCGCTGGGCGGTGGAACGGGGCTTCGGCCGCGAGGCCGACCTGTCGCACATCGAAGAGCACGGCTGCATGGCTGGCGCGCAACCTTCCGAGGTGTCGGCGCTGGCCAAGAAGCGCCAGCGCGACGAGATGGGCACCCTCGGCTCCGGCAACCACTATCTGGAGGTGCAGCAGGTCACCGCCATTTATGACGAGGTGGCAGCGCGCGTGTTCGGTCTCAACAGCGGCGATGTGGTGGTGAGCATCCATTGCGGCTCGCGCGGTCTCGGCCACCAGATCGGCACCGACTTCCTGCGCGAGATGGTCATTACCGCTGCCCAGCACGGCATCGAACTGCCGGATCGCGAACTGGCCTGCGCCCCGCTCGATTCGTCACTGGGCCGCTCCTATCTCGGCGCCATGCGTGCCGGCATCAACTGCGCGCTCGCCAATCGCCAGATCCTCACCCACCTGACGCGTCAGGTCTTCGCTCGGCTCTTTCCGGGCACCACCCTCGATCTGCTCTACGACGTGTCGCACAACACCTGCAAGGAGGAGGTGCACGAGATCGACGGCAAGAAACGCCATCTTTTCGTCCATCGCAAGGGGGCGACGCGCGCCTTCGGTCCTGGTCATGCCGATCTTCCCGACGTCTTCAAACCGGTCGGTCAACCGGTGATCATCG
>DASWUD010000036.1:0-2407 GCA_036401755.1 Gammaproteobacteria bacterium
ATCCAAGACGCGGCAACAATTCATAGGCCGCCCCCATGAAGGCCACCGTGATGGCGGCATTGGTAGCGTGGTAGTGAGCGGTGACCGTGACGGTGTCGCCGTTAATGAGCGCACCGATGAGCAGACCCAGAGCCATCAGGACAAACGAAGCCGCGAGCGACACCTCATGGCGCAGTGACTTCTCTCGCACCAGCGTCCACATTGCCGGCAACAGCAACAGCGGAGTACCGAACTGCATCAGCTGGGTAAAGGCGCGGCGTGACAGCTCGCCGGCTGGCTCCAAGCCAAGGCCGAACAGTAATGCCGCAGCGAGCAGCCCTAATGTCGCCCTCATGGAAACCAACAGGTGGTTCACTCCCCTCGCCTGCCACACCGCGAAGAGCAGCAGCAGATAGACAAACTGCAACAGATGACCGCCGCCCCAGAAAAGCTGCTCATAGACGAGTGTCGCTGCGGTGGATAGCTGCACTGCGTGTGTGGCGAACAGTGCAAGTGCGGTAAACCACGCCAGTGCTGCCAGATAGAGCGCAGTTCCTCGGGTTTCATGTGGTGCGGTGAGACGCTCTATCACGACCCGTGCCGCCAGCAGCGACAGGCCGCTGGCAAAGCCGATCAGCCCCGTCAGAAAAAGTGGCGTATCGAGCACCGGAATGTAATTACTCATCACCGGCGCGGCCCCCTCCACCCAGGGGGCGGCGAGCAACAGCAGTGCCCCACACAGGGAGAGGCCAAAGGCAAGGGCATCGGGCAGTGGCTGCGCGCGACGCAACGAGAGCGACCAGAGCACGCCGCCAAAGGAGAGCAGCCAGATCAAGACGGCAAAGTTGACGTGCATCACCAGCACCGTATGGAATGCCGCCTTCAGCCCAAACAGCTCCTGCACGCCCGGCGTGCGCGATAACACCAGCAGGATCGCCAGCAGTGCCGACAACGCCATCGCCCCCACCGCCAGCAGCAGCCAGCGGCGGGCCGCGTTGCGTTGCCGAGGTGACAGGGGCGAAGAGTTCACTTCATTCATTCAGGTTACACCGCCCCCTGATGGGGGACCTTGCTGATGAACGGAATGCCGAAGAAGGTGAGGAAGGCCAGCACGAAGACCGCCATGATCATCACCGCGCCTCGTGCGGGCGCTGGCTTGAAGGTGATGCGCAGATGGAGTGCGAAGCCGAGCGTCAGCCAGGTGATGAACGACCAGGTCTCCAGCGGATCCCACGCCCAGTAGCGCCCCCACGCATCCTGCGCCCAGATCGCCCCGGCGATGAGCATCAGCGTATCGAAGATGAGCCCCAGCGCCATGAAGCGGTAGGCCAGGTCATCGAGGCGTCGGTCGTCGGGCAACCGCGCAAACTTCTGCGTGGCGATGTCGTAGCGGCGAAGCAGGATCACCCCGGCCATTCCTACCGCCACCAGCGTCGCCCCCAGGAACACCTTGCCGAACATGATGTGGATCACCAGCCAGGTGGTGTCGTAGGTGGGTGGCAGATGGCCCTCGCCCGGATGGGAGAGCATCATCCACCCCATCATGATGAACAGCAGCGGCAACACCACCGCCGCCGTGGCGCGGATCGGCCGGTAGCGCCAATAGGCGAGCACGAAGAAGAACATCAGGCTCCAGATGTTGCTGGAGAGGATCTCGAACATGGTGAGATAGGGACCGTGGTCGAGCCGCTCCCAGCGCAGCAGGATCGCCGCGCCATGCAATACCAGACCGAGCACCATCATGCCGAGGATGGTGCGTTCCGGTTTCTTGCCCAGCACCACCGCGAAGATGGCCACCACCCCCGCCACCACATAAGCGATCACCGCCAGCCAGAGAATCAGTTGTTCGCGTTCCAATTATTCAAACTCCACGATCGCCCATGCGGGGATAGTTTATTTTACTTGTACAGCGGTACCGCCCTGTTTCAGATAAGGCACGGCCCACTGCTTAACGTTATTGGCTTGACCATCAAGCGCCCCTTCCGTCCCTCCCGCAACGTAGTAGTTGCCTTGACTATCGATGGCGATACTCCCTGCCCCATCGAACTCAGGAGTGCCAAAGGTCTTTTCCAAACGCACGCGGCCTGCCGCATCAAAACCCAGAACAAAGGCGTCGATCTGAGAGGGATTTTTCATACTGATGAGCCTACCAGTCAGAAACGCATTACCTGCGCCATCCAGGCCGATGTCGAATGAATCCCATCGAAACTCGTCCGATGTGTGGTAGCGCTCCCACATCAACTTACCCGTGACATCCAGCTTGGCCAGGTAAGCTGCCACCGTCTGCCGCTTACTTCCCATGACCAGAGTCAGTGTCGCCTGCAGGTAAAGGTTACCTTGACGATCCACCGCCAGCACGCGATTGCGCAAATCGAATTCCCGTGAAGCAAGCGACCCACCCAGCGTCGGGTGCAGACTGCTGTGCTCT
>DASWUD010000037.1:0-4644 GCA_036401755.1 Gammaproteobacteria bacterium
CATGAGACGCTCTTCTCCCGGCTCATCAGCGCACCGCTACAGAGCGCGCTCTATCTGTTGCTGATTGTTGTGGTGCTCTATCTCTCGTTGATGCCGTTTATCGGCACGCGGTGAAAAGTCCACGCGTGCACTCTCCCGCCGCCACCACAAGATCAACTGGCGGGTCTGACTTCATGCGCACCTTGTTTTTGGCATGACGCCGCATGGCGCTCTTCTGAATGGATGCGAAAATGTGAGATGCGCTCCTTGCATCGCAGCGCGCGATGGCACGCAACAATGCCCTGACACCCTCGCTTACACTGCACAAAAAAAAAGGAGAGCACCGCTCTCCGTTTTTTATTGCACCGATTGCGCTCAGTGCAGCTGTTTGAGCTGCCTGGCGATGATGTCGTGGTTGAGCCAGAGCACCGGGGCGTGCGGTGCCGAGGCCTCGTGGAACATCAGCGGGCCGGTCCCTTCCAGCACCAGGCCACTCAGGTAGTCGCTGATGAGCGCCTTGCGATCCTTGTGCAGCTCGGTGAGCTCGTCGGAGGTGCCGACCATCACCTCGGCCAACTCGGCGGTGTTGTCCATCGGCCACGCTTCATAGTTGCGGAAGCGGCTGATCTCCGAATCGGCGTTGTAGCGCTCGATCTTGTCGAGGATCTGTTGCAAGCTCACCCCCTCCCTGAGCAGCGTTTGGCAGTGGGACCACACCTGCTCGGCCCAAGCGCCACACCCCTCTTTTTTCAGGGCATGGAGCAGCGGGAAGAGCGAGAGCTCCACGCCGACAAAGATGTCGCTGGAGTTGGTGCGGATCTCGGGGCAATTGAACACGGTGGCCTTGACCCCCTGCGCCCACGCGCTTTCGGCGTGGCGCTCCAGGCGCATCTTGGCGTAGCCCTGGGTGTAGTTGGTGTAGGTCTGCCACTGGTACTCGCCGTTGATGAGGATCTCGGTGCCGTGGTAGCCGTAGGCGCTGTAGCGGGTCTCGCCACCGTTCTTGGCGAGGCGTTCGCGAATGGCGCTGCTCTCTTCGATGAGGTACTGGAAGGTGTTGGCGGTCACCTCGTCGAAGTTCATCAGGATCAGCTTGCCGAGGTCGCTGTCGAGCAGCGCGCGCGAGGAGAGAAAGCGCTCACCGCGTCCCTTGTAGACACGGTTGGCGATGGCGAGGAACACCTTGGTCTTGGGGATGCCGCCGGCCATGGTGTGGGCGAAGAAGACATTGGCACCGTCGGGGATCGAGCGGTCCAGTTCGGCCATCACCTGCTGCAGCGAGCTGCGGAAGCGGTTCACTCCCACCTCGCGGCACTTCTCGATATGCGCCCAGTCAAGCTTCGCCTCCTGCCAGTTGGTGAGCTTCAGCTCGGCCAGCAGCGCGGTGGGGGTCGGCGTCCCTTGCGGGGCGTCGAGGTCGAAGCCGGCCATCAGTGGCACGTTGATAATGCGGCCGCCGAGGCGTGCCTCGGCCTCCTGCAACTCCTCGGTGGTGAGGGGACGCAGCTGGTCGTTCTCGTCGCGACGCCCCACGGTGATGCCGAGAATGGTCATGCCCGCCTTGCGTGCCTCGTCGATGAGGCCGTTGGCGTAGCCGCGGCCGAACAGTTCGCCGAACAGGACAAAGACGTCGCCCTTGCGGAAGATATTCTGGGTGGGCAGGTCGCGAAGCGGCGTAAGTGCAGTCATAAGAACCTCGTTGTTCAAACTGGCGCGATTATAACGAAGGCCGGGGGGCGGCGAAACGTACAGGGGGCTTCTGCGGCCCCCTTGCGGCTGTCAAAAATGGCTATTGTCCATGTTTCTGTGATTATTTCTACGGTTCATATCCCAGATTGGGGGCCAGCCAGTACTCGGCCTCCTCCACGCTCATTCCCTTGCGCCGGGCGTAATCGGCCACCTGATCCTTCTGGATCTTGCCGACGGTGAAGTAGCTGCTCTCCGGATGGCTGAAGTACCAGCCGCTCACCGATGCGGTGGGATACATCGCCTTCGACTCGGTGAGGAAGACGCTGGTGGCCTTTTCCGCATCGAGCAGCTGCCAGAGCAGGTCCTTCTCGGTGTGGTCGGGGCAGGCGGGATAGCCGGCGGCCGGGCGGATCCCCTGGTACTTCTCGTGGATCAGCGCCGCGACATCGGCGGGCGGCAGGTGCGGTGCCCATTCGACCGGCTTGGCGCTCTTGCCTTTCACCTTGGCGATCATCTGGTGGGCGCCGCAGTCGCAAGCCGGTTTGTGCGTAGCTGCCTGAGCTTCGGTCGCTCCCGGCGTCCTGCCTTTCGCGACACTTGCACATCCCTGTGCTTCGGTCGCTCCCGGCGTCCTGCCTCTCGCGACACTTGCACATCCCTGTGCTTCGTAACCCCAGTTCACGTGGCGCACCCGCGCATGCATCTGCTCGGCGAAGGCCTCGGCCAGGCGGTCGGCGAGGGCCTTGAGCATGATGGCGTGATAGTCGTCATGCTGCTTTTCGAAGCGGGCGATGTGCTCCTCGATGCCGATGCCGGCGGTGACCACGAAGCCGCCGATGTAGTCCTGCTTGCCCGAACTCTTCGGCGCGAGGTAGTCACTGAGGCAGAGGTTGGGCCGGTTGGCCGAGCGCACGGTCTGCTGGCGCAGGTGATGCAGTGTTGTACGTACCTGCTTGCGCTTCTCGTCGGCATAGACCTCGATATCGTCGTCGTTGATGCTGTTGGCCGGGAACAGGCCGATCACCGCACGCGCCTGGAGCCACTTGCCGTCGATGATCTGCTGCAGCATGGTCTGCGCGTCGGCAAACAATTTGCGCGCCTCTTCGCCCTTCTCGGCATCGTCGAGGATCTTCGGGTAGCTCCCCTTCATCTCCCAGGCGTGGAAGAACGGCGTCCAGTCGATGTAGGGGACGAGGAACTCTAGCGGCATGGCGTCGAAGATCTGCACGCCCAGGTCGTTGGGCTTGGGCGGCGTGTAGTTGCTCCAGTCGAGCTGGAGCTTGTTGGCGCGCGCCTCCTCGAGGGTGAGGAACTGCGTTGCCACCTGGCGCTCGGCAAACTCGGCACGCACCTGTTCGTATTCGGCCGCGAGCTCCTGCAGGTAGTCGTCGCGCCGGGTGCTGGAGATGAGATTCTGCGCCACACCCACCGCACGCGAGGCGTCCTTCACCCACACCACGGCACCGTCGTAGTGGGGATCAATCTTCACCGCGGTGTGGGCCTTGGAGGTGGTGGCGCCACCGATGAGCAGCGGCTGTTTCAACCCGAGGCGCTGCATCTCTTTGGCGACGTGCGACATCTCCTCCAGCGAGGGGGTGATGAGGCCGGAGAGGCCGATGATGTCGACCTGCTGCTTCTGCGCCTCTTCGAGAATGGTGGCGGTGGGGACCATCACGCCGAGGTCGATCACCTCGAAGTTGTTGCACTGCAGCACCACGCCGACGATGTTCTTGCCGATGTCGTGCACATCGCCCTTCACCGTGGCCATCAGGATCTTGCCGGCGGCGCGGCTGTCGGCGTGCTTCTCCGCCTCGATGAAGGGCAGCAGGTAGGCCACCGCCTTCTTCATCACGCGCGCGCTCTTCACTACCTGCGGCAGGAACATCTTGCCGTCGCCGAACAGATCGCCGACCACGTTCATGCCATCCATCAGCGGCCCTTCGATCACCTGGATGGGACGGACGAACTGCTGGCGCGCCTCTTCGGTGTCCTGCTCGACATAGCTGTCGATGCCTTTGACCAGCGCGTGCTCCAGACGCTTGGCCACCGGCCAGCTGCGCCACTCTTCCGTCTGTTTTTCGACCGCGGCGGCGCCCACGTTGTACTTGGGGGCGATCTCCAACAGGCTATCGGTGGCTTGCGGATCGCGGTTGAGCACCACATCCTCCACCGCATCGCGCAGCTCCTTGGGTAGATCCTCGTACACCGCCAGCATGCCGGCGTTGACGATGCCCATGCTCATGCCCGCCTTGATGGCGTGGTAGAGGAATACCGAGTGGATCGCCTCGCGCACCGGGTTGTTGCCGCGGAACGAGAAGGAAACGTTCGACACACCGCCGGAGATCAGTGCGTGCGGCAGGTTTGCTTTAATCCAGCGCGTCGCCTCGATGAAGTCGACGGCATAGTTGTTGTGCTCTTCGATGCCGGTGGCGACCGCAAAGATGTTGGGGTCGAAGATAATGTCCTCGGCGGGGAAGCCGACCACGTTCACCAGGAGGTCGTAGGAGCGTTGGCAGATTTCGGTCTTGCGTTGATAGGTGTCGGCCTGGCCCTTTTCGTCGAAGGCCATCACCACCACCGCGGCGCCGTATTTGCGCAGCTTCTTCGCGTGCTCGATAAAGGGGGCCTCGCCCTCCTTGAGGGAGATGGAGTTGACGATCCCCTTGCCCTGGATGCACTTGAGTCCCGCCTCGATGATCTCCCACTTGGAGGAGTCGACCATCACCGGCACCTTGGCGATGTCGGGTTCCGAGGCAACCAGATTGAGGAAGGTGACCATCGCGCTCTTGCCGTCGAGCATCGCGTCGTCCATGTTGACGTCGATGATTTGCGCGCCGCTCTCCACCTGCTCGCGGCAGATGTCGAGCGCCTCGCTGTAGTGGTTCTCCAGCACCAGCTTCTTGAACTTGGCGGAGCCGGCCACGTTGGCGCGCTCGCCGACGTTGATGAACAGCGACGCCTTGTCGATGGTGAGTG
>DASWUD010000038.1:0-19776 GCA_036401755.1 Gammaproteobacteria bacterium
TCAGCCCGTCACCGTCTCCTGCGCCGAGGGCGACAACGGCTATGTCTATGAGGGCACGCTTCCCTTCAGCACCGAACAGATCGACCTGGGTGGACTGCAACGGCCGAAGACCAGGATCATGCTCAACGTCGGCAACCCCGAACAGGCCTTTAGCGTGTCACGTCTCCCCTCTGATGGCGTCGGCCTGGCTCGCCTCGAGTTCATCATCAACAACACCATCCGCATCCACCCGCGCGCCCTGCTCGACTATGCGACATTGGACGCTGCTACCCAGGAGCAGATCGATCGCCTCACTGCGGGCTACCCCGACCGGCGCAGCTTCTACATCGACCGCCTCGCCGAAGGGGTCGGTACCATCGCCGCCGCCTTCTACCCACGGCGGGTGATCGTGCGCATGAGCGACTTCAAATCGAACGAGTACGCCTCACTCATCGGCGGTAGCCAGTTCGAGCCGCAGGAGGAGAATCCGATGATCGGCTTTCGCGGTGCCTACCGCTATCCCTCCGCAAGTTTCGTCGACTGCTTCGCCATGGAGTGCGCCGCCATGCAACAGGTGCGCGAGGTGATGGGGCTCGACAATGTGGTATTGATGATCCCGTTCGTGCGCAGCGTCGCGGAGGGCGTCAAGGTTTTGAATCTCATGGCGGACCACGGCCTGCGGCGCGGTGAACACGGTTTGGAGATCTACGTGATGTGCGAGATCCCCGCCAATGCGCTGCTCGCTGATCAATTTCTCGATCACTTCGACGGCTTCTCCATCGGCTCCAACGACCTCACCCAACTCACCCTCGGCGTTGATCGCGACTCGGGGCTGGTGGGAGGCGTCGATGAACGCAATCCTGCCGTGCTCAAACTGATGGAACTGGCCATCGACGCCTGCAAGCGCCGCGGCAAATATATCGGCATTTGCGGCCAGGCCCCTTCCGACTTCCCCGAGATCACCCGCTGGCTGGTGGAGCACGGCATCGAGTCGATCTCCCTCAACCCCGACAGCGTGCTGCGCATGACCCAGGTGGTATTGGAGATGGAGGCGGGCGACCCTCGCGCTGAGCGGTCGATTCACTCATAATTTCTTTTCCGCAGGAGTAAGGCCGTATGCCCCGCATGATCGTCGACACCGAGACATCGCTCGTCAGCGAACACTATGCGGTGATCTACACCCCGCGTCAGGATCGCAAACGTTTTCCGGAAAACTGCGTAGAGCTCTACCCCACCCTCGATGCGGCAGTGGAGGCGTCCGATCCCGATAAGCATCGCCACGCCGCCAAGGTGTACGGACCCTCACGCTCCTCGGAAGGGCTGATGCTCTACTACTTGGTCCACTGGTTATGACACTACGCCACCGCATGCCGGGAGAGACACTGTGAGCCGGGTCATCTACAACCTCCGTGCCGCCAGCGGCGCAGAACACACCTTCGAAATCGATCTGGAGCGCAATCAGCACGCCGCGCCGCCCCCTCCCGGCACGCCCCCCGAGTGGACCCTGCTGGAGTTCCAGCGCTGCCCCAACTGCCCACTTGAAACGCGCCAGCAACGCTGGTGCCCCACCGCCTGCGACATCGTGCCGCTGGCCGAACCATTCGCCGACGCCCTCTCCATCGATCGCGTCGATGTCTGGGTCCACACCGCCGAGCGCTCTTACTTCAAGAACTGCGATCTGCAGACCGCGCTCAAATCGCTATTCGGCCTGGTGATGGCGTCGAGCGCCTGCCCGCACATGGCGCGCCTCAAGCCGCTTGCCTACTTCCACCTCCCCTTCGCCACCCTGGAGGAGACCGTGCACCGCACCGTCGGCGCCTATCTGGTCAACCAGTACATCGCCCAGGGCGAAGGCAGACCCGCCGACTGGGATCTCAATGGCCTGGAAGCCCTCTTCAGCGAACTGCGCGCCGTCAACATCCACTTCATGAAGCGCCTGCGCAAGGCCTCCACCGAAGATGCCAACATCAACGCCCTGCAGTCATTCGTCTCGATCTCCAGCGTGGTGGAGATGGGCATCGACGACATGCTCGCCAAGATGGTGCCGCTGTTGAAGAAGGGGTTGTGAGATTGATGTGCTGTCGATTTTGGGTTTGTTGCCGTCGACTCACCAAATAATCGCAGACCAAGCATAATGCGTTCCCTTGGTACCTTGCTCTGTTGCAGTAAAGAAGATAGATATCTCCCCGCCACAGTTACTCACGGCACACATGTCGCGATTACTCAATCCTCAAACGCCATTGAATACGCTAGACTAGCGCGGCACATCATTCGCGTATCGCGTTTTTTGTGTAGCCAAGAGGCGCCACAAACCAAGGAGGTAGCTATGAAAATGGGATCATTGTTGGGGGGAGTGATGCTCCTCGGCGTTTGCCTTTCCGTTCCTGTCGCCCAGGCGACAGACGATGAGCTCAAGCTCGAACTCAAGAGCGGGGCGACGTTCAAGCAGCTCTTGAGTGATCAGGTGGGCAAGCGGGTGGTCATCCGTGTTGCCTCGGGAGAGGATCTGCAAGGCACGGTGGTTTCGGTGGGCGACAAGCTGGTGCACATCGCCAAGGTCGAGGGGCGGGATTTCTACGATGCCGTCATCAACCTCGATAGCATCAGCGCCGTGCAGATCATGGTGCGTGGTCCCTACGTCGCTCGGCAGCGATAGCCGCCCTCAAACGGCGTGGGCGGTGACCCACGCCGTTCTGCCGGGCCTTGCCCCGGCAAACCCTCACCCTCAATACAGATAGGCGGCCCCGGCCGAGCCCAGGTCGTTGTTGCTCATATCACCGCCGATACCGCTGGCGTTGCTATCTTCGCCGGTGGCGCCGATCACCAGGGTGTGGCCATCGCCGTTTAGGGTGATGCTGGCGCCGAAATGGTCGAGCACCTCGGTGTTGGGTGCCTTGACGTAGCTCCGGTTACTCCAGACCCCGGCCGTGCGGGTGTAGAGGTAGAGCGCCCCGGCATCGGTGGCCGAGTTGTCGAAGGGGTCGCCATTGATTCCTAGCGCGCCGCTATCCTCCTGGTCCGCCCCTACTGCCAGCACACTGCCATCATTGTTCAACGCCACCGCCACACCAAAGTTGTCAAAGGGATCGGTGTTGGTTGCCTTGAGGTAGGTCTGCTGACTCCAGAGATCCGCGCTACGGGTAAAGAGGTAGACCGCCCCGGCGTTGACGGCGAGCTCATTAAGTTGATCACCGTTCACTCCCACGGCACTGCTATCCTCCAGGCTCGCCCCCACCGCCAGCGTATCGCCGTCGCCGCTCAATGCCACACTGCTGCCGAAGGCATCGCCAGCTCCCGTATTGGAGGCCTTCACATAGGCCTGCTGGCTCCAGACCCCGCTGCTTCGCGCGAAGAGATAGACCGCCCCTGATCCGATGGCGGCATCGGATAACTCATCACCATTGATGCCGGTGGCGGCACTGTCCTCACCCACCGCCCCTACTGCCAGAGAGTTGCCGTCGCTGCTCAATGTCAGGCTGCCGCCAAAGGCATCGAACGCTTCGGTATTGGAGGCCTTGAGGTAGGCCTGCTGTGTCCAACTGGTAGCACTTCGGGTAAAGAGATAGACCGCCCCTGAGTTACTGGCCGTATCGCTGTCTTCATCGCCATTGATGCCGGTGGCGGCGCTATCCTCACCCGTCGCCCCCACCGCCAGCGTGTTGCCGTCGCTGCTCAGCGCCACGCTGCTGCCGAAGTTGTCGTTGGCATCGGTGTTGGAAGCCTTGAGATAGGCCTGCTGGCTCCAGGTGGAGGCGTTGCGCGTGAAGAGATAGACCGCACCCGATTGGGCCGCGGTGTTGAGCGTCTGCTCACCATTGACACCGGTAGCTCCACTGCTTTCACCGCTGGCCCCCACGGCCAGGGTGTTGCCGTCACTGCTCAGTGCCAGGCTGCTGCCGAAGGCGTCGAAGGGGTCGGTGTTGGAGGCCTTGATATAGGCCTGCTGTACCCAGCTGTCGATGGAGCGCACGAAGAGGTAGACCGCGCCTGCATCCGTAGCCAGCTCATCGGCCTGTTCGCCGTTGATGCCGGTGGCACTGCTATCCTCGCCAATGGCGGAGATCGCCACAGTATTGCCGTCGCCGCTCAGTGCCACGCGATAGCCGAACTGGTCATCGAGGCCGGTGTTGGAAGCCTTGGCGTAGCCGATGGCATCGAGCATCAGGGAGGTGATGTCAATGGCGGGGGAGCTGGCAATCATCCCGCCCGCATCGTAGGCCTCCACCAGATAGCGGGCGTTGACCCAGTCGATGAGATGCACCGGAAGTTGCACTTCGCTGTTTGTGGAGGTGACATCCCCCCCCACCTGTTGATACCCCGAGGAGCCATCGGGATTAACGAACAGGCGGTAGTAGGTGGCCCCGGGGTAGGAGGTCCAGCTGAAGGTGATGGTCTTGATTCCGCTCACCGCGGCAGTGAGCGTAAAACCGCCCGTGCCAGCCTCACCGTTCTCGACGTCACCACAGGCGAACAGCGCGCTGGCCAGCAGTGCCACCGCAAGCATCTTGAATAGCCGCCGCATATCAAACGCCCTCCTCTGGAGATCTGCCGATCGGGATGGGTTGCCTCCCACACGGAAAATCTAGTCCATCGCCAAGGGGTTACCACTTTCGGCTTGAATTGCATACTTTGACTACACTCAACAGACGAGGAGTTCTTACAGCCACTTTTCCCAGGGGATCAAACGTGGACATCCATGTAGACGGCGAAGGTTATCTGGTGGAGCGCAGCGACTGGACGCCCGAGGTGGCAACCGAGATCGCCCGGCGTGATGGCTATGTCATCACCGAGGAGCATTGGAAATACATCAATGCGGCACGCGACATGTATGAGGAGAATGCGGTAGTCCCGCCCATCCGCAAATTCGCCAAGGCGATGGAGGTGGATGCCAAGTACCTCTACGAGCTCTTTCCCAAAGGGCCGATGAAGATGATCTGCAAGGTGGGCGGGCTGCCCAAACCGACCGGCTGCGTCTGAGCCGCGCCACAAATCCATTCCACGAGCAGGGTCGCGCCCGTAAGGCGCAGCCCTGCTCATTTGTCCCTCATTCGTCGCTGTCCTTATCCGGTTCGACGCGATGCGCACTGGGCTGGTAATCGCCACTGAACGGCTGGGCCGCTTTCTTTTCACTGATGATGTGGATGTCGCGCTGCGGAAAGGGGATCTCGATATCATGCGCGCGGAACAGGTCGTTGATGGCGAAATTGAGATCGCTGATCACGTCCATCCTCGAATCGATGTTGCAGATATAACAGCGCAGTTCGAAATCGAGCGAGCTTTCGCCAAAGGCCCGGAACAACACCTTGGGGGCAGGCGTGCTGCCGTCGTTGATCACCAGCGGGTGAGCGCTGCACGCTTTGAGCAGCAACTCGCGCACCTGGTAGACATCACTGCCATAGGCCACCCCCACCGGAACCCGCACTCGTCCGCGCGGATCGTGCAGCATGAAGTTGGTAACCTGCTGGGAGATCAGGTCGGAGTTGGGCACGATCACATCGGCGCGATCGAAGGTCTGGATCTCGGTGGAGCGGATCCTGATCCGCTTCACGTAGCCCTCGGTGTTGCCGACCGAGACCCAGTCGCCGATGCGCACCGGGCGCTCGAACAGCAGGATCAACCCGGAGACAAAGTTGTTGACGATGTTCTGCAGGCCGAAGCCAATACCCACCGAGAGAGCGCCGGCGATGATCGCCAGATTGCTGAATTCCACACCCGCCACACCGAGCGCCACCAGTACGGCGACAGCACCGCCCACATAACCGCTCAGCGTTACCATCGCCTCGCGCGCACCACGCTCCAGTGGTACCTTGTCGAGCCAGTGGCTGGAGAGGCGTGCCTTGATCCAGCCGTTGAGAAACAGCAACAGACCAAGGACGGCGAGCGCCAGAGCGATCCGCGCCGGTACAACGGTCAAGGAGCCGACAGTAAAGCCGCCGGAGAGGAGTGAGAGCAGACCGCTTTCCGATCCCCCCCATACCCGCAACAGACCAATCGCAAAAAATACCAGTAGCGTCGCCTGGATAAATATGCGCAACCAGCCCAGGGCAGGTATTTTGTCCTCCGCCGCGAGCCCGAACAGTGCGCGCACCTGGCGGGCCCAGCGTCGCTCGCCCGTCGCAAGTTCATCGATAATCTCGCGTATCAGCCGCCCCACCAGCCAAAATACACCCAGCAGGAGCAGGGACCCCAATACGCCGCGCAGCACAAAGGCCGAAAGGTCACGGTAACCGAGCCATTCCACCACCAGTGCCGCCAGCAGCGCCATGATAAACAGCGATTTTAGCCAGGCGACCCGCTGGAACTGCGGGATGCGGCCGAGCAGCCGCGCTATCCATATCAAATTGAGGATGAGTGCCGCGGAATAGAACGAGCGCGCCAACAGCAGCGCGCTGTGCGGAAAACTCTGCACCATTAGCGTGGTGAACAGCAGATAGCCGAAGAACAACACCAGCATCAGAACCGTGAAGCGGCGGACCAGGCCGCTCGCGATCGGCGTCTCGATAGGGATCAGACGAAGCTGCGGATGTTTTGGTGCGAGAAAAAGGTATACCAACGTCAGCAGCAGAAAATAGAAGGGCACGCCCAAGGCTACCTGGGTGATGAATGGCAACGGCGAAATACCCATCGAGATAACATAGAGATAGAGTGCCACCACGCTGCTGGTGAACCATTGGGGTGCATAACGACCAAGCACCGAGAGAAAGGCGAGGGAGAAACGCCTGCTGAAACTCGCCTCGCTTATCTGGACCTCCGCCCAGCGCAGCGCCCTGGCGCGCAGGCGAAAGGAGAGCACGAAGGCGATCAGCACCAGCACCGCGAGCACCCCGTACTCCAGCGACGACAGACGCTCCAGACCGCTGGTGCTGGAGATGAAGCGGGTGGTGGCGTTGAACCAGAGGGCCGGCTGCGACCAGTTGTCGCGCAGCAACGTCCAGGCATTGGGGCCGCGTGCGAACAGGGTTTGCTGCAGTAGCGCCGTCTGACGCACGTCGATCTGCTGGTGCAGCTCATCGCTGCGCAAGACCAGGAGTCGGCAGGTGGAGAGCAGGCGCTCTGCATCAAGCCGCTCTTTTCGCAGTGCCTGACGCTTCTCGGCAACGCTCGCCGCCTCGCCGGAGACCGGTTCGCCGAGCAAGGTCTGATCGGTGCCGATCTTTGCCAGCACCGCCTCTATACCGGTAATACAGCTGCTCGCCTCATCGTGCACCAGATTTACCTGACGCAGCAGGGCCTCCATATCTTGATAGCGCACATCGCTCAGCTTGTGCTCCACCTCGTCGAGCTTGGCGCTGAGTGCCGGTGCGTCGGTGGTCGTCTGCGCATGCACTGCCCCCCAGCCAAGGACCAGGCCCATCAGGCTCAACAGCAGCTGTCTCATATCGAATCCACTCTCAACATCCAGTCGCGGTGCTACTCCGCCCAAAATGAAAAGGGCCGCGCGAGTGCGGCCCTGGCACGACGCAGCTGGCCACTCAGGCCGGCTCGCTCATGCGGATCACTCCAGTGACGATACCCAGGATCTGCACCTCTTCGTTGCGCAGGCAGATCGGTGCCATCTCCGGATTGGCCGGCTGGAGACGGATACCGTTACGCTCCACGTAGAACTTCTTCAGGGTGATCCGTTCGCCGTTGATCATCGCCACCACCGACTGGCCATTGCTGGCGGTTTCACGCTTCTCGATAACGACAATGTCGCCATCCTGAATATTGTCGTCGACCATCGAGTGGCCGCGTACGCGCAGTGCGTAGGTGTTCTTGCGCACCATATTGGCGGGTACCGCCACTACCTCCGAGGAGTCATTGAGGTCCACCGGTTGACCGGCGCTGATCCAGCCGAGCAGCGGCACCTCGACCATGGCCATGGCCGCCGTCTCCACCGCCTCCAGTTCGGGGGTCCAGAGTGGGCGGGTATTTTTAGGAATCATGAAGCTGATGGTGGACATGGCACGGCTCCTCGTTATCGTTGGGCTTAAACTTACTTGCGCCTCCGTCATAAATCAATCCCGCACGATGACCAGAGCAGTGGGCCATGCGATAATGGCCTGATGAACTTCCGCTCCGCTAAAACCACCCTGTTCCTTGTTGGCCTCATCGCCGCACTCGCCGTGGCAGCCCTCTGGCTGCGACCTTCGGCGCTGCGCCTGCCCCCGGCCGAACTGGCAAGTGTGCTGCTGGAGACGCCGCGCCCGCTGCAACCCTTCACCCTCATCGATCAGGAGGGGGCCCCCCTCACCCTGGAGCGACTGCGGGGGCACTGGACACTGCTCTTCTTCGGTTACACCCACTGCCCCGACATCTGCCCCACCACCCTGGCAGTGCTGAAAGGGGCGATGTCGCGGCTCGACACCGATGCGGAGCTGGCGGCATCGACGCGCACCCTGTTTATTTCGGTCGACCCCCGGCGCGACACCCCGGCGCAGCTGAAGCAATACATCACCTACTTCAACCCCACCTTCATGGCGGCCACCGGCAGCAAAGAGGAGATCGACAACCTCACCCGGCAGGTGGGCGCGGTCTACATGTTCGAAGGGGACACCCGTCGCGACGACTATATCGTCAACCATAGCGCCACCATCCTGCTGGTCGATCCGCAGGGGCGCTTATACGCCCGATTCAATGCGCCGCATAGCGCCAGCGGGATCGCCGATACCTATCGCCGCATCCGCGCCTTTCATGACCACTGACCCCCTGTTGAGAGACCCGTATTAGATGCAAGAATCCGTGCAGATTCCCGAACACAGCTGGAAAGATCGACTGAAGGCCTGGCCGCAATACATCGTGCCCGGCCATCTGATTTCACGCCTTACCCATGCCATCACGCGCATCCGCTATCACCGTTTCAAGAATGCCTTCATTGGCTGGTTCGTCCGCTCTTTCCAGGTCGATCTCACGGAGGCGCAGATCACCAACCCCTACAGTTATGAACATTTCAATGCCTTTTTCACCCGCGCCCTGAAGCCAGAGGCGCGCCCCATCGTCAACGGACGCTACGAGGTGGCATGCCCGGTGGATGGCGCAGTGAGCCAGGTCGGCGAGATCAGCCACGGACAGCTCTTCCAGGCCAAAGGCCACAGCTACTCGCTGCTTGAGCTGCTGGGCGGCTCTGACAAGCGCGCGGCGCCGTTCCAGAACGGCGCGTTTGCAACCATCTATCTCTCGCCGCGCGACTATCACCGCATCCATATGCCCCTCGGTGGAGTGTTGCGCGAAATGGTGCATGTACCGGGACGGCTATTCAGCGTCAATGCAGCGACCGTTAAGGTCATCCCGCGGGTGTTTGCCCGCAACGAACGTGTCATCTCAATCTTTGATACCGCCTTCGGGCCGATGGCGCTGGTAAAGGTCGGTGCCATCAATGTTGGTAGCATCGAAACCGTGTGGGCCGGCGAGGTCACCCCGCCCGCGGGACAAATCGTGCGCAGCTGGCACTATCCCGCCGACGGAGAGGAGGCGGTCTCACTGGAGCGCGGCGCCGAGATGGGACGCTTCAACATGGGCTCCACGGTCATTGTCCTGTTCGGCCACGATGCCATCGAATGGAGTGACTCGCTGCAGCCCGGCGCGGTGGTACGCCTGGGGCAGCTACTCGCCACACGCAAGGGGTAAGCCGGGATTAACGCCCACACTCCCTCGGTATATACTGCGGGCTCCACATGATTGTGCATACTCACCAAGGAGAGCCATTGATGGCAAAGGGAGAGGGCCTCGGTATCGCATTACCGCCGCAAACCAAACCCGGCAAGGAGTCGTTCGACATCCGCTCGGGCCCGCTGGCGCGATGGCTCAGGGAGCTGCCCGCCGGTAATATCAGCGAGACTACCAAACAGCTCTATCAGGCCCTGCTCGACGTCAATCGCCACAGCCACGGCTGGCAAAGGCGCTACCGTTTTCTCGAAGCAATCCGCGGTCCGCTCGACGGCGTGCAGCGCTCGCTGGAGCGCCGCTATAGCAGTCAAAGCTTCCCCCTCCCCACCAAAAGCCAGCAGGTCGCCAACCTGGCGCAGCGCTTTCACACCGAAATGGCGCAGGGCTACCTGGCTGCCATCGATGATATGCGCGCCGCCTCGTTCCTCTTCCAGGATCGCCGCGCCCTGAAAGTCATGATGCATCGCGCCGCCCGCTCCCTGAATCTGAGTCTGCTCGTCGCCTATCAAACCTACACCCAGCAGCCGCCAGGGATCTGGCAGCAGTTACACCGCCTCTATGCTTTCGCCGAGGCACGCGACTTTCATCAGGACCCGATCCGCGACCCGCTGTTTGGGGAGTTGCCCACTTCAAGCATCGCGCGCATCTACAAACAGGCCGCGCTGCTCGCCACCACCTCGCCCTTCAGCCTGCGCCAGGGCGAGGCGACCGCCATCCATCAGGTATTGGCCCGCTGGTCGGCCCACGCCAAGCTGCTGCAGCCACAGGAGAACGGCGCGGACGCCGCGCTCTTCGTCATCCATCTCGATGCCGATGAGGAGCCGGAGTATCGCGCCATGGACAATCGCCGCTGTGACGCTACCAATTGTCGCCTTATCGATACTCATCAAATGGTGCACATGCTCCAGGAGGAGGTCGGTTTCGCCAGCGGCACCAGTAGAGTACTCACCCCTGAACTCTGCAAAAGCCTGATCCATGGGTGGGATTCACCGCCGAAGCGGAGCGAGCACCGCAATCAGAGTGGCAGTGCCATCGAGGCGGTGATCGGCATGCCGCAGATCCACGCGCTGCTCGCTCCCTCGTTGCAGAGCGCTGCGGCGCCGGAGCGCTCCCATTTCGAAGCCCGGCCACTGAGCGGGAACGAGAGAGTCGGCTCGGCCAATGATGTCTGGAACATCTACTCGGGCCAGGGCAGTACCCGACAGAACCCCACCGTTCCACGGCAGCCCACCAGTGTCCAGCAGCCACCAATCCAAGCCACCCCGCTCCACTGTCAAGCGCGTGACATGAGTACCGGCGGACTGCGCCTGGTACTGCCCGACGGTCAGGAGGGGGGGATGCGGGTGGGCGAACTACTGGCGCTCCGCAATGGAGAGTCGCAGGAGCGCTGGCAACTGGGACAGGTGCGCTGGCTGAAACGCTCGGGCGGCCAGGGGCTGGAGTGTGGCATACAGGTACTCGCCCCCCAGATGGTTCCGGTGATAGTCACCAACCTGACCCCGGGCCGGGTCAAGGGGGAGGGCCAGCGCGGCCTGCTGTTGCCCGCAGATGAGTCAGTGGCGCAACCCGCCTCCCTGCTCACCCCCAGCCGGCTGTTCACCTCCACGGACAGGGTACTGCTCCACACTTCCGGCAACGATGTCGAGGTAATCCTCGATGAGGCGATACAGGCGAACGGAACCTTTGTACAATTCGAGTTCCATGCCGGCGCGGAACCGGCCGCCGCCCCCCCCAGATCGGTAAAGAGCGACGAGCAACCTTACGAAAAGGTTTGGGAGATTCTCTAGCGTTCCTTCAGGCAAACCGCGACAAAATTTTAATAACATCAACAAACAGGTCAGCTTTCCCGTGAAAGAAGAAGTGCTGCAACTCATCGTCATCGATGACTCCTCGAACGATGCTGAGACCATCTCCAACATGCTGCGCAATGCCGGTACCGCCGTGCGCGCCGAGCGTGTGGAGGATGATGAGGATCTCCGCGCCCAGCTCACCGGCCATCCCTGGGATATGATTCTGACCAAGCCGGGCCTCACCTACCTGGCCGCAGGCGAGGCGCTCGCCGTGGTCAAGCAGCTGGAGCAGGATATACCGCTCATCGTGATCGCCGACGGCGCCGATGAGGATGAGCTGCTCGCCATCCTGAAGGCCGGGGCGCGCGATACCGTCCGCCTCTCCGAGCCGGCACGCCTGCAGCACACCCTGCTGCGCGAATATGGCGATCTGCTGCTGCGGCGGCGCCAGCGCAGCTGCGCGGCGATGCTGGAGCTGGCCAGCACGCGTGCCCAGGCCCTGGTCAACGCCTCGCGTGATGCCATCGCCTATGTGCACGACGGCATGCACATCTACGCCAATGAAAGCTATCTCAACATGTTTGGCTATTCGACCCTGGAAGAGATCGAAGGAATGCCGATCATGAACATGGTCAAGAGCGCGGATCACGGCAAGTTCAAGGAGTTCCTGCGCGACTACAGCAAGGGTAAAAGCGGCAAGGGCAGCTTCGACGTCAACGGCCTGCGCGCCGACGGCAGCGATTTCAAGATCACCATGGAGTTCTCCCATACCGCTTACGATGGCGAACCCTGCACCCAGATCGTCATCCGCGACCAATCCTCCAGCAAGGAGCTGGAGAAGAAGCTCGATGACATGAGCAAGCTCGACCTGCTCACCGGGGTCTACAACCGGCAGTTCCTGCTCGATACCCTCACCGCCTCGGTGGGTGTCACCGGCAAACAGGGGGCACTACTCTACATCCGCCCGGAAAACTACAAGCAGCTGCGGGACGAGGTGGGGATTGCAGCCGCCGATCAGGTCATCGCAGAGATGGCCGGGCGCCTCAAGCCTCTCTTCGCCAACGGCAAGAACCTGCTGGCACGCTTCGACAGCTCCATCTTTATGGCAATCCTCAACAACGTCGAGGAGGAAGAGGCGCTCCAGGCGGCCGCGAAACTGCTGCGTGTCATCGAGGATCAGATCTACACCATCAGCGGCAAGTCGCTCACCCTCACCTGCGGCATCGGTGTCGCCCTGTTCAGCGATGCCAACAAGGAGCCGCAGGAGATCATCACCCGCGCCGAGAAGGCCTACGGCCAGGCGCTCAAGGAGAGCGGCACGCGTTGCATGCTCTACAGCCCCGATGCTACGGAAATGGCCGAGCGGGAGATGCTCGCCATGTGGGACAAGCGCCTCAAGGTCGCACTGCGCGACAACCGCTTCAAACTGCTCTACCAGCCCATCGTCAGCCTGCAGGGCAGCAGTGCTCATAACTATGAGGTGCTGCTGCGCATGCTCGGAGAGGGCAACGAAGAGATCATGCCGGATGAGTTCCTGCCCTTTGCAGAACAGACGGGCCTGATGGCGGTGGTGGATCGCTGGGTACTGGCCCACGGCATGAAGATCGCCGGGGAGCAACGCCGCGCCGGCAAGCCGGTACGTTTCTTCGTGAAGCTGTCGGGAAGCTCCGTCAAGGATCCGAAATTCCTGCTCTGGCTGCGTGACCTGCTCAAGGCCAGTAACTGCGAGGCCGGCACACTGCTCCTAGAGATCAGCGAGAGCGTTGCCAGCAACAATCTCAAGACGCTGAAAATGGTTGCCGAAGGGTTGCGCCAGCTACAGGTGGGGGTGGTGATCGACCACTTTGGGGTCGCCCCCAACTACGCCAACCTGCTCAAGCATTGCGACTTCGACCTGCTGAAGATCGATGCCAGCCTCATTGGCAGCCTCGCCACCAGCAAGGAGTCGCAAGAGAAGGTCAAGGAGATCACCAGCGAGGCCAAGGCAGGAAATAGACAGACCATCGCCACCGGGGTGGAAAATGCCCAGACACTGGCAGCCATCTACAGCTCAGGTGTCGACTACATCCAGGGCTTTTTCATGCAGCCGCCCGCTCCTACCCTCGATTACGATTTCGGCTCGATGTAAAAAAACAGGCCGCGAATGCGGCCTGTTTATTTGTATGACCTCAACCGCTTGATTACTGCATGGTGCGTGCGCGCAGTGCGGCGATACGCTCGTCAAGCGGTGGGTGGCTGGAGAAGAGCTTGGCCACCCCGCCGTCGCGGATACCGAAGGCGGCCATTTCGTTGGGCAGTGCGGCCGGGGTATGCGCCTGTTTCAGACGCTCCAGCGCCGCCACCATCTTGCCGGTGCCTGCCAGATTCGCACCGCCGGCATCGGCGCGAAATTCGCGCTGACGGGAGAACCAGGCCACGATCATCGAGGCAAGAATACCCAGCACGATTTGGGCGATGAGGGAACTGACAAAATAGCCGATGCCCGGACCGGACTCCTCGTTGTCGCGGCGCAGGAATGAATCGACCAGATAACCAATGACGCGCGACAGGAAGATGACGAAGGTGTTGACCACCCCCTGGATCAGGGTCAGCGTCACCATGTCGCCGTTGGCCACGTGACTTACCTCATGGCCCAGCACCGCCTCCGCCTCGTCACGGCTCATGGCATAGAGCAGCCCCGAGCTCACGGCCACCAGCGAGTTGTTGCGGCTCGGCCCGGTGGCGAAGGCGTTGATATCGGGCGAATCGTAGATCGCCACCTCGGGCATGGCGATACCGGCGGCCTGGGCCTGGCGGCGGATAGTCTCCACCAGCCACTGCTCGGTGGCGTTGCGCGGCTGCTCGATCACCTGCGCACCGGTGCTCATTTTCGCCATCCACTTGGAGATGGCCAGCGAGATGAAGGCACCACCGAAACCGATCACCGCAGCAAAGATGAGCAACATGTTCAGATCCAGCCCACGCCGGGTCAGGAAATGATCCACCCCCAGCAGATGGGTGACAATGCTCAGCACGAAGATCACCGCCAGGTTGGTCAGCAGGAACAGGACGACACGCTTCATCAACACACTCCGTTTAAGATGGGTAAAGTAGAGTCCGCCCTATCAGTGGGGGTTGTTGGCAGCAATTTCAAGCGGCTTGCCACGTGACAAGCGACTGCTGCACTCCCCCAGGAAGACTGAGCTCATCGGCAAATCATGATATACTCCCCGCCGTTTTGCACCCCCACTGATGCACCAAAACGATAGAACTGGTCTCCCAATGGAAAATACCGCTACGCAACCCCAGCAATGTAACCTGCTCTGGCACAAGGTCTTCCCTTTCCTGCGCTGGCGCCATCGCGTCACCAAGGAAAACCTGCGAATCGATTTCATCGCGGCCCTGACCGGAGCCATCATCGTCCTCCCCCAAGGTGTCGCCTTTGCCGCCATCGCCGGGATGCCGCCGGAATACGGCCTCTATGCCGCAATGATTCCTGCCATCATCGCCGCCCTGTGGGGCAGCTCCTGGCATCTGGTCTCGGGGCCGACCACCGCCGCCTCCATCGTGCTGTTCGCCTCGCTCAGCGCCATGGCCATCCCCGGTTCGCCCGAATATGTGAAGCTGGCCCTGACGCTCACCTTCATGGTCGGGCTGCTGGAGCTGACCATGGGACTGGCACGTCTCGGCACCCTGGTCAACTTCATCTCCCACTCGGTGGTGATCGGCTTTACTGCCGGCGCTGCCCTGCTGATCGCTGCCAAGCAGATGAAGAACTTCTTTGGAGTGCCGATCCCGCGCGGTCTTGAATTCCACGAGATCTTCATCCAGTTGTTCGAAAACCTCGACAAGGTCAACGTCTACGTGCTGGTGGTCAGCGTCACGACACTGGTCGTGGGGATCCTGGTCAAGCGTTTTGCCCGCAAGATCCCCTATATGATCGTGGCGATGCTGGTGGGCAGTATCGTGGCGATGCTGGTGAATTATCTGGTCGGCAAAGAGAGTACCGGCATTACTACCGTGGGTGCTCTGCCGGCTGTGTTGCCGCCCCTCTCCAGCCCCGAGTTCTCCTTCGAGACTATCAAACAGCTCGTGCCGGTCGCGTTTGCCGCCACTATTCTCGCCCTCACCGAAGCCGTCTCCATTGCACGCGCCATCGGCACACGCTCTGGCCAACGCGTCGACGGCAATCAGGAGTTCATCGGTCAGGGGCTATCCAATATGGTGGGCAGCTTCTTCTCCGCCTACGTGGCTACCGGTTCTTTCAACCGTAGTGGCGTCAACTACGAGGCCGGTGCGCGCACTCCGGTTGCCGCCGCCATTGCCGGTGTGCTGCTGATGGGAATCGTGCTGCTGGTGGCCCCCTACGCCGACTATCTGCCCAATGCGGCGATGGCTGGGATCCTCTTCCTGGTGGCATGGGGCCTGATCGATTTCCACCATATCGAACAGATCATCAAAACCAGCCGCTCGGAAACCGTTATCCTCGCCGCCACCTTCTTCGGCACCCTGTTCCTTGAGCTGGCGTTTGCCATCCTGCTCGGCGTACTGCTCTCCCTGGGCTTCTACCTCTATCGCACGTCACGTCCGCGCATTGCCAGCCGTGTGCCGGATCCGGCCAGTCCGCGCCGCACCTTCGTCACCGACAACTCGCTGCCGGAGTGTCCGCAGATGAAGATCATGCGCATCGACGGCTCACTCTTCTTTGGCGCCGTCAACCATGTGGAAGAGTCGATGCAGCACGTGGATGCGCAAAACCCGGGACAGAAACATCTCATGGTGGTCGCCCAGGGGATCAACTTTGTCGATATCGCCGGTGCCGAAATGCTGGCCAAAGAGGCTATACGCCGCCACAAGATCGGCGGTGGCCTCTACTTCTACGATGTGAAGGACCCGGTCTGCACCATGTTCAAGAAGGGTGGCTATATCGACGCCATCGGCGACGAAAATGTCTTCTCCTCCAAGTCGACCGCGCTCAGCACCATCGTCACCCAACGCCTCGATCCTGAAATCTGTCGCACCTGCACCAAGCGCATTTTCAAAGAGTGTGCCCAGATGCCCGGCCCCGACAGCAACTGATTGAGCCGCTGAAAAACAAAACGCCGGAACAGTTCGCTGTTCCGGCGTTTTTGTTTCGGGCGGCGGTCAGTAAAAACTGATGCCCTGCCTAAGAAAAAAGGGCCGCCCTCTTTCGAAGGCGGCCCTTACTAATTTGCAGCATTACACGCGGTAGTTGGGCGCTTCCTTGGTGATCTGCACGTCGTGGACATGGCTTTCGCTGATCCCCGCACCGGTGATGCGCACAAACTGCGGCTTGGTGCGCATCTCGTCGATATTCTTGCAGCCGGTGTAACCCATCGAGGAGCGCAACCCACCCATCAGCTGATGGATCACCGGTGAGAGCGGCCCCTTGAATGGCACGCGCCCCTCGATCCCCTCCGGCACCAGCTTGTCGGCCTCGTTGCCCTCCTGGAAATAACGGTCTGACGAACCTTGCGAGGAGGCCATGGCCCCCAGCGAGCCCATGCCACGATAGGATTTGTAGGAGCGGCCCTGGAACAGCTCCACCTCACCCGGCGCCTCTTCGGTGCCGGCAAACATGCCGCCCAGCATCACCGAGTAGGCGCCGGCAGCGATCGCCTTGGCCAGGTCACCCGAATAGCGGATGCCGCCATCAGCGATGAGCGGGACGCCGCTCCCCTCCAGCGCCTTGGCGACATTGGCAACGGCACTGATCTGCGGCACGCCGACACCGGCGACGATACGGGTGGTACAGATGGAGCCAGGGCCGATGCCGACCTTGACGCCATCGGCGCCGGCCTCGACCAGGGCGAGGGCGGCTTCGCCGGTCGCGATGTTGCCGCCGATCACCTGCAGCTGGGGGAAATGCTGCTTGGCCCAGCGTACCCGATCCAGCACCCCCTGGGAGTGGCCGTGGGCGGTGTCGACCACGATCACATCGACACCTGCCTCGACCAGCGCAGCAATGCGCTCATCGGTACCGGCACCGACACCCACGGCGGCACCGACGCGCAGACGTCCCTGCTCATCCTTGCAGGCGTTGGGCTTGTCGGTGGCCTTCTGGATATCCTTGACGGTAATCATCCCCTTGAGGCGGAAGGCATCATCCACTACCAGGATCTTCTCGATGCGATGTTCGTGCAGCAGACGCTTGATCTCTTCCTTCTCGGCCCCCTCCTTCACCGTCACCAGCTTGGCCTTGGGGGTCATGATGGTGGAGACAGGGGCGTCATAGCGGCTCTCGAAACGCAGATCGCGATGGGTGACGATGCCCACCAGGCTGTTGCCGTCGACCACCGGGACCCCGGAAATGCCGTAGGCACGGGTCAGCTCCAGCACCTCGCGGATACTGGCGGTTGGGCCGACGGTGATGGGGTCCTTGATCACGCCACTTTCGAACTTCTTGACCTTGCGCACCTCGGTGGCCTGCTGTTCAGCGGTCATATTCTTGTGAATGATGCCGATGCCACCCTCCTGAGCCATGGCGATGGCAAGGCGCGCTTCGGTCACGGTATCCATGGCGGCGGAGACCAGCGGCAGATTGAGCGTGATGCCGCGTGTCAGGCGAGTGGCGAGGTTTACCTCCTTGGGCAGCACCGTAGAATGTGCCGGAACCAGAAGGACATCGTCGAATGTAAGAGCTTCCTGAACGATACGCATGGGAGTTTCCGCCGTAACCATTAAATAAACCGGGCATTATAGGCTGTTGCCCCCGAAGGGTAAACCGCCAGTTATAGCGCCGGCCGAGCAGGAATAAAAACCCGGTTTCTTCCCTCTTAAGATCGGCTACAGTGTCAGCCCACCACCAAACAAAGGAGACCATGGATAATGAAAAAATATCTGCTGCCCGTGTGTGCCGCCGCCCTCCTCGCCAGCGGCTGCGCCAGCTCTCCCACGGCCTCCGCACCCGCGGCCACCGCTCCTGCTGCCAGTACCCCGGCCAAGCCCACGGCCACCGCAGAACAGGCCAGTGCGGCCATCGCCGCCGCAGAAAGCAGCCAGGCGGAGGCCGCCAAGGTCGGCTATGAATGGCGCGACACCGGCGCCCTCATCGAAGATGCCAAGAAGGCCGCCGCCGACAATGACTTTGACAGAGCGGTCGCGCTGGCAACAAAAGCCGAACACCAGGGGAAGCTGGCAGTCGCACAGCATGCCATGGAAGCCAAGCGCCTGAGCGAGCTCAAGTAACCCCTCGTCCATAAAAAGGTTGGCTGTGCCAGCCTTTTTATGGGTATCCCCTCTGATAAATTCGGCTCCGCGCATCGCAATACGAGAGGCGATTGTGCAAGGGGATGGTCTGAATTTCACTTCCTGCCGGCAGGCTCTCCCTCCGTTCGCTTGTACTCACGCCATCATCAACTGCCCGAATTGTTAGTGGAGCCCACCTTCCACCTACCCGTCGCCTGCTAGAATGACCCCATGTCCGATCTGTTCAGCACCCCCGCCACCACTCCCGCACGTGAGGTCTACTCTGTCTCCCGACTCAATCGCGAGGCACGCGCCCTGCTGGAGGGGCACTTCCCCCTGATGTGGATCGAAGGTGAGATCTCCAATCTCACCCGCCCCGCCTCGGGCCATATCTACTTCTCGCTGAAGGACCCATTCGCCCAGGTACGCTGCGCCATGTTCCGCATGCGCGGCATGCACCTCGTTTTCCGTCCTGCCGACGGCATGCAGGTGTTGGTACGGGCGCGGCTCAGCCTCTACGAACCGCGCGGGGACTATCAGCTCATCGTCGAACAGATGGAGGAGGCGGGAGACGGCGCCCTGCGCCGCGCTTTCGAGCAGCTCAAGCAGCGGCTTCATGCCGAAGGGCTCTTTGAGAGTGCACGCAAGCGTCCACTTCCGCCCCTGCCCCGCCGCATCGGCGTGGTCACCTCGCCCAGCGGGGCGGCGATCCACGACATCCTCACCGTGCTGCGCCGCCGCTTCCCAGCCATCCCGGTGATTCTCTATCCGGTACCGGTGCAGGGGGCCGGCGCGGCCGCGCAGATCGCCACGATGCTGCGCAAGGCCGGGGAACGTGGCGAGTGCGACGTGCTCATCGTCGGTCGCGGCGGCGGCTCGCTGGAGGATCTCTGGCCGTTCAATGAGGAAGTAGTGGCGCGCGCCATTGCCGCCTCCCCCATTCCTGTGGTGAGCGCCGTCGGCCACGAGGTGGATGTGACCATCGCCGACTTCGCCGCCGATCAGCGTGCGGCTACCCCCTCGGCCGCCGCGGAGATGGTGGTCCCCGACCGCCAAGAGTGGCAGTTGCGCATCGAACGGCTGCAGGAGCGCCTGACACAGGCGCTCCACCACCGGCTGCGCCACGCACACCAGTCGGTGGCGCATCTGGCCAAGCGTATCCGCCACCCCGGAC
>DASWUD010000039.1:0-2368 GCA_036401755.1 Gammaproteobacteria bacterium
AGACGAGCAGTGCCGCCATCAACAGCGTGGTCATCACCGGACGGCGGATGCAGAGCTCCGGCAGGTTCATTGCGCTTTTATCCCGCCCTTGCCGTTGGCTGCGCCCTCCTGGCGCAGGGTGACTCTGGCACCGGGCCGCAGCCGCAACTGGCCGTCGGTCACCACCCTCTCACCACCCTGCAGGCCCGCGGAGATCACCGCCACACCGCCATCGACCCGCTCGACGCGCACCGGGCGCAGCTCGACCGTGTCGTCTGCCTTGATGAGGTAGACGTAACTCCCCTTCTGGCTCTCCTGCACCGCCTCGGCCGGCACCACCACCGCCTCCCCTTCACTGCCCAGCTGCAGGGAGACACTCACGAACTGGCCGGGCCAGAGCTGCTGGCCGTCGTTGGCAAAGCGAGCCTTGAGCTGCACCGTGGCCGTGGCGGGATCGGCGGCGTTGTCGATGAAGTGGAGCTTACCCACTACTGGATGGGCAGTATCGTCGGCCACCACCGCCTGCACCGGCAGCTCGCCGGCGCCCAGGGCACGGCGGATTGCCGGGAGTTCCCGTTCCGGCACCGCGAAGCTGACATCGATGGGACTGAGCTGGTTGATCACCACCAGCGGCGTGGTGTCGTTGGCCTTGACCATGTTACCCAGGGTGAGCTGCACAGCCCCGGTACGACCAGTGATGGGGGCGCGGATGGTGGTATAGCTCAGCTGCACCCGGTAGATCTCCACCTGCGCCTGGTCGGCGCGGATGGCCGCCTCCAGTTGGGCAAGGTTGGCCTGCACCTTCTCCAGCTCCTGGTGGGAGACCAGCTCCTTGCCGGCCAGGTCGGTGTAGCGGGAGAGGTCGGCGCGGCTGGTGGCGAGCAGCGCCTGGTCGCGTGCCAGATTGGCCTGTGCCTGCTGCAGCTGTGCCTGTGTGGCGCGCGGGTCGATGACGAACAGCGTCTGCCCTGCCTTGATCTCCTGCCCCTCGCTGAAAGCGACTTGCACGACCTGGCCATCGATGCGCGATTTCACCGCTACGCTCGCCACCGCCGTGACGGTACCCACCGCAGGCAGGCGCAGCGGCATTGGCCGGCGCTCGGCGCTGGCTGCCAGCACCGGCACCACAGCGCCCCGTGAATTCCTGGGCAAGTCGGCGTGCTGCCTCGACCAAATCAGATAACCCGCCACTAGTGCAATGCTTACAGCAGCTATCAGCGCTATGCGGGATTTCGCTCGCATGCTCACTCCGGAAAAGGTCGTATGCTCCAAGGAGCTGACTATATGCCACCCGGGTTTTGCGGCAAGAACAATCAGGTAAAGAAATGTGAGGCAGCGGGTGGAGTCTTCGCCCACTCTAGCGGGGGAAATGTTAAGCCATCCTTAACAGGCCAGCTCGGCATGGCTTAGAACGCTGGCTCACACCTCCACATCGGCGAGGTCGCCCTTCTCTTCCAGCCAGCTCTTGCGATCCGAGGCGCGCTTCTTGGCGAGCAGCATGTCCATCATCTGGTGGGTGTCGTCGCCCTGCTCCAGGGTGAGCTGCACCAAGCGGCGCGTGTCGGGCGAGAGGGTGGTTTCACGCAGCTGCAGCGGATTCATCTCGCCCAACCCCTTGAAGCGGGTGATAGTCACCTTGCCCTTCTTGCCTTCGGCGGCGATGCGATCCAGCACGCCCTGCCGTTCGTGGTCGTCGAGGGCGTAGAAGGTCTCCTTGCCGATGTCGATGCGGAACAGCGGCGGCATGGCGATATAGATGTGACCGGCCGCCACCAGCGGCTTGAAGTGGCGCAGGAACAAAGCACAAAGAAGCGTGGCGATGTGGGCGCCGTCGGAGTCGGCGTCGGCCAGCACGCAGATCTTGCCGTAGCGCAGACCGTCGAGCTTGTCGGAGCCGGGGTCGACGCCGATGGCCACGGCGATGTCGTGCACCTCCTGCGAGGCGAGTACCTCGTTCGGGTCCACCTCCCAGGTGTTCAGGATCTTGCCGCGTAAAGGCATGATCGCCTGGAACTCCTTGTCGCGCGCCTGCTTGGCCGAGCCGCCCGCCGAGTCGCCCTCCACCAGGAACAGTTCGGTGCGGGAGAGGTCCTGCAATGTACAGTCAGCCAGCTTGCCGGGCAGCGCCGGCCCCTGAGTGACGCGTTTGCGCTCCACCTTCTTGCCGGCGCGCAGCCGCTTCTGGGCGTTGCTGATCGACAGCTCGGCAAGCTTTTCGCCGTAGTCGGTGTGCTGATTGAGCCAGAGGCTGAAGGCATCCTTCACCACGCCGGAGACGAACGGCGCGCACTCGCGCGAGGAGAGGCGCTCCTTGGTCTGGCCGGCGAACTGCGGCTCCTGGATCTTCACCGAGAGGATGTAACTGACGCGCTCCCACACATCCTCCGGG
>DASWUD010000040.1:0-2894 GCA_036401755.1 Gammaproteobacteria bacterium
GTGGCCATGCAGCAACTGAACAGAGGAGTGGCGTGCTCATGTGTCTAGCGATCCCGGCCAAGGTGATCGAAATCGGCGGTGACGACTTGGCCGTGGTCGAGCTGGCGGGGGTGCGCAAGGAGATCTCGCTGGCGCTGGTGGAGGGGGTGACGGTGGGTGACTTTGTCATTGTTCACGTGGGTTATGCCCTGCAGAAGCTCGACCCCGGCGAGGCGGCACGCACGCTGGCGCTCTTTGCGGAACTGGGCGAACTGAGGCGAGGTGAGGCGTGAAATACGTGGACGAATTTCGCGACGGCGCGCTGGCCCGGACCCTGGCGCAGAAGATCGCCCATGAGGCAAAGCCGGAACGCAGCTACCAGTTGATGGAGTTTTGCGGTGGCCACACCCACGCCATCTCCCGTTATGGTCTGACCGACCTGCTGCCTGACGCGGTGCGCATGATCCACGGCCCCGGCTGCCCGGTTTGCGTGCTCCCCATCGGGCGCATCGATCAGGCGATCCGACTCGCCCTGGAGGAGCAGGTGATCCTCTGCACTTACGGCGACTGCCTGCGCGTCCCCGCCTCCGACGGCCTCTCGCTGCAAAAGGCCAGGGCGCGCGGGGCCGAAGTGCGCATGGTCTACTCGACTAGCGATGCGCTCAAGCTGGCCCAAGCCAATCCCGAGCGGCAGGTGGTATTCCTCGCCATCGGTTTTGAGACCACCACACCGCCGACAGCGGTGGCGATCCGTCAGGCGCAGACATTGGGGTTGCAGAACTTTTCGATCCTCTGCAACCACGTGCTGACACCCGCCGCCATGCACGCCATCCTTGCCAACGAAGGTGGCAAGCGGCTGGACGGTTTCGTCGGGCCCGCCCACGTCTCCACGGTGATCGGCAGCCGCCCCTATGCGCCGTTTGCCGAGGGTTACGGCAAGCCGGTGGTGATCGCCGGCTTCGAACCGCTCGATATGCTGCAGGCCATTTACATGCTGGTGCGCCAGGTCAACGCTGGCCGTGCCGAGGTGGAGAACGAATTCACCCGTGCCGTCACCCGCGAGGGAAATCTCAAGGCACAGGCGCTGGTGAACGAGGTCTTCGAACTGCGCGACAGCTTCGAGTGGCGCGGGCTCGGCACCATCGCGGAGAGCGCGTTGAAACTGCGTGCCGCCTACGCGCCGTTCGATGCGGAGCACCGCTTCGCGGTCGACTACCATGCGGTGGCCGACAACAAGGCGTGCGAGTGCGGCGCGATTTTGCGCGGCGAGAAACGGCCACAGGAGTGCAAGATCTTCGGCAGCGTCTGCACCCCCGATAATCCGGTGGGTGCCTGCATGGTCTCCTCCGAAGGGGCGTGTGCCGCACACTTCACCTACGGACGTTTCAAGGAAGCGGCCAGCGCATAAGGAGCCGTCATGGCGGAGATCAAAGCGGGTTACGTGCGTCAGCTCGACCTCAAGCGCGGTGTGGTCGAGATGGGGCACGGCAGCGGCGGCCGCGCCATGGCGCAGCTCATCGCCGAACTGTTCAGCGCGGCGCTGGGTAATGAATATCTGGCGCAGGGCAACGACGGCGCGCTGCTGCCGGCGGTGAGCGGGCGACTGGTAATGGCTACCGACAGCCATGTGGTCTCGCCGCTCTTCTTCCCCGGCGGCGACATCGGCGCGCTGGCGGTGCACGGCACCATCAACGATGTGGCGATGATGGGCGCGCGGCCGCTCTATCTGGCCGCCTCCTTCATCCTCGAAGCGGGATTTCCGCTGTCCGATCTCCAGCGCATCGTCGACTCGATGGCGCACGCCTCACGCGAGGCCGGCGTGCCGGTGGTCACCGGCGATACCAAGGTGGTCGAGCCGGGCAAGGGCGATGGGGTCTTCATCACCACTACCGGTGTCGGCGTGGTCGAAGAGGGAATTCACCTCTCGGGGGATCGGGCGCGGCCGGGTGATGCGGTGCTCCTCTCCGGCACCCTCGGCGATCACGGCATGGCGATCATGAGCCAGCGCGAGAATCTCTTATTCGACGCGCCGCTCAGCTCCGATACCGCCGCGCTACATACCCTGGTGGCGGCGATGCTGGCCACCGGTGGCGAGATCCGCGTGCTGCGCGATCCCACCCGCGGCGGGCTGGCCGCCACCCTCAACGAGATCGCCAGCCAGTCGGGGGTGGGCATTCATCTCGATGAGTCTGCCATCCCGCTCAACCCGCTGGTCGAGGCGGCGTGCGAACTGCTCGGTCTCGATCCCCTCAACGTTGCCAACGAAGGAAAACTGATCGCCATCTGCGCCGCGAGTGATGCCGAACGGCTGCTGGCGACAATGCGTGCCCACCCGTTGGGCAAACGGGCGGCACTCATCGGCGAAGTGATCGAAGCTCGCCGCGCCTTCGTGCAGATGAAAACCCGCTTGGGCGGACGGCGCATGGTCGACTGGTTGAGCGGTGAACAGTTGCCGCGCATCTGCTGAACGGGCACAGGCAGGCGCGAGGGCAGCGAGCTCCATTCAATCCACACAGACACCACATCATATCCCCACACACACGCGTCATAGTCACCCTGTCACTGAGGTTCGGTACGGCTGTACCGATCAACAAAGAGAGGGCGTTGCTATGCGTATTCTGCTAATCAATCCACCCCATACGGCCATCGGCAGCCGTATTCCCCCAGAACATCTGCCACCGCTCGGTCTATTGGCCATCGGCGGGCCGCTGCGCGACGACGGTCACGATGTGACATTGCTCGATGCGGAGATCGGTCCGCTGTCGCAGGAGGAGATCGTGCGGCGGGTGGTGAGCGCACAGCCTGAAGCGATTCTGCTGGGCCACTCCGGCTCGACCTCGGCCCATCCCACCGTGTGTGAGTTGACGCGGCGCTTTCGCGAGGTGCTGCCAACCGTAAAGGTCATCTACGGCGGC
>DASWUD010000041.1:0-30051 GCA_036401755.1 Gammaproteobacteria bacterium
CGACGCTTCGTCGCCGGGGAGATCGACGTGCTCGTCCCCACGCTCATCGTGGAGAGCGGCATCGACGTGCCCACCGCGAACACGATGTTCGTGGACCGCGCCGACCGCCTCGGGCTCGCCCAGCTCTACCAGCTGCGCGGCCGCGTCGGTCGTTCGCACCACCGCGCCTACGCCTATCTGATCGTGCCGTCGAAACGCAACCTGACCAAGGATGCCGAGAAGCGCCTTGAAGCGATCGAGGCGATCGAAGAACTCGGCACCGGCTTCATGCTCGCCACCCACGACCTGGAGATCCGCGGTGCCGGTGAGCTGCTCGGCGAGGACCAGAGTGGCCAGATCCAGGGGATCGGTTTTACCCTCTATGGCGAACTGCTGGAGCGCGCGGTGCAGGCACTCAAGGAGGGGCGTGAACCGGAGCTGGATAAACCGCACAACCACGGCACCGAAATCGAACTCAACGTTGCGGCACTGATCCCCGACGACTACCTGCCCGACGTGCACGAACGGTTGATGCTCTACAAACGCATCGCCTCAGCCACTTCGAATGAGGAATTGCGCGAGCTGCAGGTGGAGATGATCGACCGCTTCGGTCTGTTGCCGCCGCAAACCAAGATGCTGTTCCGCATCGCCGAACTGAAGCTGCTCGCCACCCCGCTTGGCATCACCAAGATCGAACTGGGCGAAAATGGTGGCCGCGTCATCTTCAGCGAAAAACCGAATGTCGACCCGATGAAGATCATCAAACTAATTCAGGTAAAGGCGAAGCTCTACAAGCTGGATGGCCAGGAGCGGCTGCGTATCGTCAAACCGCTGCCCGATGGTGAAAGTCGCGCGCTAATGGTGGAAGAGCTGATCGAAGAGCTGATCAAGTAGGGGGAGTGGGCAACCCGGGAGTGCGGGTTGCCCGCCAGGCACTGTAGGTTAGCTAGAAGACCCGATCGAGAAACTTGTCGACGGCGCCATCCACCACCGTATCGGTCTCATCGTCCACACGGTTATCGACCTTATTGCCCACGCGCGACTTCTGACGCTCCACCTTTTGATCCACCACCGAAACCCCGGTAGCGCTCTCACCACTGCTGGCACAGGCACTACTCCCAAGAATGGTCAACCCCAGCAGAGCCCACGCGACAAATCGTGTTTGCTTGAAACAGTGAATCATCATTCATCTCCCTGTATGAACTTATATCTCGTGGGCAATACAAACCTGTTTACAGCCATCAGGTTTTCATTACCCACAATCCGGCGGCCCATTCTAGTGCGCCTACCAAACATCGGTCTACACCCTCCCAATCGGGCCTGTAGCACCACTCTCTTCATCTTCTGTATATTACGGAAATGACACAGGATTTTCGTCCTTCATGAGTACTCTGGATAACTCCCCTAGCTGCCCCAAGTGTCGCGCACCGTTGCCCGCTGGTCTCTATGAGGGAACAGGCACCGCCTGCCCCTCATGCAGCCTGGTCTTCTCAAAATACCGCGCCGCCCAGAGTGCAGCGTATCGTGCACAGCTCACCCGCCGCCCTGCCGCAACGAGTGAGAAAAAGTGGCTCTCCTATCTTCTGACGGCGCCTGAGTCTGTCTCCAGGGAGCGCTTTTATGCCGGGATGGGGGGCCTGCTGCTCTTTGTGATTTGGGGATTCGATATGGCCATACTGGATTACCGCACCGGCGAGATCAATCAGTCGTTCCTGCACGGCCCGCTGCTGATCTTTCACGAGGCAGGTCACGTCATTTTCCGACTCTTTGGTCAGTTCGCTACTGTATTGGGTGGAACACTTGCCCAGTTGCTGATGCCGGTTGTGCTGCTGGTTGCCCTGTTACGACAAAATCACGACACCCTCGGGGCTTCCCTGGCCCTTTGGCTGCTCGGCATCAGCCTGCTCGATGTAGCGCCCTACATCTACGACGCCTTTGCCCCGCAGCTTGTATTGCTGAACGGTGCCACAGGTGAGGCGGGGGGGCACGATTGGATCTACATCCTTCGTGAATTGGGTATTCTGGAGCATGCGCACATGCTGGGAGGGGTGGTCTATGCGCTCGGTATTCTCACGCTGCTGACCGCTGCTGTGTGGGCAGCTGCACTGTTAAGAAAGCAGTGGCATATCCTGAAGAACAGAAAATCAGATTGTCTTTAACATCGTTCATCCCGGTTGGATGGCCGGTTCAATTAGTTAACCCCAACCTCCATCTGACACAACAGATAACTCTTTACAGAGACTGTTGTGAAGACAGACAACTGTCCTGAGGCCGCAATGCGTCAGTCATAATTCTTGCGATTATGCCGCCCCTTCCCTTTCTTCTGGGCAATCACGCCTTTGATGGCATCGGGACCTAACAGCTCCTGGGTGGGATAGGCGGGGTTGAGTGCCTTGATGAAGAGTTTGTCGTCGCGCACTTCCAGCTGGCGGAAGATATATTCATTGTTGTGCCAGGCGATGACGAACGAGCCATCCTTGTAGTTGCCCTTGGGATAGATGACGATGACATCGCCTTCGATGAATTCGGGCAGCATGCTGTCGCCGAGCACCATCAGCGCATAGGGCTCGTTGCCTTCGCACGGGGAGGAGAAGGCGTTGAGGCGTGGATCGGCCTCAGGCTGTGTCTCGTCCTTGATGGGAATGATTTTTTCGAACGCCATGCGGGTATTACCTCTAAATCATGTGAAGAACTATCTCTTCACCCGTCATCTTTTGAGTATCACGGCCAAAGCCGCTAGAATTTGCGCACTTCCGAGCCGCATAACCCACCGAGTGCCGTCCCGATGAAACACTTTACCGACCTGATCGCCGATTGTCTCACCGAGGTAGAGGAGATCTTTCCCTGGGACCTCGCCGAGAAACTCCAGCAGCCCAAGCCGCCCATCCTGCTCGATATTCGTGAGCCCTACGAGTATGACGCGCTCCATATCGAGGGCTCGCTGAGCGTGCCGCGCGGTATCCTGGAAGCGGCCTGCGACTGGGACTACGACGACACCGTGCCAGAACTGGCCGCTGGCCGTGAGCGCGAGATCGTGGTGATCTGCCGCTCCGGCAACCGCAGCGTGCTCGCCGCCCACACCATGCAGCAGATGGGCTTCAAGCACGTCGCCTCGCTCAAGACCGGCATCCGCGGCTGGAACGACTTCGAACAGCCGCTCGTTGACAAGGCTGGCGAGCTGGTCGATATCGACGATGCCGATGAACTGCTCGCCTCCAAGGTGCGCCCCGAGCAACGGCGACCGGAGTAATCATACTCTGCGTGACATCCCTGAATTCTCCCCTCTCCCCCAGGGATTTATGCCCGTAGGGTAGAGGATTAGGGGAGAGGGGATTTAATATGATCCCCTCATCCTAGCCTTTATCCCCTTTAAGGGGTTCTCCCTGAGGGAGAAGGGACTACTGTCCCAGTTATCGAATCGTCCTTACAACTTACTACGGTGAGAGCCTAGTACTCCCCACGCGCGATCATCGTCTCCGAACGGAACCAGTTGAGCTTGTCGTGCAGCTTCACCACGTTGCCGACGATGATCAGCGTGGGGGCCTTGATCTCTTCGCCCTTGATGCGCTCGACCATGGTGCCCAGCGTGCCGGTGAAGACGCGCTGGCGCGGCGTGGTCGCCTGCTGCACCAGAGCGATGGGGAGATCGGCGGGCAGGCCGTGCGCCATCAGCTGTTCGCAGATCACCGGCAGCCCCTTCAGCCCCATGTAGAAGACGATGGTCTGGTTGGGCTGCGCCAGCCCCTTCCAGTTGAGGTTCATCGTGCCATCCTTGAGATGGCCGGTAACGAACACCACCGCCTGCGAGTAGTCGCGGTGAGTGAGCGGAATGCCGGCGTAGGATGAGGTGCCGAGTGCGGCGGTGATGCCGGGCACCACTTGGAAATTGACGCCGTTCTGGGTGAGGGTCTCGATCTCCTCGCCGCCGCGGCCAAAGACGAACGGGTCGCCCCCCTTGAGACGGCAGACGCGCTTGCCCTGCTTGGCCAAGTCCACCAGCAGCTGGTTGATCTGATCCTGCGGCACGGCGTGGTTATCGCGCTCCTTGCCCACGTAGATGCGCTCGGCATCGCGGCGGCAGAGGTCGAGCACCTCTTTCGAGATGAGGCGGTCATGGACGATGACGTCGGCCTGCTGCATCAGACGCAGCGCACGGAAGGTGAGCAGATCGGGATCGCCCGGGCCGCCGCCGATGAGATAGACCTCGCCCACCGGACCGGTATTGCCTTCGGCAATCGCCTTTTCGATCGCCTGGCGCGCCTCCTCATCCTTGCCGGCGAAGACCATCTCGGCGATGCGCCCCTGCAGCACCCCTTCCCAGAAGTTGCGCCGCGCGTTGGTATCGGTGAAGCGCGCCTTCACCTGATCGCGGAAGCTCGCCACCATCGCGGCGAGGCGGCCATAGGCGGAAGGGATCGCCGCCTCCAGCTTGGCGCGCAGCAGGCGCGCCAGCACCGGTGAGGCGCCACCGGTGGAGACGGCGATCTGCACCGGCGAACGGTCGATGATAGAGGGCATGATGAAGCTGCACAGCTCGGGGTTGTCGACCACGTTGACCGGCAGGTGGCGCGCCTGGGCCAGTTGGGAGATCTGGCGGTTGACCGTCTCGTCGTCGGTGGCGGCGATCACCAGCACCGCACCGTCGAGATCGGCCGGTTCGAAGCGCTTGTTGCGATGGCGGATGGCGCCAGCAGCCACCTCTTTTTGCAGTGAGGGTACCAGCCCGGGAGAGACCACCGTCACCTCGGCCCCCGCCTCACGCAACAGCCCCACCTTGCGCTCGGCCACTTCACCACCACCCACCACGAGGGCCTGACGCCCACGCAGGTTCATGAAAATCGGGAGAAATTCCATCGTATTGAAGTACTCGTAATCTGGTTCGCCGTGCGGCGAGGGGCGCCTAGTTTAACTGCTTCGCGGCTCAACACCTAGAGCAGACGAAATGGGGATGGTGTCGCGGGGATACAACCGTGAAGCCCCACGCCACTGGCGTGGGGTTAAACATTATGAAGAACAGGGTTACTTGGCGTTACCTTTACTACGGTCGGAGGTAAAGAACTCTTTGACCGCCTTGCCGCCCTTCTTGGCGCCGTCGGCGATCTCAAGCCCCACCTCCTTGCCGGTCTTGCCGATATCCCGGCCGGTCTGCTTTACCTCCTGCTTGAAGGTCTGCCAATTGGGTTTCCCCTCTTCGGCCTGCACCGGCATCGCCAGGATGATGGTCACGGCCATCGCCAGCAAACCACTCATGCCCAGTTTCATGGCTCTCTCTCCTGCCAAGATTCAGTTGCTCTCATCAATAGGGGCTTTTACCCCAAAAAACCGTGGTCTCGGTCGCAGCTCGACCATCAGCCACCGATACAGGTGAGGCCCCCCATGTAGGGCTGCAGCGCCGCGGGCACGGCAATGGCGCCCCCTTCGTCCTGATAGTTCTCCATGATCGCCACCAGGGTACGCCCCACCGCCAAGCCGGAGCCGTTGAGGGTATGGACCAGCTCGGGTTTCTTGGTCTCAGGATTGCGCCAGCGCGCCTGCATGCGCCGCGCCTGGAAATCCTCGAAGTTGGAGCAGGAGGAGATCTCGCGGTATTTGCCCTGCCCCGGCAGCCACACCTCCAGGTCGTAGGTCTTGGCCGAGGAGAAGCCCATGTCGCCGCTGCACAGCGCCATGGTGCGGAACGGTAGTTCCAGGCGCTTCAACACCTCCTCGGCGTGGCCGACCAACGCCTCCAGTGCCGCGTAAGACTCCTCGGGACGGACGATCTGCACCAGCTCCACCTTCTCGAACTGGTGCTGGCGGATCATGCCGCGTGTGTCACGGCCGTAGGCGCCCGCCTCGCTGCGGAAACAGGGGGTGTGGGCGACGAACTTGAGCGGCAGGCTGTCCGCCTCGCTGATGGTGTCACGCACCAGATTGGTGACCGGCACCTCGGCAGTGGGGATGAGATAGAAATTCTGTTCGCCGCGCAGCGCGAAGAGATCTTCTTCGAACTTGGGCAGCTGGCCGGTGCCACGCAGGCTGTCGGCATTGACCAGATAAGGCACATAAGTCTCGCTGTAACCGTGCTCGCCGGTGTGCAGGTCGAGCATGAACTGGATCAGCGCGCGGTGCAGCCGCGCCAGTGGCCCCTTCATCACGGTGAAGCGCGCGCCGGTGATCTTGGCGGCCACATCCGGGTCCATCATGCCCAGCGCGGCACCGAGGTCCACATGGTCCTTCACTGCGAAAGCGAACTCTTTCGGTGTGCCCCAGCGACGCACCTCGACGTTGTCATTCTCATCCTTGCCCACAGGCACCGAGGCATGCGGAATGTTGGGCACGCGCATCACGAGGGTGTTGAGCTCATCCTGGATTTCGTTGAGGCGCGACTCGGCGGCCTTGAGACGGTCACCGAGATCGGCCACCGCATCGAGCAGCGGCTGGGCATCCTCACCCTTGGCCTTGGCCTGGCCGATCGCCTTGGAGCGGGCGTTGCGTTCTGCCTGCAGCTCCTGGGTCTTGACCTGAATCTCCTTGCGCTCGGCTTCGAGCCTGGCAATGGCGGCCACATCGAGCACGAAGCCACGGCGCGCCAGTTGGGCAGCGGTATTCTCCAGTTCGCCACGAAAGAGACGTGCGTCCAACATTGTTGTTTGATCCTTTGACGTTATTCGTTAACAAAAGCGGGCCAGCTCAGGATGTGGCCCGGTTTGATCGTAGTATTCAGATGTTCGATGATCGCCTCCACCTTGGCGGGCGAATCAAAGAACTCCACCACCAGCGGCAGGTCGAGGGAGAGGTCGAGCAGACGCGCAGTATGCAGCTCGCCGCCATCGCCAAACCCGGCAATGCCGCGAAACACAGTGACGCCGCGTACCTTCTCCCAGTCGTGCAACCGCTTGAGCAAACTCTCCAGCTGGCTGTGTCCTTCGCTGAGATAGACGCGTACCACCATCACTTCGCTGCGTTTCATAGCTGCCTCCCTAACACGATACCCAGCCACGCTGCGCCGAGACAGAGCACCACACTGGTCAGCACATTCATCATGGCGCGTGCCAGCGCGCCCCCTTCGAGTAATTGCACCGTCTCCAAAGAGAAGGTGGAGAAGGTGGTGAAGGCACCGAGAAAACCGATCATCACCAGCGCACGCCACTCGGGTGCGCTGCCGAGCCGCTCCACCAGCAGCACGAAACTCACGCCCATCAGCAGGGAACCCGCCACATTGACCGCCAGCGTGCCGTAGGGAAAGTCGCGGCCAAACAGTCCATAGACCCAGCCCGACATCCAGAAACGCAGCAGCGCTCCGATGGCACCGGCAATGGCGATGGCGAACAGTTGGGTCATGTTGAATTCTTCGTTATGACTTTGTAAGACAAGTTTACCCTAAAGCGCGGCGGCCAATTGTAAGTTCCTTCTACCCTAAAGGGTATAAATCCCTCCGGGAGAGCCCCCTAAAGGGATAAAGGCAGGATGAGGTAAAATTTATAAATCCCCTCTCCCTAACCCTCTACCCTAAAGGGCATAAATCCCGGAGGGAGAGGGGATAATTTCGGTGCATTCGATTCAACTCAAGCGAGCATACTGAATTCCATTTGAAATACGGCGACGCTACTTCTTGCGTGCCGCCTCGTCCAACTCGCGCAGGTGCGCCAGTTTCTCGGCGATCTTCTGCTCCAGGCCTCGCGGCACCGGCTGGTAGTAGCTGCGCTCGCCCATCTCCTCGGGGAAGTAGGTCTCCCCCGCCGCGTAGGCCTCCGGCTCGTCGTGGGCGTAGCGATATTCGCGGCCATAGCCCAGCTCCTTCATCAGTTTGGTAGGCGCGTTGCGCAGGTGGAGCGGCACTTCATAGGTGCCATGGCTCTTCACATCCGCCATGGCGGTGTTGTAGGCCATGTAGATCGCGTTGCTCTTCGGGGCACAGGCCATATAGACCACCGCCTGGGCGATGGCCAGCTCCCCTTCCGGCGAACCGAGCCGCTCCATCACATCCCAGGCGTTGAGGGCCAATTCAAGCGCGCGCGGATCGGCGTTGCCGATGTCCTCGCTGGCCATGCGCACTACGCGCCGTGCGATGTAGAGCGGGTCGCAGCCGCCATCGAGCATGCGCGTGTACCAGTAGAGGCTGGCGTCGGGGCTGGAGCCGCGCACCGATTTGTGCAGCGCCGAGATCTGGTCGTAGAAGAGCTCCCCCTGCTTGTCGAAGCGGCGCACGCCGCTGCTGAGCACCTCGTTGAGGATCGCCTCGCTGATCACCTCGCGGTCATCGATCTTCTCCGCCAGATCAGCGGCGATCTCCAGCAGATTGAGGGCGCGACGTGCATCGCCATCGGCGATCAGTGCCAGTCGATCGCGCAGCGGTTCGGCAATTTCGATGTGGCGTTCGCCAAGGCCATGTACCTGGTCGTGCAAGGCGTGATCGATGATGGCGCGCACATCCTCGGCGGTGAGGCTCTTCAGCACATAGACGCGGGCACGGGAGAGCAGTGCGCTGTTGAGTTCGAAGGAGGGATTTTCGGTGGTGGCACCGATAAAGGTGACGGTGCCGTCCTCCACGAAGGGGAGAAAGGCGTCCTGCTGCGACTTGTTGAAGCGATGCACCTCGTCGACGAACAGCACGGTGCCGCGCCCCTCGGCCTGGCGCACCACCTTGGCCTGCTCGATGGCGGCGCGGATATCCTTCACCCCGGCGAGCACCGCCGAGAGGGTGATGAACTGGGCGTTGACCTTGTGGGTGATCATGCGCGCCAGGGTGGTCTTGCCGGTGCCGGGCGGCCCCCACAGGATCATTGAATGGAGATGGCCACTCTCGATGGCAAGCCGCAACGGCTTGCCGGGACCGATCAGGTGCTGCTGGCCGAAGTAATCATCGAGGGTGTGCGGACGCATGCGGTCCGCCAGGGGGCGAAAGGTCTCGTCCGCCGCCTGATGTAGATCACTCTCGAACAGATCCTTCACTTAACGTCGCCGACCACATCGACGTCCTTGGGCGGGGTGAATCTAAAGAGGGTGTCAGCGAGTTTCGGATTGCGCTGCAGCGTCTTGAAATAGAGGCGCGTGGTCTGGCCGAAGCCGTCGATCATCTCCATGGCGCGCAGCACATTACCCTCCATCGCCAGGCGCACGTATTCGAAGCTCCCTTCGCTCTTGAGGGGCTTCAACTCCAGCCACTGGAACCCTTCATGAAAACCCAGCTCCTTGACGCGGAAATTCTTCTCGATGGGAGCGGTGCTGGAGAGCAGCAGCGCCGGGGTGCTGCCCAGCGCCTCGTCCTGCTTCTTCACCGTCACCTGCGCCAGGTCGCGGTCGTAGACCCACACCTTGTTGCCGTCGGCCACATAGAGCTGGTTGTTGGAGCCGGAGGTGTATTCGAGGCGGAATTTGCCGGGGCGGGCGATCTGCATCACCCCTTCGCTCTCATCGAGCACCTTGCCGTTGGCATCGACCAGGCTCTGCACGAATTCGCTCTGCAGCGTGGTCAGCTTGGCAAGAAAGCCATCGAGCTGTTTCTTGCCTTCATTGGCCGCCCAGCTGTTGGCGGTGGCGAGCAGCAGCATCACAAACACAAAACGGGAGAGGAACTTCATGGATTAATCCTTCGCAGATGCAGGCACCAGCACTTCGCGGTTGCCATTGGATTGGAGTGGTCCGACCAGACCGGCACGTTCCATCTCCTCGACGAGACGGGCGGCGCGGTTGTAGCCGATCTTGAGACGCCGCTGGATCCCCGAGACCGAAGCGCGCCGACTTTCAATGACGATGTTGACCGCCTCGTCGTAGAGCGGATCGCTCTCGCCGCCGCCTTCACCATCACCACCGCCGAAACTGCCGACATCGCCACCGTCGCTCGCCGGGTGGAGGATCTCGTCGAGATATTGGGGTTGGCCGCGGCTCTTGAGATTTTCAACTACGTTGTGCACCTCGTGGTCGGCAACGAAGGCACCGTGCACACGCAGCGGCACCCCCTGCCCCGGCGGCAGATAGAGCATGTCACCGTGGCCGAGCAGCGCCTCGGCACCCATCTGATCGAGGATGGTACGCGAGTCGATGCGCGACGAGACCTGGAAGGCGATGCGGGTGGGGATGTTGGCCTTGATGAGGCCGGTCAGCACGTCCACCGAGGGGCGTTGCGTGGCGAGGATGAGATGGATACCGGCGGCGCGCGCCTTCTGCGCCAGGCGGGCGATGAACTCCTCCACCTTCTTGCCCACCACCATCATCATGTCGGCCAGTTCGTCCACCACCACCACGATAAAGGGAAGCGTATCGAGGGTCGGACGCTGCGCCTCCAGCTCCGGGGCATCGGGTACCAACGGCAGCCAGGTGGGATCCTTGAGGGGCTGCTTGGCGTCGATGGCATCCTTCACCTTCTTGTTGAAGCCGGCGATGTTGCGCACCCCCAGCGCCGCCATCAGCTTGTAACGCCGCTCCATCTCCGCCACGCACCAGCGCAGCGCGTTGGCCGCATCCTTCATGTCGGTCACCACCGGCGTCAGCAGGTGGGGGATCCCCTCGTAGATGGAGAGCTCCAGCATCTTCGGGTCGACCATGATGAGACGCACGTCGCGCGGCGTGGCGTTGTAGAGCAGGCTCAGGATCATGGCGTTGATCGCCACCGACTTGCCCGAACCGGTGGTGCCCGCCACCAGCAGGTGCGGCATCTTGGCGAGGTCGGCCACCATCGGATTGCCGGCGATATCTTTGCCCAGCGCCAGGGTCAGTGGCGAACCCGCCTCTTCATAGGCCTTGGAGCGGAAGGTCTCGGAGAGATAGACGATCTCGCGATGTTCATTGGGGATCTCCAGACCTACCGTGGTCTTGCCCGGGATCACCTCCACCACACGCACACTCGCGGTGGAGAGCGAGCGCGCCAGATCCTTGGAGAGGTTGGAGATCTGGCTCACCTTCACCCCGGCCGCCGGTTGCAGTTCGAAACGGGTAATCACCGGGCCGGGATGGACCTCCACCACCTGCACCTCGACGCCGAAATCGCGCAGCTTCATCTCCACCAGACGCGACATCGCCTCCAGCGACTCGGGCTTGATGGGATGCTTGGGGGCGCTCGGCTCATCGAGCAGCGCCAGCGGCGGCAGCCCCTCCGTGGCGGTCGGGACGAACAGCGGCGCCTGCTTCTCCTGCACCTCGCGCTTGGTCGGTTGCGGTGGCACATTGATCACCGGCTCGATGCGCGGGGGCGGACGGTTTTCGGTCTTCTTCTTCACCGTCTCCACCTTCTCCACACGCTCGCGCCGTGCCTTGCGGGCCGCGATCATGTCGCCCATGTAGAACCAGCTTTCACGACACCCGCCGATGAAGCGCAGCATCCAGCCCCCCAGCCGGTCCATCAGTTGCAGCCACGACAACCCGGTAAAGAGGGTAACCCCGGTGAGGAACAGGGCGAGCAATATCAGCGTAGCGCCGAGGGGGCTGAAGGTGGAGGCAAACCAGAGCCCCACCACATGACCCAGTACTCCCCCGGCATCGAGGGGCATCGAGGCGACACGCTGGCCATGATGGATAAAGGCGAGTGCCGCGCCCCCACCCATGGTTAACACGAAGCCCAGAACGCGTAAAAAGGTATGGAGGCGATTGGAAAACTCATCCTCGCTCTGCGCGCCGCGAAAGTAGAGCCAGCCCGCATACCCCACCATCAGCGGAAAGATGAAGGCCATCAGGCCAAAGATGTAGAGCACCACATCGGAGAGCCAGGCACCGAAACGACCTCCCAGATTGGCGATTTCACTATTGCTGCCCATGTGCGACCAACCGGGATCCCCGGGATGGAAGGTAGCCAGCGAGAGAAAGAGAAAGGCCGCCAGCGCCAGCGACAGGTAGAGCGCCCCCTCGCGCAGACCGCGTTGCAAATGGGGGCCGACCGCCCAGCGTTCAGATTTTTTTCCGGTTGCCTGTGCCAAGATCAATCCGTAAAAATGTTGCGTAACATGTTGAGAATTGTACCTGTTTTCAGTTCGTTAGACACGCTTCAAGGCCTCCAGCACGAGCGCTCCGTCACGCACATTGACACCCGCCACGAGCGCCGGGTTCCCCTCCCAGCCACCGGCGGCGAGCCGCTGGGCATAGGGGAGGATCGCTGCCGACAGCGCCTGCGAGGCGCTGCGCGGTACCGCACCCGGCATGTTGGTGACGCCGAAGTGGAGCTTGCCCTCCCAGACAAAGGTCGGCTCGGCCCAACTGGTGGGTCGGGTGGTCTCGATGCAGCCCCCCTGATCGACCGAGATGTCGATAATGACGCTGCCGTTTTCCATGCGCCGCACCGTCTCGGCGGAGATGAGGTGGGGCGCCCTCGCCCCCGGCACCAGCACCGCCCCGACCAGCAGGTCGGCCTGCAGCACCGCATTTTCCAGCGCATCGCTATAGGGATAGAGGGCGGTAACGTTGCCACCGAGGGCGCGCATCGCCGCCAGCCGCTCGCGGTTGTGGTCGAAGATGGTGACATGCGCGCCCATAGCGCTCGCCATCACTGCCGCGTTACCGCCGGCCACCCCGGCACCGAGGATCACCACCTGGCCACGTGGTGCCGCAGGCAGGCCGCCCAGCAGAATGCCCTTGCCACCGTGGGGACGCTGCAGCAGATTGGCCCCCACCTGCACCGCCAGGCGTCCGGCGATGTCGCTCATGGGGGCCAGCGCCGGCAGCAGGCCATGTTCGTTGATGGTCTCGAAGGCGATGCCGGTGAGGCCGATGTCGAGCAGCGCCTTCGTCAACGCCGGTTCAGCCGCCAAATGGAGGTAACAGAAGAGCAGATGGTCCTTGCGCAACAGCGGCCACTCCGCCGGCTGCGGCTCCTTCACCTTGATAACCATCTGTGCAACCCCATAAAGCGCAGAGGCATCGGCGACGATCTCCACACCGAGCGCGCGGTATTCATCATCACTGTAACCGCTGGCCAGGCCCGCCCCCTGTTCGATAAAGAGTTGATGCCCTTGCCGTACGAGTTCGGCGGCCGCGTGGGGGATCAACCCGACGCGCCCTTCGAGTGTTTTGATTTCGCGGGGAATGCCAATGCGCATGGTCGCTCCTTTACCGGTGTGGATGCAGCACGTACCATACCTGAATAGTCAGGTCAGTTATCAATAATCTAGCAAAAACCAAACAGCGCCCGGAGTAACACCCCATGAGTCAATCCAGACATTGCCAGCTTCTCATCCTCGGTTCCGGTCCCGCCGGCTACACCGCTGCCGTCTATGCGGCGCGCGCCAACCTCAAGCCGGTGATCATCACCGGTCTGCAGCAGGGCGGCCAGCTGATGACCACCACCGAGATCGACAACTGGCCGGGCGGCACGCACGGCCTCACCGGCCCTGGGCTGATGCAGCAGATGGAAGAGCACGCCAAGCGCTTCGACACCGAGATCCTCTTCGACCATATCAACACCGCCGACCTCACCAAGCGCCCCTTCACCCTGACCGGTGACGCCGGCAGCTACACCTGCGACGCGCTGATCATCGCCACCGGCGCCTCGGCCATGTACCTGGGGCTCGACTCGGAAGAGAGGTTCAAGGGACGTGGCGTCTCCGGCTGCGCCACCTGCGACGGCTTCTTCTATCGCGGCCAGGACGTGGCGGTGATCGGCGGCGGCAACACCGCCGTGGAAGAGGCGCTCTATCTCGCCAACATCGCCAAGCACGTCACCGTGGTGCACCGCCGCGACAAGTTCCGCTGCGAAAAGATCCTCTCCGACCAGCTCATCGAAAAGAGCAAGAGCGGCAACGTCACCATCGAGTGGAACTCCGAAGTGGATGAAGTGCTGGGCGACAACTCCGGCGTCACCGGCCTGCGCATCAAGAACAACCAGAGCGGCGACAAGAAGGAGTTGGCACTGACCGGCGTCTTCATCGCTATCGGCCACAAGCCCAACACCGACCTGTTCGCCGGCCAGCTCGAACTGGAAAATGGCTACATCGTCACCCAGGGTGGCCGCAACGGCAACGCCACCGCCACCAGCGTGGCAGGTGTGTTCGCCGCCGGCGATGTCGCCGACCACCACTACCGCCAGGCCATCACCTCCGCCGGCACCGGCTGCATGGCCGCGTTGGATGCCGAGATGTTCCTGGAGAGCAAGGGCTAATCAAAAACAAAGCTTAACCGCAAAGGACGCGAAGAGCGCAAACGATTGAATTCAATACGTCTCGCGTCTGTGCTGCTTGCAAATGTGCAGGCAAGGCCCCATCAAAACCCGCAGATGTACACCTGCGGGTTTTTGTTAATCGCGATTAGTTAGTCCCCTCTCCCACCAGGGATTTATGACCGTTAGGTTAGAGGGCCAGGGAAAGGGGATCGAAACGATATGCAGCGTTTGATCACCTCTACTCACAAGGGGCATATGCTGAACTGAACAGATATCTCCATGCCTATTCGCGTGATTCATGATCTCTCCAAGATTGCTGCCAGCGAATGGAACGCCCTCGAAGGCGGCATCGACAACCCCTTCCTGCGTCACGAATTTCTCGCGGCGCTGGAGCAGCACGGTTGCGTCGGTGACCAATGGGGCTGGCGGCCGCGCCACATCGTGCTGCGCGATGAAAGCAATAAACTCATCGGTGCGGTGCCGCTCTACCTCAAGAACAACTCCTACGGTGAGCTGGTGTTCGACTGGAGCTGGGCTGATGCCTACCAGCGCCAGGGCCTGCGCTACTATCCGAAACTGGTTTCTGCCATCCCCTACTCCCCGGTCACCGGTGCGCGCCTGCTGGTGCACCCGGATGCCGAGCGCGCTGCCGCCGAAGCGCACCTGATCGCCGCGGCGCGGGAGCTGCTCGCAGAGGAGCACGCCTCCTCCCTGCACTGGCTCTTTCCCGACGATGCGCAGATGACAACGCTGGAACAGCACGGCTTTCTGCGCCGCACCGGCTGCCAGTTCCACTGGTTCAATCGCGGTTATGAGTCGTTCGACCACTATCTCGATCACTTCACCCGCGACCGGCGCAAGAAGGTGAAGCAGGAGCGGCGCAAGGTGCGCGACGCCAAGGTCACCCTCGAGGCGCTGCACGGCGATGAGGTGAGCGACGAGCAGTGGGCGATTTTCCACCGCTTCTACACCACCACCTTCGACAAGCGCGGCGGCCACGCCACCCTCACCCTCGACTTCTTCAAGGCCATTGCGCGCGCACTGCCGCGCAACATCGTCTTGGTTTTGGCGCTGCATGAGGGACGCTATGTGGCTGGCGCGCTCAATTTGCGTTCCAGCGACACCCTCTATGGTCGCCACTGGGGCTGCCTGGAGGAGTTCGACAGTCTCCACTTCGAGGCCTGCTATTATGCGGGCATCGACTACTGCATCGCCCACGGTCTGCACAAGTTCGAACCGGGCGCCCAGGGCGAACACAAAGTGTGGCGCGGCTTCGAACCAACCCCCACCTGGTCGGCGCACCATCTTGACCACCCGGGGTTCAGCGAAGCGGTAGCACGCTATCTGCAACAGGAGCAGGAGAGCATGGCGGAATACATGCAGGAGCTGCGCAGCCACCTCCCCTTCAAGCAGGAGGGTGAAGCGTGACGCAACGAGGGCCGTTCTGGCTCGACCCACACGATCGCAGCTACACCTTTCCGCCGGTGGAGTACGCCATGACCAAGCCCGACGGCCTGCTCGCCGTCGGCGGCGACCTGGCACCGGAGCGTATCCTCAACGCCTACCGCCACGGCATCTTCCCCTGGTTCAGCCCGGGTCAGCCGATCCTCTGGTGGTCGCCCGATCCGCGCGCGGTGCTCTTTCCCGAAAAACTCAAGGTATCGCGCAGTCTGCGCAAGACCATCGATCGCCACACCTATCGCGTCACCTTCGACACGGCGTTTGAACAGGTGATACGCGCCTGCGCACAAACGCCGCGCCGCGGCCAGGATGGCACCTGGATCAGCGAAGAGATGCAGCAGGCCTATATCAAGCTGCACGAGATGGGCTATGCCCACTCGGCCGAGAGCTGGCTGGGGGATGAACTGGTAGGTGGTTTGTATGGTCTGCGGCTGGGGCGGATCTTTTTTGGCGAATCGATGTTTAGCAGAAAAACCGACGCCTCCAAGGTCCCCTTCGTCCATCTGGTACGCAAGCTGCAGGCCGAAGGGGTGGTACTCATCGATTGTCAGGTGACCACCGAACACCTGTTGAGTCTTGGTGCCGAGGAGATAACACGCACGCGATTTATTGAAATGGTTGCGCGCTATAGCACCCTTCCAGTTGACCGAACAAACTAAGCTCCGGATCTAGTAGTACGCAGAGGAGAGCACGGTCAGGCTGATCGTATACATGTTGAAGCTCTCTGAGCCAATCATGAGGCGCTGAAAATCGAGAACATGCAGCCGCACTTGGGGATAATCGAGCACAATTCCAGCACCCATCCCCACCCCGGCCGTGTGTTGGTCATGGGCGATAGTCTCGTATCTGGAATCCACGATCCCGCCCTTGAAATAGAGCCAACTTTTGTTGGGACTGGCGGTGAGATACAAGCCCGCGGATGAGTAGACCATATCCTTTTCACTGCTGGGCTGGCTTTGGGGGTTCATCGCCTGCGTTACCTGCAACTGCCCTCCGATGGCCCAGCCGGGAACGTGTTCAAACTCATAACCCACCTGCAGGTCCCAGGCCCCTGCGAGTGCGTCGCTATGGATATCGTCGACAAAGCTCAGCCCCAGGCCAATATCCAGGTTGGCGGCCTGGGCGCCAGAGGCTTGCAGGAGCAAGGCGCCAAAGAGGAGAGCTCGCCATCTTCCGTTCACGCTGTTCACTTCACACTCAAAACTTGTCTGGGAAAGAGGATGTCGCTCGTGCCATGTGAGCTCTCATGCAGGTAGCAAGAGAGAGGCTCCAGGCTCGCCATAATTCAGGCGACGCCAGCGTTTACCTGACGTGAGGCCAGGGTACGGAACTCTTCGGCCGGCACCGGCCGACCGTACAGATAGCCCTGGGCCTTGTCACACCCGAGGGTACGCAGCAGTTGGGCCTGCTGTTCACTCTCCACCCCCTCGGCGGTGACCTTGAGTTGCAGGCTGTGGCCAAGCGCGATCACAGCCTGGGTAATGGCAGTGTCGTTAGCATCATGGGGAATGTCGCGCACGAATGACTTGTCGATCTTCAGATTGGTGATCGGAAAGCGTTTCAGATAGCTGAGGGAGGAGTAGCCGGTACCAAAGTCGTCCACTGCCAGACCAACCCCCAGGGCGCGCAGTCGATCCATCAACGCCTGTGCCTGCTCCGGTTGTCGCATCAGCACGGTTTCGGTGATCTCCAGCTCCAGCATGTGCGGAGGCAGCCGTGTGGCGCGCAGGATGAGCTCCACCTTTTCGACGATATCGTCGCGCTGCAACTGAATGCCCGACAGATTGACGGAGATGGTCTGCAACGAGAGTCCCTGATCGAGCCACTGCCGCGCTGTGGTGCAGGCTGTCGCCAGCACCCACTCACCGAGAGGAACGATCAGGCCGATATCCTCGGCGAGCGGTATAAAGCGGTCGGGGGACACCCGTCCATGCTCGGGGTTGTGCCAGCGCAACAGCGCCTCGGCCCCGACCAGTTCGCCGCTTGTGAAATCGTATTGCGGCTGATAGTGCAGCTGCAGCTCGTTGCGGATGAGGGCGTATCGCAGCGATGCCTCCAGGGACATGCGCGAGAGTGCTTCACTGGTCAATTCGGCGGTATAGAAGCGGAAGGTGTCACGCCCCTGCTCCTTGGCGCGGTACATGGCCGTATCGGCGTTTCTGATCAGGGTAGCGACCTCCTCACCATCGCCCGGGAAGAGACTGATACCGATACTGGCACCGATATAGAGCTCCTGCCCCTGTACAGTAAACGGCGTGCCGATGTGATCGAGAATCCTGTTGGCGACATCTTCGATCTCTTCCTGCGCATCGACCCCTTCGAGCAGAACCACGAACTCGTCACCGCCAAGGCGCGCCACCGTATCCCCCTCGTGCTGAGTTTCACGCAGCACCTCGCGCAGACGTTCGGCGACCTTCATCAACAGATCGTCGCCGACCGGATGGCCCAGGGTGTCGTTGATGTTCTTGAAGCGGTCCAGGTCGAGGAACAGCACCGCCACCGACTCGCCGCTGCGGCGGGCACGGGCAATGGCATGTTCCAGGCGGTCTGTGAGCAGCAGACGGTTGGGGAGATTGGTCAGGGGATCGTGATGCGCCAGATGGTCTAGCCGCTGTTGCGACTCTTTGACCTCGCTGATGTCGGAGAATACCGCCACGTAGTTGCTCACCCGCCCCTGCTCGTCATGGACGGTGCTGATGGTCATCCATTCCGGTTTGGGCTCACCCTGTTTGGTGCGGTTCCAGATCTCGCCCTGCCAGCGACCGGTGGTGTTAATGGCGTGCCACATCTTCTCGTAGAAGGCTGTGTCGTGATATTTGGAACGGCGGATGTTCGGCTTCTTGCCCAACATCTCTGCCTCGGTATAGCCGGTGATCTCGGTGAAAGCCTTGTTTATGGCGATGATGTTGAGCTGGGGATCGGTGATGATTACCCCTTCACCCGTACTTTCGAAAACCGTGGCCGACTGACGCAGCCGTTCATCTGCCTGCTTCTTCTCGGTGATGTCCCAAAAGATGCCGAGTATGCCCGTGCAGTTCCCCTGTTCATCGAACATTGGTGTCTTGACGGTGTGGATGTACGCCGGCGAGCCACCTTCAGGTTCATAGCGCTCTTCCAGTTCGGCCAGCTGCCTGCTGGCCATGATCGCCTGATCATCGGCGCGAAATTTTTCGGCGGCCGCCGCGCTGTAGAAATCGAAATCGCTCTTGCCGACGATTCCGGCAGGCTCGATCCCCAGATCCGCGGCGTAGCGGCGATTACAGGAGATATAGACCGAATTGAGGTCCTTGTAGAAAACCCGCTGGGGCAGATTGTCGACCAGGGTGCGGTATTTGGTTTCGCTGGCAACCAGCGCCTCCTCGCGGCGTTTGATGGCGGCGGACATGTCGTTAAAGGCGCGTGCCAGCATGCCGATCTCGTCGTTGCCGGTAACCACGACGCGGCCGCTGAAATCACCCCGCTCCAAACCTGCCACGGCGTTCGCCAGCTGCTGTACCGGTGTCGAGATGACCCGGTTGGCCGCCCAGCTCCCGAGTGGAACGATGATCAGCAGAGCCAACAACAACAAGGGGAAGACCGTCTTTTGGGTGGCGCGGATCGCCGAGGTTACCGAGCGCTTGTCGATGGTGGCGGTGAAATAGGCGCGTTCGCCCCCCGCCAGTACCACCGGAAATGCGCTCAGGAAGTGCTCATTGGTTTCACTCTCCTGATGTGTATCGATGCCCAGAGCGCCTGCCGCGATCAGCGATTGCAGTTGTTGCTGTGCGGATGTCGCGATAGTGCCGATGTGGCCGCCATCACCAAAGTAAATGGCCGAATCCACGCCGCTGCGGGTTTCCAGTGAAGTGAGGAAGCGACCGGAGATTAAGTCAGAGGCCACCACAAAACCGATGCGCCGCGACGAGCCGTCGGGATAGCGCCGGATCAGTGGCGCGCTCACCTCGATCTCGAAACGACGATCATGATAGCGATAGATCACGCTTTCGAGCTCCTCTTCGGCGGGCGGATGGAAGTGCATGGCCGGGTTGTCGTCGATCATATGCCACTGCTCCTCCTCTCCCACCTGGCGCGCCATCAGCTGCGCAACGCCCCGTACATAGGTGAGATAGCCGCCGTGCTCCTCCATCTCCTGCGAATGGAAGGCCACCAGTTCACCCGCATCGGTATAAAGAGCCAGCATACCGATGTCGGCGGCGCGCGCCTCGATGAACAGCTCTCGGGCAATGGCACGTTTTTCCTCATCAAACAGCAACGGCTGATAATCAGCGGGGGTGGCGTAGTCGCGGATCATGGCCACCGCTGCAATCAGATCCGTTCGCTGTGCTACGGTGCGGGCCTGTTTCACCAGCCGGCTACCGCGTGCCTCCAGTTCTTCGTTAATGATACGGTGGGAGTCGGTGAACACCTCACTGGCCTGTTGGCGGTGAAAGGTGGTGATGAGGGTATTAATGGCAGTTCCCACCAGGGCGAGGGTGAGCACCAGGGTAAGCAGAAGCAACAGCAGCAGCTTGTATTTGATGGAGTAAAGGGAGCGCATCGGGGTCAGAAGATAGGTGCAACGTGCTCAACGTTGGCACGGGTGATCTTGAGCGAATCGACCACGATGCGCTTCGGCAGTGATTTACCCTGGGCGAGCGCCTTGACAGCCGCCACTGCCTCGCGGCTACAGGTGGGATAAAGGAAGCTGGCGTTCTGCTCGCCGGCGCGAATCGCCTCGCGTGCCTCACCGATGTAGTCGATGCCGACTATCAGCTTGCGCGCGGGATCGATGCCGGCTTTCTTCAGGGCCAGGCGCGCGCCGCTGGCCATGCTGTCGCTCTGGGCGTAGATGGCATCAAAGGGAATCTTCGCCGCCAGCACCTCCTCCACCGCGCGCAGCGCATCGGCGCGCAGATAGTTGCCCACCTTGCGTGCAGAAACGTGCATGTGTGGAAACTCCTTGAGCGCCCGCTCGAAAGCCGCGGTGCGTATCTCGGCAGTGGAGGCGGAGGGAACCCCCTGCAGCATCAGGATGTCGCCGTGGCCCTTGAGCTCACTGGCTATATGGTGGGCCGCTGCACGCGCTATCGAGGCATCATCCGCCGCGATCAGGGTGGTGTAGTCGCTGCTCTCGATGCTGCGGGTGAGAAGAATCACTGGAATGCCGCTGCGATGAGCCTTGGCGATCACCGGGGTCATGGTGTGGGCATCACGCGGGCTGGCGATGAGGATATCCACGGGGAGGCGCAGCAAATCCTCGATGTCGCTGATCTGCTTGGCGGTGTGCCCCATACCGTCGGTAACCAGCAGCCGGTACCCCGGCAGGGTGGCAAACGCCTGCTCCAGCTCGCGCGCCTGGGTCTGGCGCCAATCATTGGCGAGGGTATCCTGGGAGAAGCCCACCACAATGGGAGCTGCTGAAGTGGGCGGCGCCGCCTCGGGGGCGTTCGGAACGAGAAATAGCAACAGTGGCAGCACAAGAAAGGCTGTCCATCGGGCCGGAGTCATTCCTGGAGTTATTGTCATGGCCCGGGATTTTATACCACCCCTCCCCCCGTTGACCAATCGGATCCCCCATGGGCTACCTGGTTCTCGAAAAATAACCGCCGCCTTTACTATGGTGAAGAAACCGTGAGGCGAGTTTTGTAGGATGAGAAGCACGTCGCAGTGCAGCCCGTCTCTGGCCTTTGCCTTAGCGCATCAATCCAGAACCTCGATGCGCTGGGCCAGGTGTGCCTTATCCTCTTCACGGTAGGGGGCAAGATTATCCACCTGTGCCTGCGCAATAATCTCCGCCACCTGGCGTGCCGAGTGAAGCCGCGGAATGAAAACAAAATCGGCACCTTCATCATAAAGATGGCGCGCAGCCTGCAGGGTGCTGGCTGTCACAATCACCTGCGCCTGCGGACAGAGCCTGCGCATCTTGCGCAGCAAGCGCTCATTGGAGGTACCGCGCAACAACGTGTCAGGAATGGTACAAACCACCGTCTCGGCCTGCTCGATATGGGCATGCTTGAGGGTATCCATGCTGGCGATATCACCATAGATGCATGCAACAGCACGCTTTTTGAGCTCGGCATGAACCTGAGGATTGATATCGATTACCAGGAGCTTGTCGATGAGCGACGCCGCGCCGCGCGCCTGCAGCGCCTCCATTTCATAAAACACCGAGCTCGCCTCGCGGTAAAAACCGAGAAACACGATGCCATGGTGGTGCGCCCCCGCATCTGCGCCTGCAGTGCTCTCTCCCAAATCACCCATGCCCAAACGGCGCATCCCCTTTGCCAGCCAACCTTGCAGCTGTTCGTTATATTGAATCATGTAGGTCGAGAGTACCGAGGTAATGGCAAAGACAAAGGTGAGGATCCCCACCACCTCAGCATCAATATGGTGAAAGCCCAGGCCGAGGGCGGCGATCACCAGCGAAAACTCACTCAATTGTGAAAGGTTGATGCAGGGAATAAGGCTGGCACGTAGACCGCACTTCATGGAATAGAGGATGGGGAAGATGGCAAAAAAGCGTGTTAGCACCAGGAACAGGGCCGCCAGCAACGCATAGAGCAGCAGCGAACTGGTCGGCATCGGGATCTGCATGCCAAGGCCGACGAAAAAAAGTGTGACAAAGAAATCGCGGATATTGAGCACCTTGGCGATGACGTCAACGTTATAGGGGAAAGAGGAGAGACTGACCCCCGCAATCAGCGCCCCCATTTCGCGCGACAAGCCAATCTCGCCTGCCACACCGGTAACAAAGAAACACCAGGCAATAGCCGTGATGAGCACCAGCTCCGGTACTTTGGAGATGGAGGCAAAAACGCGCAGCAGCAGGTAACGACTCGCAAGAAAGCTCATCAAGACCAGTGCGGCCCCCTTGCCCAACGAGAGCAGAATCATGGCGAGGCTCGGGTCGTGCAGTGTCGACTGCACCGACAGAAAGAGAATGGCCCAGATATCCTGGAAGATAAGAATGCCGAGGGTGATTCGCCCCGGCAGGGTCGCCAGCTCCGATTTATCGTAGAGGATCTTCACCACGATCATGGTGCTGCTCAGTGCCATCGCAATGGCCAGATAGAGAGCATCGAAGCGCCCCCCTCCCGCCGAAAATCCGAGCAACAGGAAAAAGCCAAGGCCCAGCGCCACGCCTATGATGAATTGCATAATGCCGGAGACAATGAGCGTACGCCCGGCACCAAGCAGTTTCTTGAGGTCGATCTCCAGACCGATGATAAAGAGTAGCAGGATAAGGCCAATCTCCGAGATCAGGCTTATGCTCGCCTCATCGGTGATGAGGCCGAGCCCCATCTTCGGGCCAAGAAAAACCCCGGCCCCCAGATAGGCCAAGAGCAGTGGCTGACGTAATGACTTGGCGACCAGGGCAAAAAGCGTGGCCGCGACGATGGCCACACCGATATTGGAAAGCAAATCGACTTCGTGCATGGAAAGCTTCTTGGTATTGGTTATGGCGCTATTATCACGGGTGGGTGGCGGTTTGTCTCTATCTTCGCCACTCTCCCGGAGGAGGCCACGCATCACCGGCCGTGCCACCTAAAAGGAGCCTTGGTCTCATGAATTCCAGAGTAAACTCCGGCCACTCATCTAGAAATAATACTTATGTGAACATAGGTGGCCACGCCCATTAATGGCAGCGATACCGCAAAGCGCACTTGCCAAAAATGGGCGAACTCAAATGCACTCCCAACAGTAATGCTGCCAGAAATACGAGGCCGAGTGAAACACTTGGATTCTGCTGACAATGTGGCCAAACTCTGAGCATAGATATAGGCATCAGCGCCTTATGACCCAGGCGTTTCTGCACTGGGTTAGATTTCACTCTGGATTTTGACGGAAAGCAAGGGCTGGCGATAGGTGCGTACGTACGAGTAACGACTATTCAATCACATGGGTGTCGGTACAGACTGGCTTTTGGATGCGGCGCCGCTCGAATGGCCGCGATTTCTGGAAAAGGTGGAGGCGATGGTAGCTGCCTGATTATTTCGTCCGTCCCTGATCACTCTGCTTGATTACTCACTTTCAAACCGTAACCTCAGATTTTTTCGAGCCGGCGTTCATTTTTGTAAATTACAGCAGCTGATGGCATGTCAAACCCTAGCAGGGTGATAGTAAGATGAATGAGGGAGCTGACTCCCTCATTCATATAAATTGCATGTCTACTTCTCCCAACGCCAGCCAACCATTGCGCGATAACGGTTATATTCATAGCGTTGATCGGTAGACTGCTGATCGATCGATTTCAACTCAGTCCACAGGCCATGATGCTTGGTGAGATCGTAATCGCCTTTTATGCTGTACTCTGCAGACTTGTAGCTCATATCAGCCTGAGAGGGATCATCAAAGGCAAAGGCGTTGTCATAATCACGCTGCCACCAGAGCGCCTTGGCCTTGATGCGCAGTTTGTCTTTGTCATAGATTGCACGTAGACCGTAGCTACTTTTGATGTAGTCATAATATCCGACATATTCGTCTTTCCTGTCTGTTATGTAATAGTCGAGATATACAACAAAATCGTTATTCAATTTCTGACGAATGGATGCCCCGTACTTGTTGTACACATATTTACGGGCCGTTCCTGCTACATAGTTGCCGGAGAGATCCCGCGCCCTCCACTCGTCATAGCTGCGGGTGTAATGATCATAACTGACCGTAAGCTTCGTTGGCTTGGCGAGCGGAAAATCGATATCGCCCCCCATCAATAAATAGTCGTGGTCATAGGAGTCAAAAGCTGTGGAACCAGGCTCGATATAGTCGAGACGAGCAACATCGACATGCAGATTATAGGGAAAGCGGACGGTCTCCTGGTCAAACTTGGCACTAACCCCGGAAATGTTGTAGCTATAGCGATCTGAGAGATCGGTTCCAGCGTTCGAAACCATTTGGTCGCCGGTGTCACGATTGAAGTAGGTCTTGCTATGCACGCCGAAATAGGGTGTTACCTGCACGGTATCTTCCCGTTTCCCCTCCTGACTCAACAAAAACTCTATCCCCCCCTTGAGTAGATGGTTGTACTCATTGGCATTTTCGGTATTTGCCTCGGGATAATAGCTGCCACTGAACGAGTAGGCGGCAATGGCTCCCCATTGGTTACTGTCGCGGCCGCTGTATTCCGTATTCAAATTAACCGGAATGAAAATACCGGACTTTGTGACTGGGTTTACTGCTACAGGTGTGGCTGGTGCGTAATCGATGTAGGGCTCGCTGGGGGCAAGATAGGCATTGCTGTCATAGCCGACCCCCGTTTCTATTTCCAGACTCCAAGGTGACTTGGCCACATGTTCGGCAGCGAAGGCAGTGGCCGATATCGATAGAAGTAGTGCTGGAGTAATTATTCTTCTGTGGGGCATTCATCAACTCCTCATTTTGAATTTACGAATATGGTATTTATTTCTTGAGCAAGTTTGTGGTTGTCAGGATCGAGCTTCCTGGCTTTTTCGAATTCGGTGCGCGCATCATCTTCCTTTCCTGCCTTAAGAAGGAGGCGTGCCAGCTTTGCTCTTAATTGCGGATCGGCAGCATCAACAGCTACAGCCTGTCGCATTATTTCTATCGCTTCAGCATATTTCATTTGTGTACTTAAAGTAGATGCCAGCGCCGTCATTGCCTTGATAGTCTGCGGCTCAAGTTCCAGAGAGCGGCGCAAGGCCTGCTCCGACTTTTTTTGTTCCCCTATCGCTTGATAGGCAAACCCCAGATTACGCCAGGCCAGGGCATAGCTGCTATCTTGTTTGAGCAGGGCATTGTATTCCTGGATAGCTTCCTGATGCCGCCCCTGATGGGCATAGCGCACGGCAAGATTTAGCCGTGCCTGTGGGTAGTTGGGGCGGATTGCCAGTGCATGGCGATAAGCGTCTATCGCGACATCATCCTTGTCTTCACGACCGGCGAGAACACCGAGGTTGAACCAGGCCTGCTCATAATCCGCTTTGTATGCAAGAGCCTTCTGTAAGGATTGCCCAGCCTGCTCAATCTGCTGCTGCTTCATTTGCAGCAGCCCGAGGTTGTACCAGGCTTCCGGATATTTGTTATCCAGTTTGATGGCTTTGCGATAGGATTTCTCGGCCTCTTCGTAACGCTTTAGTGCCACCAGGACCAGTCCCTGGTTAAGATAGGCCTCAGGGTAAACTCCACCACGCAGCTCGATCGCCATGCGATACATGGATAAGGCCGTGGTGTGATCCTTCATGCCATAAGCAGCGCGGGCCAGATTGAAGTGGGCCTCGCTATGACGCGGCTCCCGCTTGGCAATCCACCCGAATTCGGCTGTTGCATCGGTATAGCGCTTTTGTGACAGGAGCAGCAAACCAAGGTTGTAGTGCGCCTTGCTGTACTCAGGGTTGTATTTTATCGCGTTACGATATGCCGCCTCTGCCGCTGCGGCGTTACCCAGTGCGCTGTGATAACGCGCAAGAGTGAAGTAAGCGGGCGGGTAGTCCGGCTTCAGCTTGAATACCTCATCAAAGCGCGCCATGGCCCTTTTTTGACCTGCCGGAGTATTATTCTCCAGCATGGCCAGCTCCAGACGTGGCTCGATAGCGTCTGGGCGGAGTCGAATCGCGGATTCGAAGGCCGATCTGGCAAGACCATTTTTGCCGAGTCCCCGGTAAGCGATTCCCAGGCCGACATTGGCGCGGGCTTTCTGCTCGCCACCAGCAAGTGATATGGCTTGCGTAAAGACCCGGAGCGCATTGTTGTTATCGCCCAGTTTTAAATAAAGAAGCCCCATGTTGTAGTGTGCATCAAAATGGTTTGGCAGTTTGGCGACGAGCGCGGTGTAATCAGATAGCGCACCTTGAGTATTTCCAAGCCGCGACTTTGCCAATGCCCTATTAAAATAGGCGCGTACATACGGTTGTGAAGTGGTCAATGCTTTGTCGAAGTATTCAATGGATTTCTGCAGCTCACCATTCTTGAGATAGAGCACGCCAAGATCATTAAATACCCGCGAATCTGGCTTGTCTGCCAATAATGTGCGATAAATTCCTTCAGCATCGCTCCACTTACCGGCCATTGCCAGACGCGTTGCTTCCTGCAGACGAGGATCATCGTTCTCCTGTGATGCCAGCTGGGGCGCGTCGACTGTGGATGCGATTTCGTCCTTGATATCCTTTATTGGAGTGTTATCAATCCGAATGACTGTAATGGCTTCGGCGTTGTGGGTAGTGCGGTATTCGACATAGATTAACGATATAAAAATCGCGAAAATAACCAGCAGTGCCGGGATAAAGCTCTCTTGTAGAATTTGCCTGATTGATTGGTTCATGGTCGTGGTTGACGAATTGATTCGAGACGGTGCCGCAATCCTGTAAGGTTGGCATTCTGAATCTGTAGTCCTGGGCGAACGTTGATTTCCAGTAACACAGGGCCTTTCTTGCTAATTGAAATATCTACCCCAAGGTATTTGAGAGGCACTGCTTCAGCCGCAAGGCGGCTGATACGCAAAATATCAGACCAGTAAGGAATCTGCCGGCCGATGAGTGCCAGCCCAGTATCGGGATGCGCGGTTATCGGCTCGTTATTCAAAATGGCGTGCGTAGTTGTTCCTGACTCCATATTGATACCAATACCGATCGCCCCCTGATGCAGGTTGGCGCGCCCCTGTGATGCCAGAGTCGGAATCCTGGTCATGGAGAGGACAGGATGATGGTTGAACAGTATGACGCGCACGTCAGCCAGACCGGTGGGGCTGAGTTGTGTCATCTCTTCATTCTGTTGTACGCGCTCCTCGATTATGACCCGATCCGATAAATCAAAGGAGTAGACGCCAAAAATAATATCAGAAATATGCTTGCGAAGTTCGGTGATGCTATAACGTTTGCCGCTTGGGCCTATCCAGTTACTTCCCTGACGGCTCGTAATAACGATGATGCCGCCACCACCACTGCCTTTGGAGGGTTTGATGACGAAATCGCCGTAGCCTGAGAGCTCCTGCTCCAGATTGCGCAGCTCATAAAATGAGCTGTAACTGGCATAGGTAGCGGGTACTGGCACGCCCGCCTTTACCATTAGCTCCTTGGTCAGCAGCTTGTCATCTGCTAGTGGGAAGTGGCGTCGCGGGTTATGGGGGTAGATGAAGTTCAGGTTGCGTTGATTCATGGCCAACACATTCGCAGCACGCGAACGTATCTCTTGCCAGTCTTTCCATAATTCAAAAAGTTTCCGCACCATCGGCAACTCACCCACGGAATATGAGACGTCTGAATCGAATAAACTCCAGCAGACGCATACCCATCCACTTGCCCAGCCACAGATTGAGCGCAATTACCACCAATAGCATCTCCGGGAAGGCGAGGATAAGACTTTGCATAAAAAGCGAGTCCATTACGGCATAACAGGCTGCGGTAACCAGTAGTGTCACGCCGGTGATCCGCAACGCTTTTCTGAACCCCTGCTCGGTTTCAATCAATGCAAAGCGTTCGGCTGTGATGGCCAGGATGGCAATCGGGAACAGGGTAATATGCGCAAATTCAAACAATCCATAATTGACGGCCAGACCAGTCATGGTCAACATGACAATGACCACCATGGTGAACATCACCGCCATTTTTGGTGAATGGAGTAACTGCATCCAGTCTAGTCCTTTACGCAACATGGCTGAGATAAGAATGATTAGGGTAAAGCCGATAATCCCCCAAAACAGGCCGGTCTCTCGTGCAGCGGCCGCGATTAGCGCTGGCAGAAAGGTGCCGAATGTCTCCACGCCAATGACATTGCGAAAAATTACGGTGACCAGCGCCCCCAGAGGCAGCATGATAATAATTTTCAGAAGATTCTGGCTGATACCAATGCGTTCGAACAACGCATAGAGATTCAGCGCATTGAATGCAGAATCGCCAGGAGTGGTGATGCTTCTGTTGGGGACCAATCGTTTGTTGATTTTAAAAAAGTATTGGAAGTTAATATTGGCCGTGTGTTTGAACAGCACACGATCGCCATAATAGAGCGTCAGATAATGACTGGGGATTTCAGCAAACCGGTCATTGATCGTATCGAAGGGCACCCAGTGGCCGTTGACATACACCTCAACCCACTGGTGGCTCACCCGTTTAACCCCCTGCTCCATTACCAGACCGCCAACCAGACGCGCAGGTAGATTGAGATTGCGCGCAAGAGCTACAAATAACCTGCTCTTGCCATTACAACTGGCTTCACCCAGTTTAAGTGCCGTCAAGGCATCGGTATAACCAGAGAAGTTGCGATTCTCGAAGTTATCTTGAAGGTGGCGGTGAATCCTGGTCAAGGCAGTCAGGGTATCGGGCCTCCCCTCTGGAAAGAGCCTTCGATTCATCTCAGCGATCAACGGATCATCGACCTGGATTCCTGGCTCTGGTTTGAGGTAGTCCTGGAGGTCGGCGCTATATTCGGTTGGAATAGGCAAGCCAGGCGGGATTTCAAAACGATAATGGTGCGCCTGAACCGCGTAGGAGTAGACGATATTGTGTTGCCCGGTGATACCGTCCCCTTTCCACGAGGCGAAGCGATTGTCGTTATCGGACTGCACGCTGAAAGCGAAACGTCCTGAAATATTGGATTCTTCAGTAATAGTTTGGCGCTGATCGCTTCTTGGCAGGTAGGTGCTGAGATCGATATCTTCACCGTGACCGTCGACACGCATGCTTACATCAACCTGGTAACTCATGGCCGGAACCAGATCACCAAGCGGATAGTTAAGCACAAAGAGCTTATAGCCAATGCCGGCAAGAGGCACGGCAACCAGAAGCAGAAATACCAGAAGGTAAGCGCGACGTCGATTCAAGGTCTTCCCGCCTGATTGGGCAACTATTTCATTCGTCGCCGTAGCATACTGGAGAATTGATGGCTTGCAAGTGAATCGTATGTGACACGGGCTTAAAGTGTCATAGGCGTGACCTGAAGCACAAATGATTTAAGCCATATTGCATGGCTCAATAACCGAATAATCTGGTGCACTTGCAGGGGTATTTAAATGCGGCAGATCTAGGGTTGGGCGGTATCAGGTCTCGCTTTGTAGCATTGTTTGACGAATAACACGCCCAACCGTAGCGAGATGAAGCCCGAAGAATTCTGCAATCTCCCTGTAACTGTAACAGCCGGTGGCATAGGCCGCGATGATCGCACCGTTGCGTTCTCGATGCTTGGCAGCAATAGAATCGAGCGAAGGAGCGGGACCTCTGCGCTGGGCCTTCGGGATGCTCAATGTATCCCCGGCAGGATTCATCTTCTTCTGCATCCGTCGGATGAACTTTTCATCACCCAGGTAAATCTGCTGACGCAGCCCTGCCCAGATACTTGGAGTGTTGATGCCTTCCTCCAGAAACCGCGTGTAGCGGCGTCGTGCCTCTGATCGGCGATTGCCAAACCTCGAGAGCAAGCCATCCGTCGCTAGCCATTGCGGTGTGGGTGCGTCGCCCACCATTGCCCCGTAGCTGCTCCACACGTACGCACCCGGGTGTTTCACCATGCCCGCGCGCACTGGATTCAACACCACATACCGGGAAAGCTCCAGCAGGTAGCTCTCCTTGTCCACCAGAATGCCCTTGAACCGGCCCTGGAAGAGATGTCCAGTTCGCTTGTGT
>DASWUD010000042.1:0-18423 GCA_036401755.1 Gammaproteobacteria bacterium
TCCATGTGAAGCATATCATCGTCACCGGTCACTACGGCTGTGGCGGGGTGCGCGCGGCGATGGAAAACAAGGAGCTGGGGCTCATCGACAACTGGCTGCGTACCATCAAGGACACCTATCACCAGCACCATCGCAAGCTCGACCTGCTGAGCAGTGAGCAGGCCAAGCTCGATGCGCTGTGCGAACTCAACGTCAAGGCGCAGGTCGCCAACGTCTGTCAAACCACGGTCGTGCAGAACGCCTGGCGTCGTGGCCAGGAGCTTTCGGTGCACGGCTGGATCTACAGCATCGCCGACGGAATAATCCATGATCTCGAAGTGACGGTCACCGGATTGGAGCAGGTGCCGGCGATCTATCATATCGAGAAGGAGTGATCACCCCTCCAGGGCCATCGTCGTTCGTCGCGCCGACTCCACCGAGCACAATGCGTCGCGCAGCTTGGCAAGGTTGATGGGCTTGGTGAGCACCGTATCCATCCCCACCAGCAGGCACTCCTGCAGATTCTCCTGGGTAATGTCGGCCGTCAGTGCAATCACCGGCACGCTGGCGGTTGCTGCGCCCATTTTGCGCAGGCGGCGTGTCGCCTCCAGTCCATCGATCCCCGGCATGTGTATATCCATCAGCACCACATCGAAGGTTTCTGTTTCCAGAATGGCCAGGGCATCAAGCCCGTCAATGGCGGTCTGCACCTCGCATCCCTCCATGGTGAGCAGTACGCTGCCGGCGCGCCGGTTGATCTCATTGTCTTCCACCAGCAGGATCTTCAATTTTCCGACCGCGCCTGAACTGGGCGCAGATACAGTTTCAGCGCGATCTATCGTACGTCTGTCGCGTGGAAGGCGCAGGGTGAACCAGAAGGTGCTGCCCCGATTCAACTCGCTGACCACACCGATGGTGCCACCCATCGCCTCCACCAGGCGGCGACAGATGGCCAGGCCGAGCCCGGTGCCGCCGTAGCGGCGTGCAATGGATGAGTCGATCTGCGAGAAGGAGGAGAACAGCCGAGACTGCAGCAGCGGGTCGACACCGATGCCGGTATCACGCACGGAGAACTTGAGGGTCACATGGGTAGCGTCGTCCTCAAGGGACTGCACCTCGACGGCCACGGCACCGCGTTCGGTGAACTTGATGGCATTACCCATCAGATTGAACAGTACCTGGCGTAGCCGCGTCGCATCACCTACCAGCGAGTGCGGCACCGCATCATGCACCACGCAACTGAGTTCGAGGCGGCTGCGCTCGGCGAGTGGTCTCATCAATATCGCCATCTCTTCCAGCAGGGTGCGCACCTCGAACGAGACCGGTGTAATCTCCAGCATGCCCGCCTCGATTTTGGAAAGGTCGAGCACATCATTGAGAATCGTCAGCAGTGATTCGCCGGAGAGATTGATGGTCTCCACATACTCACGCTGCTTGGGCGTCAGTTCTGTGCGCTCCAGCACCTTGAGCATGGTCAACGCGCCGTTGAGTGGCGTCCGAATTTCATGACTCATGATCGCAAGAAACTCGCTCTTGGCACGCACGGCCTTCTCTGCCTCGATATTGGCCTGCCGCAGGCGCCGCTCAGCTTCCTTGCGCAGGGTGATATCGGTGAGACTGATCAACACCGCAGACTCGCCAGCAAACTCGACACCGACCGACGCCATCAACAGGTCATAAACATTGCCTTCGTAATCCTTCATGCGCAGCTCAAAACCCTTCACGCCACCCTCGGCATGAAACTTCTCCAGATAGCGCTGCCGATCCTCCAGACTTACATAGAAGTCGCGGGCATAGAGCTGCTCCATGGGCACGTTCTCCACCCGGAACAACGCCACCGCCGCCGGGTTGAGTTGCAATACTTTGCTGTCATCCATCCGCGTGATGGCCGTGGGCGTGGGGACATACTCAAACGCCTTACGAAAGTTCTCTTCGCTGGTCTTGAGCGCCAGCTCGATGCGTTTGCGCTCACTGATGTCATTGGCCGAGACCAGGATGGCATCATCGCCATCGTAGTTGATCCGTACGGCGGAGATTAGCGCATAAAACTGGCGGCCCTTGGCGGTCTTTAAATGAAATTCGACATTGAGGGCCCGGCCATCGGTGCGCAGCTTGTCGAGTAAAATTTTCCGATCTTCCGCCCGCACGTAAAAATCGTGCGAGCGCTGCCCGATACCACCGCCCTCTGCATGTTCAAACAGATCCACCGCCAGTTCATTGTCATAGAGGATCTTGCCGTCATCGAGGCGGGTCACGATCAGTGGAAACGGCACGTTGGCGAGCAGGGTGCGCCGCAGCAGCTCACTCTCCAGCACTACATGGGTGCGCTCGGCGACGCGCTGCTCCAGATGATCGCGGATCGCCTGCAATTCGCGGGTGGCTGTCTCCACGTCTCGACGCAGGCGTGCCGGATAGCCCAAGCGCCAGGCGCCAAACAAGCCGGTCGCCAGCGCCAGAAACAGTGCGCCGCTGCGGTGAAACCAGGTATCGGGTGCCAGCCTCTGCCATCCGCCGTGGGGCATGGCCATCAGCTCCCAGCGTCGTCCCGCGACGCTGAGCTCAACGCTCACCGGATCGCCATCGATCACCTCCCGGTTACCAAACAGCGGTGCAGCGGTTGCGCCATCCTCTGAATGATCACGAATGGCCATCTCGATACGTGGCACATCCGTGGCCAATCCGGCCTGCTGCAGTAGTTGTGGCCAATCGATGACTACCGTGGCCAGGCCCCAGAATTGCTCGCTGCCATCGGGCTGGGGCAGGTAGATTGGCTTGCGCACGACCAGCCCGGTTCCCCCTTGCACCAGCTGAAGCGGGCCGGCCATCAGCATCTTTTTTGATGCTATGGTCTGGCGCACTGCTGCAGCTTGTTCGGGCAGGTTCAGCAGATCAATCCCCGCCACCTGCTGGTTTCCCTGCAGGGGATAGAAATGGGTAATGGTGGTACCCCGCGCCAGCTGAATACTGCGGATCGCCCCCTGGTGCTCTTCGAGCATCTGGCGGGCGAGGCGCTGAAATTCTGCATCATTGATGTCGCCGTGGGCGAAGAGGTAGCTGTTGAGTGTATTCGGTATCTGTAAATTGTGGCTGAGCGCGTTGTCGAGGCGGGAGTGCAGGGAGTTGAGCTCGATAAAAATATGATCGCGCTGAGCCGAGGCAAACCCTGCCTGATAGTTGCGCTCGTAGTAGAAATAGGCCCCAGCCACGCACAGCATCATGCACACGGAAAGCAGGATCACCAGCGGCGGGGAAAGTGTTTTCACTTGCTCATTTAATGCCGTCACCATCTGCACCCTGTGGTCATGCTACTCAAAATACACCGGCTCGATTTCTCAAAACACACCAGGCAGCGCACCGCTGGCCAGACCAATCATCGTGCCGAATGTCTGAAGCGAAACCAGCAGCTCGTTGCACGGCTGGTCAAAAGCATCAATGCCGGGGAGTATCCAGAAATTCGATAAGACAATCACGGGGGCTGAAGCCGCTTCCTGCTGAACAGTACAGGCTCCCGATGGGGCTTGCCCCATTCTACTGATCAAATAGTCGAAAATTAAGGCGATCCGTGCCGATTTAGCCGAATGACCTCACTGACCATTCGGTAGATGCGCTCTTCATTGAGTGACAGGATCACCTGTGCCAGGCTCGCCTCGCCCGCAGCATTGAGCTGGCGAGAGAGGTTGCCTAGCTCGGAATAACGGCGGTTGGCGGGCAGGACTGCCAGTGTAGCGAACCATCTGCGCAGGGCGTCGTCCTCGGCCAACACCTGAACCAGCGTGACATACTCGGCAGGGATCTCTGCTTCACTCATAGGATTCGCCCCGTCTGTCAGTGAGGCCGCACCAATCCTGCCTCCACCTTGGTGCGCGTCTCTTTATCTGCCAGCACCTCTATGAGGTGCAGGGTAAAATCCATGGCGGTGCCGGGGCCGCGCGAGGTGATCACCTTGCCGTCCTGCACCACGCTGTCGGTGACGTAGTGGATGTCGGCCATCTTGTCGAGATAGCCGGGGAAGCTGGTGGCGCGCTTGCCCTTGAGCACTCCGGCGTGGGCCAACACCTTGGGCGCGGCGCAGATGGCGGCAACGTAGTGTCCAGCGGCGGCCATCTTTTTCACCAGCTCAACGATGCGCGGGTCGTGATCGAGCCGTTCGGCACCGGGGCCGCCACCGGGCAGCACGATCATATCGAACGCTTCGTGCATGACAGCATCGAGGGTGGTCTGCGGTACCAGTACCACACCACGCGAGGCGGTGACCGGTCCACTTTCGAGCCCGGCACTGACCACCTCGATGCCGGCGCGCACCAGCAGGTCGAGGATGGTGACGGCTTCTAGTTCTTCGCAACCGTGGGCGAGGGGAACAAGGACACGTGCCATGGTGGATCTCTCCTCTGTTGTTTGGCTTCGAGCAGCTGCGACACCGTGACCAGTCGGATGCCGAACCGTTCCATGCGCGGCAGTGTCTCCTCCAGCACAGTCAGTGTTTCGGGGTAGGGATGGCCGATCGCAATGGCGCTGCCGCGTTGGTGGGCCAGCTGCATCGCTTCAATGAGTTTGTGTTCGATGGCGTCGTTGGTGCGCACATGGTCGAGGAAGACGTCGCGGCCGGCGGTGGCCAGCCCCTCCTTGCGCGCCACGCGGCGGGCCACCGACCCTGTGGTGGTTCGACTGTCGATGAAGTAGAGGCCCCCACGCCGGTGCAACTCACTCATCAGCCACCCCATCGCTTCGCTATCGCGGGTGAGGGCGCTGCCCATGTGGTTGTTGACGCCGCGTGCCTGCGGCAGGGCATCGAGGTTGGCGCGCAAGGTGCCGAGAAACTCCTCGCGGGACATCCCTGAGACGAGACCGCCGTGACCCAGTGGCTTGCCCTCCAAGGTCTCCATCGGCTGGTGCAGGATTACCTCACGCCCGGCGCTTTGCGCCAAGCGCGCCAGCCGGGCACCCTGGGGTGTCCCCGGCAGAATCGCGTAGGTGAGATGGCCCGGCAGGGCGATGGCGCGTTGACCGGCCGCCCAGCGATCGCCCAGGTCATCGATAATGATGGCAAGGCGTGGTGTGCTCGCCTCCTCTGCCCGGGTGGGCGGTGGCGCCAGCCAGAGCAGCACCCCCAGCAGGGGAGCTACCAGGGCTGGAGCGCGCCACACCAGGCTGGTCACCCGCAACAGCGGCTTATTTGCCGCGTGTCTGGAGGATGCTCAGCCCTTTGAGCAGCGAGAGTGCCTGATGGAGTGCGAAGTCCTGGCTGGCCAGATCGACCTCTTCTTCAGCCGCTTTCTCTCCCTTGCTCTCGGCGGCCGGTTTTTTCTCCTTGTTACCGTTAGTAAGGTGGCCCGACAGATCGGCCTCCTTGATCGGCTCGAAGCCGTCGTTCTCGGCCTTGGCCACCTTGAGCGGCTCGACCACCACATCCGGTTCGATCCCCTCGGCCTGAATGGAGCGCCCCGACGGGGTGTAGTAGCGGGCGGTGGTGATCTTCACTGCGGTGTTGTTGCTCATGGGGAAGATGGTCTGCACCGAACCCTTGCCGAAGCTGCGCGTACCCATGATGATGGCGCGCTTCTGGTCCTGCAGGGCGCCGGCAACGATCTCCGAGGCCGAGGCGGAGCCGCCATTGATCAGTACCACCATCGGTGCCCCCTTCAGCAGGTCATTGGGGGTGGCACTGAAGCGCAGCTTGGCATCGGCCGCACGCCCCTCGGTGTAGACGATCAGCCCCTTCTCCAGGAAGGCATCGGAGACCGACACCGCGCCATTGAGCACGCCACCCGGATTGTTACGCAGATCGAGCACCAGTCCCTTCAGCTCGCCCTCGGACTTCTTCTTCAGATCCGTGATCGCCTTGGCCATATCCTCGGCGGTATGGGTCTGGAAGTTGGTGATGCGCACGTAGCCATAACCGGGGGCGAGCATTTTGCTCTTGACGCTCTTCACCTTGATGACGTCGCGGGTCAGGGTCAGGGTCAGCGGTTTGTCCGCCCCTTCGCGCACAATGGTCAGGACGATGCTGGTGCCGGGCTTGCCGCGCATCATCTTTACCGCGTCGTTAAGGCTCATCCCCTTCACCGGGGTATCGTCGAGCTTGATGATGAGATCACCGGCCTTCACCCCGGCCCGCGAGGCGGGGGTGTCATCGATGGGGGAGATCACCTTGACGAAGCCGTCCTCCATGCCCACCTCAATGCCCAGGCCTCCGAACTCGCCGGTGGTACCCTCCTGCAGCTCCTTGAACTCATCCTTATCAAGATAGGAGGAGTGGGGATCGAGGCCGCTCAGCATGCCGCGAATGGCGTTCTCCAGCAGTTTCTTGTCCTCCACCGGCTCCACGTAGTCGGCCTTGACCTTGCCATAGACCTCGCTGAAGGTGCGCAGGTCCTCCAGGGGCAGGGCGGTCGCGGCTGAGGTCTTTTCGCTGGCCTTCTCGGCCAGCACACTACTGCCGACACTCAGGGTGACACCGAGCACCAGGCCGATGGAGAGGACCAAGACAGTACGCAATCTGGAATTCATGTAAGGCTCCTGGGGTGCCCGTTTCCATCGGGCGGCCCGCTTCTGTTAAGTGGCACCAACATCGGTACCATGCATTAAATAGTAACCCACCTGCGTTGTGCCGCCATAGGGTCTTAGCGTCGACACCACTGCCCGGGATTGGCGGGCTTGCCATTATGGCGGATCTCGAAATAGAGGGCGTTGCGCTCCTGGCCGCCGCTGCTGCCCACTGCCGCCACCACTTCACCCCCCTTCACCCAGTCACCAACCCCCTTGTAGAGGGTCTGGTTATGGCCGTAGAGGCTCATGTAGCCGTCGCCGTGGTCGATGATGAGCAACAGCCCATAACCCCGCAGCCACTCGGCGAAGGCGACACGACCATGGGAGATAGCCCTGACCTGTTGTCCCTCCGACGCGCCGATCAGCACCCCCTGCCAGGCAAGGGAGCCGACATTGCGCTTGGAGCCGTAGTTGGCCAGAAACGGCCCCCTCACCGGCCAGCCCAGCTTTCCCTTGAGGGTGCTGAAGGCCTTGCCCTCGCTATCGGGGGGAATATCCTCCAGCGCTCGACTCAGTGCCGAGATCAGCGTCTGCAACTCCTTCTCGTCGGCGCTCAGGCGCACCAGCTGTTGATCCTTGCTGCTGATCTCATTCTTGAGCCTTCCCAGCAGCGAGGTGCGCTTGCCGCGGCTCGCCTCCAGTTCCCACTGTTGCGCCGCGCTCTTGTCGCGCAACTGCTGTAGCTGCTCGGTTTCGGCCGCCATCTCCGCCTTCACGGTGGTCAGCTCATCGAGGCTGGCGTTAATGGCGGAGATGCGCTCGAAACGGGCGCGGTGCAGGTAGTCATAGTAGGTGACGACGCGCCCTACGGCTGCGGGATCCTCCTGGTTCAGCAGGATCTTCACATACTCCTGGCGCCCCGCCGCGTAGGCCGCGCGCAACTGACGGGCGAGATGGTCGCGCTGTTCGTCGAGCTTCCCCTCTATACGCCGCTGCTTGCGTTCCAGGGTGCGCAGCTGGCCTGCCTGTTTGGCGAGCTGGTCATCAAGCTCCGCGATATTGCGGCGCAGGGTGGCGATACTCTCCTCCAAATCGCGCAATTCGTTGCGCATGGCGTCGTAGCGGCTGCGCACCCGGTTGAGATCGCCGCGCAGAGTGTCGATGCGCGAGCGCAGCTGCTTGAGTTCGATCTCCTTGTTCTGGCGGGGGGTGGCTGCCGGGGTGAGAGGAGCGGTGGCGAGAGCCGCCAACAGCAGGGCGATCAGTGGATAACGCCCACCCTGACGCATCACCACCGCTTCCCGTACCGGCCCGTCAAGCGCCGACCGCCTTCTCTTCGCTCTTGGGACGGGCCAGCGAGTGGCCGTTCATCTCCACCGGCTGGGCCAAGCCCATCAGATACAACATGGTGGGGGCCACATCGGCGAGGGCGCCAATGCTCTCCAGTTCGATGAGCTGGTGGCCCACATAGATGAAGGGCACCACATTGGAGGTGTGGGCGGTATGGGGCTGACCGGTATCTTCGCCACGCATCTGTTCGGCGTTGCCATGGTCGGCGGTGATGAGGATCTCCCCATCGGCCCGCTCGATCGCCTCGACCACGCGGCCGATGCAGCGGTCGAGCGCCTCGATCGCCTTGACCGTTGCCTCGTAGTTACCGGTGTGGCCTACCATATCGGGGTTGGCATAGTTGCAGATAATGACGTCGTACTTGCCGCTGGCGATGGCGGCGACCAGTTCATCGGTCACCTTGGCGGCGCTCATCTCCGGCTGCTGGTCGTAGGTGGCGACGTTGGGCGAGGGGATGAGAATGCGATCCTCGAACTCGAATGGCTCCTCGCGCCCACCGTTGAAGAAGAAGGTGACGTGGGCGTACTTCTCGGTCTCGGCGATACGCAGCTGGCGCATGCCGAACTTGGCGAGGTACTCGCCCAGGCCGTTGGTGAGCCGCTCCGGCGGGAAGGCCACCGGATTGTGGTAGTCGGCACTGTACTCGGTGAGGCTGACGAAGCTGCCCAGTCTCGGCTTGAACTGGCGCTCGAAGGCATCGAAGTCGGGCTCGATGAAGGGGCGGGTGATCTGGCGCGCCCGGTCGGAGCGGTAGTTCATGAAGACCACGATGTCGCCATCCTTGACGCAGGCTGGTTCCAAGCCCGCGGGGGCGATAGCGGTCGCCTTGACGAACTCGTCGGTCTCACCGCGCTCGTAGGCCATCTGCAGACCGGTCATGGCGTCGGGGGCGCGGTAGTCGCTCTTGCAGCCGGTGATGAGGTCGTAGGCGGCCTGGATGCGCGGCCAGCGGTGGTCACGGTCCATGGCGAAATAGCGGCCGATGAGCGAGGCGAAGCGCCCGCCGCCAATCTCCTTGAACTTGGCCTCCATCAGCTGGATCGATTCGGCGGCGCTCTTGGGCGGAGTGTCGCGCCCGTCGAGGAAGGCGTGCACGTAGACGCGCTTGGCACCGCGCTTCACCGCCAGCTGGACCATGGCATGGATATGCTCTTCGTGGCTGTGGACGCCGCCCGGCGAGAGCAGGCCGAGGATATGAACCGCCTTGTCGCTGGCAATGGCCTGATCCACCGCCTCGGTGAGGGTGGCATTGGTGAAGAAGGAGCCGGTCTTGATGGCGCGGCTGACGCGGGTGAACTCCTGGTAGACGACCCGTCCCGCCCCGAGATTGAGATGGCCCACCTCGGAGTTGCCCATCTGGCCAGAAGGGAGCCCCACCTCGGCGCCGGAAGTGCGGATGAAGGTATGCGGGTACTTACTCCAAAGGCGATTCCAGACCGGGGTGTTGGCACCGAGAATAGCGTTGTAATGGTGGCTCTCGGAGTAGCCCCAGCCATCGAGAACCATCAGCATGAGCGGCCGGTGACGTTCTTGGGATGCCATAGCGATTCAATTCAACCTGTCAGTCGTGAAGTGGTATTGGAAAAATTCTAAACGTAAACGACACCTGTGGCCATCGCTGCAAGATTGTGACACCCGGGTAGTCAGACTGGTCCATCGCCTTATTAGAATAAAACACTTCTCAAATTCAGTGATATTGTATATCGTTTTAATCGGCCATGCAGCAGCGCAAGCTGCGCGCTTCACTGGATTGCAGCAGCCATCACAGCCTTACTTCAGGATATTTTCGAATGAACGACACCGAAGATTCAGGCCTTATCACCCGCGACGACGATATCGATCGCGCCTCGCGCTCGCTCAAAGCCATGTCTCACCCCTTGCGCCTCAAGATCCTCTGCACACTGGGGGAGGATGAGCTGAGTGTGCAGGACATCGTTGAGCGCGTCGGCACCTCCCAGAGCAACATCTCCCAGCATCTGGCCATTCTGCGTGACAAGGGCATCCTCTTTTCGCGCAAGGATGCCAACCGCGTCTATTACAAGGTTTCTGACTATCGCACCCTGCAGCTCATTGGCATGATGCGGAACGTTTTCTGCTCGGCGCCGTCATAGGCCCGGCAGAATCCCTCAGCCCGCTGCAGACGGGCAAAACCACAGACCCATCATTTATCGAAGGAGATAACTAAATGACTATCGAACGCGTCGTCCGCATCATCGCCGGCATCTTCATCCTGCTCAGCCTGAGCCTGGGTATGGAAACAAGCCCCCTGTTCCACAACAGCAACTGGCTCTGGTTTACCGCCTTTGTGGGCTTCAACCTGTTCCAGAGCGGGATCACCCGTTTCTGCCCGATGGACGTCTTCCTGAAGAAGGCCGGCCTGCAGAGCGGCGGTGTCTGCGGCTAACCTGACTGGGGATGGCCCTGGCCATCCCTTGCTAACCACCACCCGGCGTGCCCGGGTGGTGGTCGTTCGGGGCAATTACATTTAGACTCGGCCCCGGCTCAACGAACATCACTTCCGGCTCAAATCGACATGCAACAGTTTTTCGAGTTCGCGCTCCGCCACTGGGATCTCTTCGCCGCCCTGCTCCTCATCCTTGCCATGATGTTCGGCGGTGGCGTACTGCGGCGCATGCGCGGTTTTCAGGAAGCCGACGCCCAGAGCGCGGTGCTGTTAATCAACCATGACAATGCGCTGCTGCTCGACGTGCGCGAAGAGAAAGAGTTCCGCGACGGCCATCTCCTCAATGCGCGCCACATCCCCCTCGGCAGCCTGCAAAAACGGTTGAGCGAGCTGGAGTCGTTCAAGGAGAAGCCGATCCTGGTCTATTGCCGCAGCGGCCAACGCTCCGCCAGTGCCTGTGGGGCACTGCGCAAGCAAGGTTATCAGCATGTCACCAACCTCAAGGGCGGCATCATGGCGTGGCAAAATGCCGGCCTGCCGCTGAGCAGGGGCAACGACGGAAAAAAGAGAAAAAAATAGCGCTACCAAAAGGAGTCATCGATGGCCATCAAGGTGGAGATCTATTCAACCCAGACCTGTCCCTACTGCGTGCGGGCACGTAGCCTGCTGGCCAAAAAGGGGGTCGAGTACATCGAATACCGTGTCGACCTGCAGCCCGATCTGCGCGGCGAGATGACCCAACGCAGCGGTGGCGGCACTTCGGTTCCGCAGATTTTCATCGATGGCCGGCATATCGGCGGCTGCGACGACATGTTCGAACTCGACTTTGAGGGCGAGTTGGACAAGCTGCTCGGTCTGGCCTGAGCCATGCCTGACGCACTGCACATCGTCTGTCCCCACTGTCACAGCATTAACCGCGTGCCCAGTGCGCGTCTCGCCGGCAGCGGCAAATGCGGACGTTGCAAGCAGCCGCTGTTCACCGGCCAGCCGGTCTCTCTCGACCAAGCCAATTTCGACCAACACATCCAGCGCAGTGACATTCCGCTGCTGGTCGATTTCTGGGCACCGTGGTGTGGCCCATGCAAAATGATGGCGCCGATCTTCGCCCAGGCGGCGGCCCGCCTTGAGCCGCAGCTGCGCCTGGCTAAAGTGGATACCGAAGCCGAACAGGCGCTGGCCGCCCGCTATGCGATTCGCAGCATTCCCACCCTGGCGCTATTCAAGGGGGGGCACATCGTCGATCGCGTCGCCGGCGCCATGGATCTACCTTCACTCATCAACTGGGTCAGCCAGCGCCTCGGCCGCTGAACCCCATAATTCAGGAAACTTCACCATGTCCGAAACGGAAACTTCCCAACCGCAGTTTGCCATTCAGCGCCTCTATCTCAAGGACCTCTCCTTCGAGACGCCCAACACCCCGCACATCTTCAACACTCAGGGCGAAAGTGCCGTCAACGTGGAGCTCGACAGCAGCGCCACCCGCCTCGCCGAATCGGTCTACGAGGTGGTGCTCTCCCTCACCGTGACCAGCAAGCTCGCCGACAAGGTCGCCTATCTGGTAGAGGTGAAGCAGGCCGGCATCTTCACCATGAGCGGCTTCAAAGAGCAGGATCTCAATGGCATGCTGCACAGCTTCTGCCCCAATATCCTCTTCCCCTATGTGCGGGAGTCGATCTCCAGCGTGGTGAACAAGGGAAGCTTTCCGCAGCTGCTGTTGGCGCCCATCAACTTCGATGCGATCTATGCCCAGCATTTAGAGAAGCAAAAACAGCTGCTGGCCAGCAGCGACACCGCCGCGGTTCACTAAACCCCAGACCATGGGCGAATGCATCGTTACGGTACTGGGCGCCGGCTCCTGGGGCAGCGCCCTGGCGATCCAGCTGGCGCGCAACGGTGTGCGAGCCCAGCTATGGGGTCGTAACGCCGAGCAGATGGCACACATGGAGCGTGAGCGCCGCAATGCGCGCTATCTGCCCGATGCACCCTTCCCCGCCCTGCTCACCGCCACAGCCGATCTGACCCAAGCCGTCGCCAGCGGCAGTGCCATTCTCGTCGCGGTGCCCAGCCAGTCGTTCCGCGCCACTCTGCAGCAGCTCAAACCGTTATTGAAGGATGGCGCACCGCTGGCGTGGGCCACCAAAGGGCTCGAGCCGGGCACGGCGAAACTGCTCCACCAGGTGGTGGCGGAAGAGTTGGGCAGCAGTTATCCCACTGCGGTGGTCTCTGGTCCCACCTTCGCCGCCGAGGTGGCGCGGGGCCTGCCCACGGCCGTTACCGTCGCCTCAGCCTCGCCAGAGGTTGCCCGCTTTTTCGCCGGTTGCCTCCATGGCGCCGCGTTTCGTGCCTACACCTGCGGCGATGTGGTCGGCGTCGAATTGGGGGGGGCCGTCAAGAATGTCCTGGCCATCGCCGCGGGCATTGCTGATGGCCTCGGATTCGGCGCCAATACCCGCGCCGCCCTTATTACCCGTGGCCTGGCCGAAATGATGCGCCTGGGCAGCGCTTTCGGCGCCCAGCAGGAGACCTTCATGGGGCTGGCCGGGTTGGGCGACCTGGTGCTCACCTGCACCGATGACCAGTCACGCAATCGCCGCGTCGGCCTGGCCCTCGGTCGCGGCGCAACACTCGAACAGACCGTCGCCACCATCGGTCAGGCGGTGGAGGGGGTGAAGAGCGCCCCGGAGATCGTGCGCGTCGCCCGCGATCACTCCATCGAAATGCCGATCACCGAACAGGTTTACCGGGTTCTCTATGAGCAATGCAGCGTCAAGGAGGCGGTTGCTGCGCTGCTCGGCCGAGAACCCAAGGCCGAGTATCTCTAGAGCACTGAAGTGGGCACCAGGATGGCCACTCGGCTCAAACCCATCACACCCCTCCAGCAAACCCTTGTTGCCGCCACGCCTCGTAGAGCACCAGCGCCACGGCGTTGGAGAGGTTGATGCTGCGCGCCTGCGCCACCATCGGCACGCGCAAGCGCCGCCCCGCGGGCAACGACTGCAGTATTTCGGCAGGCAGGCCGCGGCTCTCCGGCCCGAACAGCAAGGCGTCACCCGGCGCGAACGCCATATCCGCGTAAGGCATACTGCCCTTGGTGGTAAGGGCAAACAGGCGCGGCGGTGCTACCTTGTCGAGCAACTGCTGTAGCGAGTCGTGCACTTGTACCGTGGCGTATTCGTGGTAGTCGAGGCCGGCGCGGCGCAGCCGCTTGTCGTCCAGTTCGAAGCCGAGCGGGCGGATGAGGTGAAGCCGTGCGCCGGTGTTGGCGCACAGTCGAATCACGTTGCCGGTGTTGGGCGGAATCTCCGGCTGATAAAGGATGATGTCAAACATAGGCGGTGGAAGTCGCTGGGCACGGGATCATGTAAAATGGGCCATCTAACCTTGTTGTGAGCAGGCGCATGAATCAGGAAGCAAAAGAGATGCTGGCGACCGAGTTTTGCGGCATGAAGTTCAACACCCCGCTGGTGTTGCTCTCCGGCTGCGTCGGTTTCGGTGAGGAGTATACCCGGGTCAAGGGTTTCACCAACCGCGATGTGGGCGCAGTCTGCCTGAAGGGTACCACCCTGACGCCACGCCTCGGCAACATGCCACACCGCGTCTATGAGACGCCGATGGGGATGCTCAACGCCATCGGCCTGCAGAATCCCGGCGCGCGCCACGTGGTGGACTCCATCCTGCCCAGCCTCGATTTCGACGAGACCCGCTTCATCGCCAACCTCTCTGGCTCCACCCTGGAAGAGTATGTGGAGGTGGCGCGCATCTTCAACGACTCGCCCATCGATGCGATGGAGATCAACATCTCCTGCCCGAATGTGAAGGAGGGGGGCGTCGCCTTCGGCAACGACCCGGAGATGTCGGCGCGGGTAGTGGCCGCGGTGCGCCAGGTGACCAGCAAGCCACTCATCACCAAGCTCTCGCCCAACCAGACCAACATCCAGGAAAATGCCCGCCGCTGCATCGAGGCGGGTACCGACGGCTTTGCGGTGATCAACACCCTGATGGGGATGGCCATCGACATCGAAAGCCGCACGCCGATCCTCGGCAACAACCAGGGGGGGTTGTCGGGCCCCGCCATCAAGCCCGTCGCCCTGCTCAAGGTGCATCAGGTCTATCAGGTGTGCCGCGACCATGGCATCCCGATCATCGGTCAGGGCGGCATCACCACTGCCGAGGATGCACTGGAGTTCATCATCGCCGGCGCCAGTGCGGTCGGCATCGGCACCGCGCTCTTCTACGACCCGCTGGTGTGCCACAAGATCAACAGCGGCATCGTTGACTACCTGAAACGCCACGAACTGACGGAAGTCTCACAGCTGGTCGGCACGCTCTCCCTCAACCAGAACAAACCGGCCTGCGGTTGTTAGAAACCGTCAGGTTGCTCTTATTGATCCGGGCCAACGCGAGCGCTTGACCCTGCGCGGTGCTCGTCGCCGGCGCAGCGCAGACTACTCCGGCTCACCCATCCCCAGCTCTTTGATCTTGCGGGTGAGGGTGTTACGTCCCCAACCCAGCAGGCGAGCCGCCTCCTGACGATGGCCACCGCTCCTTTTCAGGGCGGCTTCGATCATCAGCCGCTCGAAAGCAGGCACCGCGTCATCGAGGATATGGTCTGAACCGCTGGCCAGGCGGGTATCGGCCCACTGACGCAGTGGACCCAGCCAATCGCCACCATTAGCGGGTGATTTTGCCGCTTGGCGCAGCTCCGGCGGCAAATCCTCCAAGTGGATCTCCTGGCCCGGCGACATCACCGTCAACCAGCGGCAGGTGTTCTGCAGTTGGCGCACATTGCCAGGCCATTCGAGCGCGGCAAGATAGGCAAGGCTCTCCTTGTCGATACGCTTCGGCTCCCCCCCCAGCTCCTCGGCCGCCTTCTTCAGGAAGTGGTGGATGAGCAGGGGGATGTCCTCGCGCCGCTCGCGCAGGGCGGGGAGGTGGATGCGGATAACGTTGAGACGGTGGAAGAGGTCCTCGCGGAACAGACCGTCGCGCACCCGCTGCTCCAGATTCTGGTGGGTGGCGGCGATGACGCGCACATCCACCTTAATGGGTGAGCGCCCACCAACCCGGTAGAACTCGCCATCGGCCAACACACGCAGCAGGCGGGTCTGCAGGTCGGCGGGCATGTCGCCGATCTCGTCGAGGAACAGCGTGCCGCCATCGGCCTGCTCGAAGCGCCCCTGGCGCAACGACTGGGCGCCGGTGAAGGCGCCGCGCTCATGACCGAACAGCTCCGACTCCAGCAGATCCTTGGGGATCGCCGCCGTGTTGAGGGCGATGAACGGCTTGTTGGCACGCGGGCTGTGACGGTGCAGCGCATGGGCCACCAGCTCCTTGCCGGTACCCGATTCACCGTTGATCAATACGGTGATGTTGGAGCCGGAGAGACGGCCGATGGCGCGGAACACCTCCTGCATCGAGGGGGCCTCGCCGATGATCTCCTTGCCGCTGCCGAGATCGACCTCCTGCACTTCTGTATGGGCACTGGCGCTGTGAGAAATGGCACGGCGCGCCAGCTCCACCGCCTCGTCCACGTCGAAGGGCTTGGGCAGATATTCGAAGGCGCCACCCTGATAGGCCGACACCGCGCTGTCGAGGTCGGAGTGGGCCGTCATGATGATCACCGGCAGATCGGGATGATCGCGCGTCAGCTCGCTCAGCAGATCGAGGCCGCTCATGCCCGGCATGCGGATGTCGGTGATGATGGCGTCGGGGACATCACGCTTGAGCGCCTTGAGGGCACCATCGGCGCTATCGAAGCTGCTCACCACCATGTCGGCCTGCTTGAGTGCCTTCTCCAGCACCCAGCGAATCGAGCGATCATCATCGATAATCCATACCTTGGCCTGTTTCGTCATGGCCTGACTCCTCTGGATTGCTTGTTGCCCGCCTGGTGGCGCTGCTCCACCTCCAGCGGCAGCAACACCGTAAACACCGTCCGTCCCGGTTGGCTCTCACACTCGATGAGCCCGCCATTCATGTTCACCAGATTCTGTGCGATGGGTAGCCCGAGGCCCGTACCTTCGGCCCGGGTCGTGACCATGGGCAGGAAGATGCTCTCCTTCATCTCAGGGGGAATACCAGGACCGTTGTCGATGATGTCGATGCGCGCCACCAGCTTGTAGAGCACCTGACCGATGGTGTACTGGCGCAGCGCGCGGGTACGGAGAGTGATTTCGCCATCTCGCCCAACCGCCTGTGCCGCATTGCGCACCAAATTGAGGAGCGCCTGGATCAGCTGATCGGGATCGGCGGCCATCTCCGGGATCGACGGGTCGTAGTCGCGTAACAGCCGCACCCCTTCATGCAGCTCCGCCTGCACCACCTGGCGCACCCGCTCGATTACCTCATGGAGGTTGATCGGCTTCTTGTGGGGGAGGGCGTTGGGGCCCAGCATGCGGTTCATCAGGTTCTGCAGTCGATCCGCTTCGCTGATGATGATGTGGGTGTACTCTTTGAGCTCTTCATTGCTGAGCTCCCGCTCGAGCAACTGCGCGGCGCCGCGCAGGCCGCCGAGAGGGTTCTTGACCTCGTGGGCCAGGCCACGCACCAGGGCACGGGTCGCCTGGCTCTGGGCCAGCAGCCCCTCCTCGCGGGTAATGCGCAGCTGGCGATCCACCTGGCTCATTTCCACCAGCAGTTCGCGCGTGTGGCGCGGATCGCTGAGCGGTATTACCGTGACATCGACCGTGATGCGCTGCTCATTGGCCAGAGGCAGCACCCGCTCCCGCTCGGTGAAAGGGTGGCCACTGTCGAGTACCGCCTGGAGTGATCCAATCAGTGCCTCATCGAAAAAGAGTTCGCGCGCCGAGATCCCGCGGGTGCGGCGCGCACTGGCAGCCAGCATCATCTCACCGGCAGGATTGACGTAACGCAGTCGCAGTTGCTCGTCGAAGAGCAGGACGGCGGTATGCAGGTTTTCGATCACCCGCTGGATCAGGTCACTCTGGTAGGCGTTGTGGGATTCCATGAGAAGTTCTAAGCAAGAAGCAAACCAGCTGTCCTGGCGCCGGCTCGCCGTCAGGAACCGTATCTAAAGTAGCTTCAGCATAGCCCAATCGCCCATGGCGAGCACCAATATGGTGCGCGTGCGCCAAATCAGGGCAAGCGTGTCATAGCCAGGGGAACAAATCCACCATTGGCACAAACAAAAACGCCCCCAGAAGGGGGCGTTTGTCGTTCTCAAAAAACCTGAAAATTACAGGCTGTAGTACATGTCGAATTCCACCGGGTGGGTGGTCATGCGGACACGGGTCACTTCCTGCATCTTCAGGTTGATGAAGGCGTCGATCATGTCGTTGGTGAAGACACCGCCCTTGGTGAGGAAGTCACGATCCTTGTCGAGGGCTTCCAGCGCCATGTCGAGGGAGTGGCAGACCTTCGGAATGGCCTTCTCCTCTTCCGGCGGCAGGTCGTAGAGGTCCTTGTCCATGGCATCGCCCGGGTGGATCTTGTTCTGGATACCGTCCAGACCGGCCATCATCAGTGCGGCGAAGGCCAGATAGGGGTTGGCGGTCGGGTCCGGGAAGCGGGTTTCGATACGGCGCGCCTTCGGGTTGGAGACGAAGGGGATACGGATCGAGGCGGAACGGTTACGGGCCGAGTAGGCCAGCATCACCGGAGCTTCGAAGCCGGGGACCAGGCGTTTGTAGCTGTTGGTGCCGGGGTTGGTGATGGCGTTCAGCGCCTTGGCGTGCTTGATGATACCGCCGATGTAGTAGAGGGCGGTTTCGGAGAGGCCGCCGTACATGTTGCCGCTGAACAGGTTGGTGCCGCCCTTGGCCAGGGACTGGTGCACGTGCATGCCGGAGCCGTTGTCGCCGACCATCGGCTTGGGCATGAAGGTGGCGGTCTTGCCGTAGCTGTGGGCCACGTTGTGCACCACGTACTTCAGCTTCTGCACCTCGTCGGCCTTCTTCACCAGGGTGTTGAAGGCAACGCCGATTTCACACTGGCCGGCGGTGGCTACTTCGTGGTGGTGTACTTCGACCTTCAGGCCGATCTCTTCCATGGCCAGACACATGGCAGCGCGGATGTCGTGCAGGCTGTCGACCGGCGGCACGGGGAAGTAACCACCCTTTACGCCGGGGCGGTGACCCATGTTACCGTCCGGATAGACGCGCTCGGTGTTCCAGGCTGCCTCTTCGGAGTCGATCTTGACGAAGCAGCCAGACCTATCGGCGCCCCAGCGGATGGCGTCGAAGATG
>DASWUD010000043.1:0-5711 GCA_036401755.1 Gammaproteobacteria bacterium
GGTGCATTGGCGCTGCGTGGTGGACTGTTTACTAACAGAAGCAATACCCCACCACTGTCTGGCAGTGTAGGTGGTCAGGAAGATCACTATGACATGACCGGATTGAGTGCCAGCATCACGAAGCTGACTCCGAGCTCATCCATTACAGGTGGTGTCACTTACAGCTGGGGGGTAGGTGATTCCCAGCCTTATGGGGACACTACGATTAGAAACGTGGAAGCAAACAGCCTGACAGTGTTCCTGTCGAGCTCATACAGCTATTAAAAGAGTAAGGTGATGGTGCCGACGAAGGGAATCGAACCCCCGACCTACTGATTACGAATCAGTTGCTCTACCAACTGAGCTACGTCGGCCGATGAAAGGCGGCCAAGTATAAAGGAAACGGCGAGAAGTATTAAGGGGGATCAGTCGCTGTTTTTCACTCGCACGACGATATCGACACCAACCGTCTGTACCCCCTCAGGAAACCCGGACACTACGGTGAGGGGATCCCCGGTGAAGGTGAGGTCGATCAACTCACCACTATCGATATTGTAGAGGTGGGCGTGTTGCGTGGTGGTGGAGTCGTAGAAGACCTTGGTGGGATCGGCGATGATTTCCCTTAACAGGCCGCGCTCCGCGAAGAGATTGAGGGTGTTATACACGGTAGCCTTGGACACCCGATAATCACCACTTACTCTGGCCGCTTCGGTCAGTTGTTCCGCCGACAGGTGCTGCGGTCGGGCGAAGAGGATCCGGGCAAGATCGATCCGTTGCCGGGTCGGAATGATGCCGTGTGATTCAAGAAGTTGAGTAATCTGCTGCGTATCGGACATGTCAGACTCCTTTCTGTTTGGTGTCAGTATAAAAAAAGGTAGTACCAAGCTCAACTACGCACCAGTGCATACTCTCTCTCCTCAAGAATTGGGGTACGCCCCAGTAATAGGTCGGCTGCCAGCCGTGCCGAAGCCCACCCCATCACCACCCCATTACGGAAATGACCGGCGTTTAGGAACAGACCGCTGATTTCCGGATGTTCGCCGATAAACGGCACACCATCGGGTGAGCCAGGGCGCAAGCCCGCCCATTGCCGCTCGACGGGCAGATCGCGCAGTTGTGGCACCAGGCGTATCGCCGCTGTCTGCAAATCGGTCAGCGCCTCAAGAGTGGTGCGCTTGTTGAATCCCGTATGCTCCAGAGTGCTGCCCACCAGCAGACGGCCATCGCGGCGCGGAATCACATAGCGCCCCTCGTGCAACACAATATGGCGTAAAAGGCCGGGTTCCCCCTTGATCAAGATCATCTGACCCAAAACCGGCTCGATAGGCAGATGAATGCCTGTCGCCGCCAACAGCCGTGCACTCCAGGCACCGGCGGTCACCACCACCCGGTCAGCCCCCACCATTTCGCCACCACTGACCTCCACTCCGGTGACCTGACCGGCCGCCGTCACAAAGCCATCCACGCGGCACCCCTCGCGCAACCTTACCCCCAAGATCTGCAACGCCGCGCGCAGCGCCTGCAGCAGACGAGGGTTGCGCACCTGGGCCACCGAGCCCATCCAGAGGGCGGGGCCAAACCCCTCTGCGAGTGCCGGCTCGCAACGCTGGAGCGCCTCCCCGGCAAGCGTATCGAGGTCGTAATCATGTTGTGCCGCCCAGAGGATGGCCTCGTCCCGCTCCTCCTCCTCGACGCGCGGCATCAGCAATCCCGAGCGGGTCCATTCGGGATCGATGCCGGTCGCCTCGGCCAGGCGGTCGCACAGATCCGAATAGCGCTCCTGGCCCCAGCGCGAGAGGCGTGTCACCGCCTCAGGATAACGCCAGGGATAGAGAGGTGAGAGGATCCCGCCCCCGGCCCAGGAGGATTCCCGACCGATCTCCCCCTGCTCCAGCAGCTCCACCCGGCAGCCGGCCGACACCAGTTCATAGGCGGTCAGCATTCCGCTCAGCCCACCACCGACCACCACGACATTAATCATTGAAACCTCACTCCCCTCGGCTGAGGGCTGATTGTGCCACAGTTCACAAAAGAGGCTCACCCTGCCGCCCCACATAACCGCTTGTCGCGGAAAAGTTGCGGCTCGTCGTAAACTGCCTGACAGTGCCAGCCGGCGGGATTATAAGGACAATCATGAAAACGATGCGCGGATTTACACTCATAGAGCTGATAGTCGTGGTTGCGATCTTCGCAATAACCATTACGTTGGCCATCCCGAACTTCCGATTAATGGTCGCCACCAATCGCCAAGCTACCGGCGCCAATATGCTCATCAGCAGTTTCCAGCTGGCACGCAGCGAAGCAATCACCCGCTCACAATCTGTCAGAATCACAGCAACCAACGGCAACTGGGTCAACGGCTGGAGTATCGATGTGGTCGACGATGGTACCAACATTCAGCGGCATGAAGCGATGGCACCGCAATTTAACATAGCATCCACTGCTACTGCCTTTACGTATTCGCCCCAAGGACGGCTCGCTATCGCCCCCCCCCAAACGATCGATCTGTGCGACGACCGCACTGGCGAAATCGGAAGGCGTCTTACCTTGGAGCCCATCGGAAGGGTTTCTGTCTCTCAACTTACCTGTCCATGAGCATGAGTATGATTACTCAAACCAAAGGTTTCACTCTTATCGAGGCACTCTTTGCCATGTTCATTCTCGCGGTGGGCATTCTCGGCATCATTGGCCTGATGCTCTTCGCCAAGCAGAACAATTACGATGCCATACAGCGCACCACTGCCGCTATGCTCGCTACCGACATCGTTGAACGGATGCGGGTCAACACCAGTGCGCTCCCCAATTACCGCAGCAAACTGGAACCCGTACCAGCAAACACAGTGCCCTCTCCCGATCCGTGCACACCCGTGGCTTCGGGCACATCGGGTTGCACCCCCAGCCAGATCGCAGCGCGCGATCTAGACATCTGGCACAGCCTGATCAGCGGCGCAACAGAAACGCTGCCAGATGACAGCAATGGTGGTGGTTTGCTTGAGCCCTCGGCCTGCATCACCCAGGTCACGGACAACCATTATCGCATCGCCATCGCCTGGCGTGGTCGCACTGCCCTCACCAATCCGCTCGCCGACACATGTGGTTCAGGAACCGTTCTCTATAACGGGCCCGGGAACGCCAACGAGTTCCGGCGCCTCTTCGTGATGGATGCATTCATCGAAACCACAAAGTGACCGCCATGAAACCACTCATCTCACAGTACCACCAGAAAGGTTTCAGCCTAGTCGAGCTGATGGTCGCCATGACCATCGGCCTGCTCATTACCCTCGCTGTCATTGCACTATTCATCACCACAGGCCGGAACTATTCGCAGAACGACAATACGGCCAAAATGCAGGAAAATGCCCGTTTTGCACTGGAGCTTATCAGCCAGGACCTGCGCCATGCCGGCTTTCTCGGCAATGTCGCCGATATCTCCTCCGTCAATGTGGATGCCGTCCCCGTTACCACGCCTGCAGTCGATTGTGGCCCGACTACTGCCAGTGGCAGGGCTGGGCTCTACAACTTCAGTCTAGCCAAGCTGGTCCTCAGCTACGGCTATCAAATCAGCAATGCTTCCATGTACGGTAGCTGCATCACTGGCCCTGCACCAAAGAGCCTTGGCAACATCCTGTTGATCAAGCGTACAGCGGGTGATCCCAGCACAACACAAGTCGGTGGCACCCTCTATATCTATGCCAATGGCAGCAATGCCAACTTGCTGACACAGCCCAATGCCCCGGTGATCAGCAATGGGGCGTATTGGGAGTATCAGCCACGCCTCTACTACATCGATCAAAACGATGTGCTCTACCGTGAGATTCTGGATTACAGCGGGGCCACGCCCACAATGCGCGCCGAATCACTCGCCGAGGGGATCGAGGCATTCCATGTGGAGTTTGGTATCGACACCGACTACAACGGCACCCCGGACTACTACTATGTTCCCGCTGCGAACGCCGATCCCTTCACAATTCCTGGAGACACGGCGTTGAACGACGCAGTCTCTGCCACGCTATATATCCTGGCGCGCACCACCACCCCTGATCCAGACCCGACTTATTTGGATCAAAAACGCTATACCCTTGGCTCGATGCCCACTCTTGGGCCCTTCCCCGACCAGTTCCACCGCCACGTCTACTCCATCACCGTCGCGCTGAAGAATCTGCGCCCACAAGTGAAAAATCGTGGCAGCATCAATTAACCTGAACAGAGGCTCCACCGCCATGATTAGAGCCATATCTATCGCCTCCATCCCGAGACAACAGGGAATGGCACTTTTCGTTGCCTTGATCTTTTTAGTGATCCTGACGTTGCTCAGCATCACCGCGATGCGTACGAGTACCATGGAGCTGTATATGGCCAGCAACGAACAGGAGCACCGCATCGGCCTCGACTCCACCCAATCCGCCTCCGACGCCGTCATCAAGAACGCCGATATCGTGGTCACCGTGAAGGGTGCAACCACCTGCATCGGCTTTGGTTATACCCCCGATGCCACCATCGACGGCAATAACTGCACCAGCAGCCAGGCGTTGCCCGCCGGGACTGGGGTGGGCCCCAACAATTTCACCCAGCTCACCCAGCTCGACAGCGGCACCTGCCCCGCCTTCATCGCCACCGGCGAGCGGGCCACCCCCAACGGCTCGAGCTGTTCCTTCTTCACGCTCAACAACGTCTACGATGCCACAGCCCAGCGCGGCGGACGCTCTGTCACCGTCGAAGGCGTGGTCATGGAAGCCTACTAACCCTTGCCGGTAACACGATTTACGAGGATACCATCATGCTGAAAAACTCCCGGCACTACTTTTCCGCCCTGCTGCTGGCATTAAGCCTTGTCGCCAGCACAGCCAGCTATGGCGACGATACCGAGATCTATTTCGATACCAACAGCAACCAGACGACCGCACCGCTGGTCATGTTCTATATCGAATACACGCCAAACCTGGCGTCGCAGGTCTGCCCTGATCCGAATGCTACTGTCCAACCGGTAATTACCGCAGACAACCTCGACACGGAATGCTCCCAAATCGCGCCGCTTAGAACCTACATGGCGGCCAATGACCTGGACGACGGAAAAATCGACCAGTTCGAGATAACCCGCACCGCCCTGAAGCGGGTGTTGGCCGGCCTGGGTGGCCTCAAGATCGGCCTGCTGATGGCCCACGACAACGGCAACTGCAGCGGCGGCCCTCTCAGTGATGACGATGCCAAACGCTGCAGCCAGGGGGGCTACATTCTGCAAGGGTTCACCCCCGTCGAAAAACCCTCGACGACCTTCAATGCCAAGACGGCAACCCCGGCCCAGCTAGCTGCAGAGCTCAGTCTCGCCAGCCAGGCCACCAAAAAAGCGTTGTTCGCCAAGCTTGATCTCCTCCCCTCACCGCAGGGTGGTTTCTCCCACGAAAACCAGAACAAGGAGATCTACTTCGAGCTGTTCCGCTATCTGACCGGCCAGGGGGTCTACAACGGCTTCAACGGCGGAGCCGACTTCAACACCGACCGCCCCGGCGCCAAGGTCTTCTACAACTTGGGCGACCTCACGCAACCGCCGGGCGGCGCCTTTAGCACCTACAACTGCGCGACCGGTTTCACCTGCGACACCACCACCATCGCCAACGGCACAGCCCGCTTCGTGGTTACTGATAGCAAGACCAAGGGGTTGTGGGACGGTGACTTTGCACCGATCGGCAAGCAGTACATGTCGACCACACCATTCAAGTGGGATACCAGCGTCA
>DASWUD010000044.1:0-4540 GCA_036401755.1 Gammaproteobacteria bacterium
GCAAGAGCTGGCGGCCGAGGTGGGAGGGGCAGTGTTCTACCCGCGCCCCGAGTTCTGCACCGACAACGCCGCGATGATCGCCTACGTGGGCTGGCTGCGCCTCAGCGCCGGCCAGCACGAGCCGCTCTCCTTCACCGCCCGTCCGCGCTGGCCGATGACCGAACTGCTCTCTCCCTGAAAAAGAGAAAGGGCGCGGAAAGTGCGCCCTTTCCTGGTCTTCACTAACCTTCCGTTGTTACCAACCGCCGAGTTCGGACCAGCCATAGGTCTGGGGAGGCTCACTGTTGACGGTGAGGGTCACTGTCCCATCGCCGTTGGCGACCAGCGTGAGGGTACTGCCTTCCGCGCCGGTGATGACCATGGTGCCGCTGCTGGGCGGGTTGGCATTGCCGGTGGCGGCGACGATCAAACCACTGAAGACCGGATCGGTGTTAACAACGACGCTGCCGCCGATAGCCGAGTCACGCAGCGTGAAATCGATGTCGGTCGTGTACACGCTATTCGAAGCATTCTCGGTGTGGACAAAGTTGAAGTTGGCCATTTCCGACGAGTCTTTATTGACGCTGCCATCACTCAAAGTATGGTTCGAGGAATCTTTCAGGCTGCTGCCGCTCATACTGCCGTTGGAGAGGGTGGTGAGAGGGTTGTAGCTGGCTGCCAGTGTGGCGCTGCCTTTCATGCTATCGGTACCGAAAGAGCCATCGTTTACTTGATAGCTGGTGGTCCAATTGACGTTAACGCTGATGGTGAAACTCCAACTGGTGTTGGGCACGTTGGGGTCACCTTGTAAGCTTTGCAGAGTAAAGACATTTGAGCCATTGATGATAAAGGTATCCGTGAAGCTGCCATAGGTGTTGGTTTCTGCACACTGATTGTAGGTGACGGTGTAGGTGTCACCTGCGCTAGCTGTACCGTCGTTGTCGGCATCATTCCTTGCATAGGTAATCGTACCGCTCGTGCCGCAGGGCTCATCGTTGGTGGCGATGGTGCGCGCCGAAGTGGGCGTCGCGTAGTCGAAGGCGAGCGCATCGAGCGCACTTTTCAGCGCCATGTCATAGATGCGCTGATAGGTGGGGGCTTGGCGAGCGGTGGTGGCGGTGCTTGGCTTGGCGAAGGGATACGCCTCTGGAATTCCTTCGGCGCCAGAGTGTCTCGAGATTGCCGCGCGGGCAATCGCGGTGGCATTGGCTGAGGTGATGGTGACCGGCGTGGAGTTGGCCGGCGGCGGTGTATCGGAAGAGCTGCTGTTATTGTCATTACAGCCAGCGAGCAGGATGGCGCTGGTGAGGAGAAGACCACTAATGCTAGCAAGGCGGGTGTCCATAGTTACGATCCTTTAATTGTTAGTATTATTTGGCGGCACGTTGTGTCTCGTCACATAATCGCTATTTGGGCAGTAGAAATGCAACAACCCGATCGTGGGATGGCTACGCCTCACTGCCGGCCAGTACGAGCCGCTCCCCCTTTACTACCTGGCCGATGACCGAACTGGTCTCTCCCTGAAAAAAAGAAAGGGCGCGAAAACCGCGCCCTTTGCCTTGTTTTAACTAACGGCTTTAACTACCAACCGCCAAGCGCGGCCCAGGTGTAGGTCTGCGCAGGCTCATTATTGACGGTGAGGGTCACCGTAGACCCATCACTGTTGGCCACCAGCGTGAGGGTACTGCCTTCCCCGCCGGTGATCACCATGGTGCCTTCAGTGGGCGGGTTGGCATTGCCGGTGGCAGCGTCGATCAAACCACGGAAGATCGGATTGGTGTTCACGGTAACACTGCCATTGTGGCCAAGACCGTCAATGTTGCTGGCACGTAACGTGAAGTCGATGTCGGTGGTGTAGCTGCTATTCGAGGCATTCTGGGTGTTGGCAAAATTGAAGTTGGCCATTTCAATGGTGCCGGTTTCCTTGCTGCCGTCGCTGCTATTCCACGTCCAAGAGCTCTTGATGCTGTTACCCTGCATGCTGCCGCTGGTGACGGTACTTTTTGGGTCATAGCTGTCGGTTAGGGTGGCACCACCTTTGATAGTGGTGGTGTCAGAAGATCCATCGGCAAAAGTATAGGTGCTAGACAGATTCATGCCAAAGCTCACCCCGACACTCCAGTTAGAGCTGGGGTAGAGGCTGGGGTCTCCGGTCTTGTCGTTCAGGGTAAAGGTATACGAACCATTGGTAACGGAAGTTGTGTCAGCACACTGATTAAAGGTGAGCGTGAAAGAGTCACCCGCATCGTCAACACCAATGACGTTGGTATCATTAGATGATAGTGTCATGGTGCCGCTCACATCACAGTTGAGCGTGTTAGTGGTGACGGTCCTGGCCGAGGTGGCCGCCGAGGAGTCCGCATCGAGTGCCAGGCGCGTGTAGGCAAGTGCCAGGTCGAAGATGCGCTGATAGGTCGCATCCTGGTTGCCGCTGGGGAGGCCAGCTTTGCTGGCATAGGGGTTCGCGCCTGTATACGCTGTAGCCGAGTCGCCCGCGAGTACCGAGCGGGCAATGGTGGTGGCATTGGTCGAGGTGATGGTGACCGGCGTGGAGTTGGCAGGCGGCGGTGTATCGGAAGAGCTGCTGCTACTGCTATCGCAGCCGGTTATAACGATGGCACTGGCGAGGAGAAGACCACTGATTCTTGTCAGGCGGGTATCCATGGTGACGATCCTTTGCTTGTTAGTATGATTTGGCGGCAGGGTGCGCCGTGTACGTGGGTATCACTACTACTCGGAGAGCAGAAAAGCAACAACGAAGTTCTCACTTCTTGCCGATGCGTTTCTCCTCCCCGGCCAGCAGTCGCTGGATGTTACTGCGATGACGCCACAGCAGCAGTGTTGCCATCACCGCCATCATGACGATGTAGGCCGGAATGCCGGTGAGCCACCAACCATAGAGCGGGCTCAGCGCTGCTGCGGTAAGTGCCGACAGGGAGGAGATGCGAAACAGCAGCGCCATCGCTACCCAGGTGAGCAGCACCGCCACCCCCACCGGCCAGGAGAGGCCAAGCAGTACCCCCAGCGCCGTCGCCACCCCCTTGCCGCCGCGAAAGCCAAAGAAGACTGGATAGAGGTGGCCGAGGAAGGCGGCCATCGCCACCAGCGCCAGCACCGTAGCATCGCTGGTAATAAAGCGCGCCACCACCACCGGGAGCAGCCCCTTCAGCATGTCGCCAAGCAGGGTGAAGGCCGCAAGCTTCTTGCCGCCAAAGCGCAGCACGTTGGTGGCGCCGGGATTGCCGGAGCCCTGGGTGCGAGGGTCGGGCAGTCCCATCAGGCGGCAGAGAATGATGGCGGTGGAGAGCGAGCCGAGCAGGTAGGCGCCCAGCACCAGTGCAATGTCGATCAGGGTCATGGATGTTCCGGCGGTATGCCATTGAGTTGAGGTGGCGCGATTATACGGGGTGGGCGCGCTATGTTCGAGGGGGCGGTCGGCTGGCAGTGACCTGTGCAAGCCGTTATAGTGACCGCGCCTCCAACCCGGAACCGCTCATGGACATCATCTATCTCAACGACCTCAGAATCGACACCGTCATCGGCATCTACGATTGGGAACGCCGCATTACCCAGACGGTGAGTTTTGACCTGGAGATGGCCACCGATATCCGCAAGGCCGCTGCCAGCGACAGCATTGCGGATACCCTCGACTACAAGGCGGTCGCCAAGCGCCTTATCAGCTTCGTCGGCGAGAGTCAGTTCCAGTTGGTGGAGACCCTGGCCGAACAGGTGGCCCACATCATCCTCAGCGAGTTCAACGTCCCCTGGGTACGGGTGCGCCTCAACAAGAAGGGGGCGGTGCGTTACGCCGGCGATGTGGGGATCATCATCGAGAGGGGGCAGCGCCCCCAATGACGCGTATCTACGTCAGCATCGGCACCAATATCAATCGCGAGACCAATCTGCGCGCCGGGGTGGCCGAGTTGCGCCGCTGCTTCGGCGAGCTGACCCTCTCCTCGGTCTACGAAAGCGAGGCGGTGGGTTTCGCCGGGGACCCTTTCTACAACATGGTGGTCGGCTTCGACAGCGATGCGCCGTTGCAGGCGGTGGTGGCTGAACTGCACGCTATCGAGGATCGCCATGGCCGCCGCCGTGAAGGGCCGCGCTTCTCCTCGCGCACCCTCGATATCGACTTGCTGCTCTACGGCAATACCGTACTCGGCGAGGGCAAGCTGCAGCTGCCGCGCGACGAGATCACCAAACACGCCTTCGTACTCTGGCCTTTAGCCGAGATCGCACCCAATGCGCGTCATCCGCTGTTGGGGGCGACCTATGCAGAGCTGTGGCACAACTTCGATCGCGACAAACAGTCGCTCTGGCCGATCCCATTCACATGGTCGAGCTGATTCGCACGATTGACCTGCACGATCCCCGCGATGGTGCTGCACTATTGGCGCTGCTCGATGGCTACGCGCGCGATCCGATGGGCGGCGGTGAGGCGCTCCCCGATAACGTGCGACGCTCACTGATACCACAGCTGCTGCAGCGCAGTGATTATCTGGGCGTCATCGCCTGGCACGACGAAATACCCGTCGGGCTGGTCAACTGCTTCGCAGGGTTC
>DASWUD010000045.1:0-5628 GCA_036401755.1 Gammaproteobacteria bacterium
ATCCGTATGATGGTGAGGGAGCGTTACTGGACGAAGGTACCCACTTTGGCTATAGGACCACCTTGCCTGCGGGTGGTACCGCCACCTTCAAGGCTGCAGGTGCTGCCAGCAATGCTGGTGTGTCCGCAGCATTTACCGCACTCACTACTGCACTGCCTGCCGCCACTGCTAATCAGGACCAACAAACCACCGGCCTTGAGGAGCTCAATGACTTGTTGTCCGCCAATCCGCCTGCGCAGAGTGAATCGAGTGGTGGTGGCCTCTTTAATCCATTGCTCGTGTTGGCAATGGCTGGCATTTATCTGGGCAGAAGGCGACGGAGTTTGACCATTTAAGAAACACCTGGGATCAAAAAATGCCAGTCATCTTCTGACTGGCATTTTTTTTGGGGGGGTATTGTAGTCAGATGCCGCACTCCCCTCATTTCTCTGTTCTGGGAATGGATCAGCACTACTTACGGCCCCACTATTGCTCACCTCTGCGAGGCCGGGGGCTCCTCGATGCAAGAGGGGTGATAGGTGTATGAGCCTGCGTTCCGCCATTCTTTCAAGCATTTTGAATGCTCTCCCTCTGCTGAAAATGCAGCTTAGGCATCTTTCAGAGCGGCGTATAGATATTACCTGCTAAGGTATCCCGCAGAGGCTCTCTTATAGCTCATCCTAGGCCGACCGCCATGGTCCGTCCGGTTTCGGCACCGTGGTCAGCGCCCCTCTGCATATTGCAGGTTCTTGTGTTGTTCAAATGGAACCAGAGCCAGCTACATTGCTGGCTAGCCCTGCTCATACACCGCATTCGCTGCGGTGCACGCCTGACGATGCTTGGGATAGCGGATGGTGCTGCCTTTTTGTTGCAGGCGCTGCCGTGCCGCTTCTAGAGTGAGGCCGCGTTCGGCGAGGGCCTGCTCCAGCTCTTCGCGCGCCTTTTGGCGCACCTTGAACAGGGCCATTTGCACACGGCTGTAGATGTTGACGGCGCCATCGCCGGAGGTTTCGATGGGGAGGAAGTTGGCCTGTGGATAGCGGGCGGTGACCAGCGACTGCACACCATCTGAGACTGCCGAGGAGGGCATGCAGCCGAACGGTTTTACGCTGAGCACCAGGTGCGCCTTGCGTTTTTCGAAGGCCTGGATGAGCTTGCCCACCTCCATGTGGCCTTCGCCGCCGCGCAGTTCGTTGAGATAATAGCTGTGACTCTTTTTCGCCAGGTCATCCTGATCGGTGAGATGGTAGTCGTTGAGCCCCACCGCTTTGGCAAAGCGGTTAAAGCTGAAAGTCACTATCTTGCGCAGCAGGCGGATCTTCAGCTCCTTGCCGATGGGGGCGAAGTTGAGGCGACTGCGTTTGCGCTCGGTTTTAAGCAGGTCGTGCTCACGGCTGAGGTGCATTTGGCGGCGGTTGTCGTAGATGACCTCCCACAGGCTGTAGAGCAGCCAGTTGGTGATGGGTTGCACCTCCACCTCGGCCCCCTCCTTTTCGAGGAAGCGCTGCAGCCGGTAGTTGCCGTCACCCTCGGTGGTCATCGCCCAGAACTCGCCAATCACCGCCACCTTGGGCTTGGCCTGCAGACGGTCGAGTTCTACCTTGGCGAGCCGCGCACGACAGCGCCGCAGAGCGGCTATCACACTGGTACCACCGGCAAGGGCTTTAGAGACGAGCTGGCGACATTCGTCGAGTGCCTGGTCGACGCAATGTGGCACCACCTCGTAGGGTCGCATGCGATAGCCGATAAGGTTGAGCACATCCCCGGCCATCACCGCCTTGATCACATTGATGAAGAATTTGGGGGTCAGGGCTAATCCCGCCTCTTCGCACCCCTGTTTGAGGTCGGTGCTCTGTTGGAACAGCATGACGCGAAAGCCATCATATCCGGCATCGCGCAGCGCCTTGCGGTACTCGGTGGAATACATGCCGAAGCGGCAGGGGCCGCAGCCACCGGCGGTGATGAAGACGTAGCGCTCGACGATCTGCTGCGCTGTCAGTCCCTGCTCATCGCGCAGGCGGTTGAGGTATTTGATCAGGTTGCCGACGGTGTAGTAGGTGGGGTTGCACTGGGCACGATTGCCAAACTCTTTGCCGAGCTGCAGGGCATTGTTATCAGCACACTCGAGTGCCTCGACACGGTAACCGAGGTGGCCCAATGCCGCCTCGATGAGGCGGTCCTGCATTATGGTCAGGCCACCGAACAGCACCGTGGTGTGGGGGCGCTGTGAGCCGAGGAAAGGCGCAGTCTCTCCTTCACGCCACTGGACCGGTTCGTCGAGGCCAAGACGGCGGCGCTCGGCGGCCTCGAACTCCCGCAGCTGGGTTTCAATCTCATCGAAGCCCAAGAGCTGCTTCATTTGTGCCTGTGGCATCGTCATTCCTCTATTGTGCGTTGTCGTTAGCGGCGCTCTCGGTCTCTTCTGATGCCGTCGCACTTGCCGGATGGTTACTCTCGCGCAGCGGCACCACCTGGCCATGCCCCTTCTCCAGGTAGGTGCGATAGGCGCTTTCCAGCGATTTCCAGCTGACGGCATCCTCGGCGCGATGCTGCTGTGCCAACTCGGCCAGGCGCTGCTCCACCAGTTCGTAACGCTTGGCCGCCACGGCAAGTTCCAGTTCGCTGCGTTGCGCTGCCTCGTCCTGCAGCTGTTCGCGGTAGAGCTCCAGGGAGTAGGCGAAGGTCTTGACGCGGATCTTGATCGAGCCGCTTGGTTTGTTGGCGTCGAGATCGTGCATCGCCAGATAGGGGGTTTTGCTGGTGGCGATGATCTTGTCGATGATGCCGTAGGTGGGTGCATCGTGGCCACACTTGAAACTGGAGAGGTCGATCACCGCTACGTTGGGATGGCGCGCGGCGAATTTAGTGGCCCACACCTTCTGCGCGCTGTTCACCGAGTAGTTCTCGGGCCAGACGTCGCGGATATCGAACACATCCTCGATTGCCCCGGACGCCAGATCCTCGGCGAAGAAGCGCTGCAGATAGCTCGGGTCCTTGGGGATGGCGCGGATGGAGAGCACCGGGTAGCCGAGGGTCTGAAACTCCTCAAGGATCTCGTGGTTGAGCCCCGGGTCATTATGGTAGGGACGACCGACCATCAGCAGTACCACACCGTTGTCGCGCTCCGCCTGGTTAAGAACTTCCAGGCCACGCTCCTGCAACTCTTCATCGGCGCGCAACTGCGCCTCCAGCCCCTGCTCGCAGGCAAAGTCGCTTTCGTCACGGCTGATGCCGAGGCGTTCCCCCCACAAGGCAAAGAGTTGCGCTTTGAGCAGTGCGTTGTGGGTGAAGTCGAGGGCATCGGCCAGGTACTCGCAGCCGGCCTCGGAGAAGAAATCCTTCTCCTTGGTGAAGGCGGCGCGTGCCACCATCGGCGTGCCGGCCACCACCGGACAGCTTTTGTCACCCATGGTGTGGCTGACGAAGCCGCCGATGTCGGTCACCGAGGGGAACCAGATGTAGTTCAGCGGTTGGCGATTGCCCTTGGGGTGGAGCAGGTTGTAGACGTGGGCCAGCGACACCTTGGCTGGATAGCAGGGATCGACCGAACCGTACTTGCCGCCCTCGTGGAACAACTCCTCGGAGGTCTGGTCGGAGAAGAGGATGTTGCGCCGATCGAGACCCAGCACCTCCAGATAGGTGCGCAGGAAGGGAGCGAGGCTGTAGGCATTGAGACAACGCGGGATACCGACGCGCAGCTTGGCGCGCCGCGCCGCGGCAACCTCGTCGCTGCGGCGAAAGCCGTGCTCGATCACCTTGCGGCGCAGCGCCAGACCAAACCAGGCGGGGCGCACCTCCTCACTGATATGCGGGGTGTCGTCCGCGGGCAGCGGTGCCGATTTGTAGAAGTGACGAAACAGCAGATTGGCCTCGTAATCGACCAGATTGGGGTAGACGCTCTTGAGGCGCTTGCGCTCCCTGCCCAGTTCGACTACCGCCTCCTGTGACTCCACGGTGCCCTTTTCGCAGGAGAAGCCGGCGATGTAGCGGCTTGTCTCACCGTTGGGCAACCGGGTATCGATGAAGGTGCGCGAACAGAGGTTGTCGCAGAAGGTGCAGCGGGTTGATTCGTCGGTGCGCGCGGTGTAGTGGAGGTCGATCGCCTCATCGAGACCGATGAAGGTGGAGTGACCGCGCCGTTCCACCACACGTTTCGCCTCCAGCGCCGCGCCGATGGCACCCGCTTCGCCGGTGTGGGGATGGACGCGCACCTCGGCATCGGGCACGCGCTCGTGGATATAGTCCACCTGGGCCTTGACCGCGGCGAGGTTGTACTGGGTGCCGCCTTGCAGTACATATTTGCGTCCCAACTCGGCCATGCGCGGGATCTGTACCACATACTGCCAGACGTTTTTCGGCAGCACCTGGGCGAGACCGGCGAACAGCTCCTCCTTGGAGAAGCCCTCCTTCTGGAAGTTGACCCGATCGGTGTCGAGAAATACCGCGCAGCCGTAGCTGAAGCGCGGCGAGAGGCCGGCCTTGAAGGCGACCTCGGCGTAGTCCTTCACGTCGACACCAAACTGTGCCGCCATCGCCTGCAGCAGCATACCGTTGCCGGCAGAGCACTGGTTGGAGAGGCGGAATGACTTCACCTGGCCGTGCTGCAGGAACAGTACCTTGATGTCCTGGCCACCGATATCGCAGATGACGTCGATATCGGTGCCGCAATATTTCTGCGCGCTCATCATGTGCGCCACGGTCTCGACGATGTTGGCGTCGACCCGCACCGCCTTCTCCAGCACGTCGGCGGCGTAACCGGTGGCTCCGAAGCCGAGCACCTCGAGGGTCGCCCCCTGCTCGGTGACGTAACGCTTGATGCTGGCGAGGATCTCCTTGGTGTCCTGGATGGGATTACCCTGCGAGAGGCGGTACTCCTTCTTCAGGAGCTCGCCCTGCTCGTCGATGAGCACCGCCTTGGAGCTGGTGGAACCGCCATCGAGGCCGATGTAGCCGCGCACCACCGTGCCGGGTTCGAAGCGTGCCGGCGTGAAGGGGGGGATGGCGTACTCCTTGCGGAATGCTGCCAACTCTTCGTGTGAGGCGACCAGCGGCTTGCCGGCATCGACGGCGACAGTCGCCTGGCGACCGCGCTGGATGAAGGTGCGCAGCGCTTCGATGCCGCGATACTCCACCGCTTCTCCCGCATCCTGAGTGCCGAAGACCACCGCGCCGTACGCGGCGTAGTATTGGCTGTTGTCGGGCACCAGCACCAGCTCCTCGGGAGGCAGCGCGGGCATGGTGTAGCCACGCTCGGCCCAGGTCTGCGGGATGCGCAGGCGCCACGCCTGCTGCAGGAAACGCAGATAGGTGTTGGGGCCGCCGAGCAGCAGCACCTTGGGCATCAGGGTGTTGCCACGCGTGAGCACCGAAAGGTTCTGCATCACGATGGCGTCGGCCAGGGAGTTCATCACCTCACCGGCGGGAACGCCCGACTTGATCAGGTTGACGATGTCGGTTTCGGCAAAGACGCCGCACTTGGCGGCCACATGGTGCAGCCGCTGCGGATCGACTTCGAGGGCGCTGAGCTGTTCGGCGTTGAGGCCCACCTTGATCACACACTTGTCGATGGTCGCGCCGGTGCCGGAGGCGCACTTGTCGTTCATCGAGGTGATCACCTGGCGCTCGCCGGTTTCGGGATTCACCTTGAAG
>DASWUD010000046.1:0-7860 GCA_036401755.1 Gammaproteobacteria bacterium
TCGGCGCTGCGCTGGAGCGGTTCGATAGTGACAAGGGCGCCGCCGAATGCCACGGCGCCATGGCCGGACTGCTCTGCGCGGCAGGCCGGATGGAGAAGACACAATGGTTGCAGCGTCTTTTCCCTGAAGTGGATAACAGCGATCTGCTGGTGCGCGACTCCGTTGCCATGCTGGCGAGCCTCTACGAGACAACGGCGCGGCAGCTCGATGATGCGGTACTCGATTTCCAGTTGTTGCTGCCCGACGATGAAGAGCCGCTCGAAGAGCGTATCGAGGCACTGGCCGAGTGGTGCCAGGGGTTCCTGCTTGGCATGAGCGAGGGGGGGATGAAGGATCTGGCGGCGCTGCCTGCCGACAGCGGCGAGGTGATGCGCGACCTGGTGGAGATCGCCCGTGCCGGCAGTTACGATTTGGCAGGGGGAGAAGAGGACGAGGTCTCCTACAACGAGCTGCTCGAATATGTGCGTACCGGCGTGCTGCTCATCAACGAAGAGCTCAACCCGACCCAGGCGCCTCCCCAGGACAACGTCACCCTCCACTGAAGCGCGGCACACCATCCCATGACCAAGAGCGAATTTTCTGCACGCCGCAAGCGACTGATGCAGCAGATGGGCGGCGGCTCCATCGCCATTGTCCCGACGGCGCCGACGCGTACCCGCAATCGTGACATCGAACATGTCTACCGCCCCGACTCCGACTTCTACTACCTGACCGGCTTTGCCGAGCCGGAGGCGGTGGCGGTGCTTGTGCCGGGCCGACCCCATGGGGAGTACATCCTCTTTTGTCGCGAACGCGATCCTGAGATGGAGACCTGGCATGGGCGACGCGCCGGGCTTGAAGGGGCCCAGATGCTGCACGGTGCCGACGATGCCTTCCCCATCGACGATATCGACGACATCCTCCCTGGGCTGCTGGAGAACCGCGAGCGCGTCTACTATGCCATGGGCAGTCACCCCGACTTTGACCGCAGGGTAATGGAGTGGATCAACATTCTGCGCAAGAAGTCGCGTGCCGGGGTGCACGCGCCAGGTGAATTCGTTTCGCTCGACCACCTGCTGCACGACATGCGCCTCTACAAAAGCAGTGCCGAGATCAAGACCATGCGTCAGGCGGCGCAGATCTCCGCCCAGGCACACCTGCGCGCCATGCGCGCCACCGCCCCCGGCAAATTCGAATATCAGATCGAGGCGGAGATCCTTCACGAGTTTGCCATCCATGGCGCACGCTCTCCCTCCTACCCCTCCATCGTCGGTGGCGGCGCCAACGGCTGCATTCTCCACTACACCGAAAACAGCGATGAGTTGCGGGATGGTGAATTGTTGCTCATCGATGCCGGCTGCGAACTCGACTACTACGCCGCCGACATCACCCGCACCTTTCCCATCAATGGCCGCTTCACTCCGGCACAGCGTGCCATTTACGAACTGGTGCTCGATGCCAATTACGCCGCCACTGAACAGGTAAGGCCGGGCAACCACTGGAACCAGCCCCATGAGGCCGCGGTGAAGGCGCTGACCCAGGGGTTGATCAAACTCGGCCTGCTCAAGGGAACGCTGGCGAAGCTGATCAAGGAGGATGCCTACCGGCGCTTCTACATGCACCGCACCGGCCACTGGCTAGGTATGGATGTGCACGATGTGGGCGAGTACAAGGTGGGTGAGGAGTGGCGGGTGTTCGAACCGGGGATGGCGCTCACCATCGAGCCGGGGCTCTATATACCCGCAGGCTGCAAGGGGGTGGCAAAGAAGTGGTGGAACATCGGCATCCGGGTCGAGGATGATGTGCTGGTCACCAAGAAGGGGCACGAAGTGCTTACCAGTGACGCCATCAAGGAGCCGGACGAGATCGAAGAGTGGATGAAAAGATAGTGCAGGGTAGGATGGGTGGAACACAGCGTATCCCATCTTGTTGTTACAGCATGATGGGTTGCGCTTTGCTCCACCCATCCCACAAGGGGTGTCCTTGAAACCTATGGACTACGACCTTCTGATCATCGGCGGCGGCATGGTGGGGGCGAGCCTGGCCCACGCCCTGCGCGATCTCGAGCTGCGCATCGGCATTGTCGAGGCGGTGGCACTGGAGGAGAACTCGCAGCCCAGCTACGACGCACGCGCTATTGCCCTGTCACAGGGCTCGAAACGCATTTTTGATGCGATGGGTGTGTGGGACGCGATGGTGGTGCAGGGTGTCTCACCCATCACTCACATCCATGTCTCCGATCGCGGCCACTTCGGTGCATCCCGTCTCGATGCGGCACAGGAGCATGTTGAGGCGTTGGGGTACGTGGTCGAGGCGGGCGTTATCGGCACCGTGCTGGCGGCGCGCCTGAAATCCCTGCCCAATGTGGAAGTGATCTGCCCGGCGACGATCAAAGGGCTGGCCATCGAGGCAGAGAGTGCCAGCGTCACCATCGAGCGTGACGGCGTGCTGGGCGAGCTGCGCGCCGCGCTGGTGGTGGCGGCGGACGGCACCCGTTCCACCGTGCGCGAACTGGTGGGGGCGCGTACCTTCAAGCTCGGCTACGGCCAGACGGCGATCATCGCCAACGTCATCACCGATCAGCCACACCACGGCCGTGCCTTCGAACGCTTCACCGACTCCGGCCCGCTGGCGTTGCTACCTAACACCGCACCGCTCGGCTATCCCCAGCGCGACGCCGGCGAACGGCGCTGGTCGCTGGTATGGACCGCACGCGATGCCGAGGTCGAGGCGATCCTGGCGCTGGATGATGCCGCGTTCATCGAGCGTTTACAGGTGCGTCTCGGCTATCGCGCCGGTCATGTGATCTCATGTGGCCCGCGCCGAGCCTACCCGCTGGTGCTGCAATATGTGCGTGACCAGGTACGCGAGCGCCTTGCCTTCATCGGCAATGCCGCCCACGCCATGCATCCGGTAGGTGGCCAGGGTTTCAATCTCGGCCTGCGCGATGTGGCGGTGCTCGCCGAGGTGCTGGCCAATGCCGTGCAGCGCGCTGACGACATCGGCTCGCTCGCTGCGCTGCACGATTATGCGGCGTGGCGCCGCCCCGACTATCTCCGCACCATGTTCTTCACCGACACCCTGGCGCGCAGCTTTTCAACAAAATTTACTCCAGTGGTGGTGGCGCGCGATCTGGGGTTGATGGCGATGGAACTATTGCCGCCTGCGCGCCAGCTGTTTGCCCGCCAGGCGATGGGGCTGCTCGGCAAGCTGCCGCGTCTGGCGCGGCAGTTACCACTGATTGAAAAATAACAGGAGGGGGGCGATGGAGTTCGACATCATCATCATCGGTGGCGGCATGGTCGGCGCCACGCTGGGATGTGCCTTGGGTAATTCGCCCTTCAAGGTAGCAGTGATCGAGCCGGCGCTGGCGCCTTCGAACTGGCCGGAGAATGAGTACGACATCCGTGTCAGCGCCATCACCCGCGCCACCGAAAATGTGTTCCGCCACATCGGCGCCTGGCAGGGGATGGTGCAACGGCGCGTCACGCCGTATCAGGGGATGCAGGTGTGGGACGCCACCGGCAGCGGTGCGATCGAATTCAACGCCGCCGAGCTCGGCGAGACCAATCTCGGCCACATCATCGAAAACCGCGTGATCCTCGCTGCCCTGCTGGAGCGCATGGCGCAGTTCGACAACGTGCAGCTCTTCTGCCCCGCCGATGCCAAGCGCATGGACCGTGCCCACGACAAGGTGACGCTCGCCCTCGATGATGGCCGCATGCTCACGGGAAAACTGCTGGTCGGCGCCGATGGCGCCCGTTCCTGGGTGCGCGATCAGGCCGGCATCACCACCACCGGCTGGTCTTACGAACAGACCGCGGTGGTCGCCACCATCAAGACCTCACTGCCCCACCACGGCATCGCCTATCAACGGTTCATGCCGGAGGGGCCGCTCGCCTTCCTGCCCATGCCCGAGGGGTTGAGCTCCATCGTCTGGAGCACCACACCGGAGCGTGCCCGCGAGCTGGTGGCGATGGAGGAGAGCCAATTCCTCGACGAGCTACAGCAAGCGTTTGGCGAAAAACTGGGGCGCATGGAGTGGGTGGGTCCACGCGGCGGCTTCCCGCTAATTCTCAAGCATGCCAACAGCTACACCAGCGACCGGCTCGTGTTGGCCGGCAACGCTGCCCATGCCATCCATCCCCTCGCCGGCCAGGGTTTGAACCTCGGCGTCTCGGACGTGGCCGCCCTCACCGAAGTACTGCTCGACGCCAAGCGCCAGCGGCGTGATATCGGTGATATCGCCGTACTGCGCAAATATGAACGCTGGCGCAAGGCCGACAACCTCGGCGTGATGGCCGCGATGGACGGCTTCAAGCGCCTATTCAGCAACGACAGCAAACCGCTCAGTCTGCTACGCAATGTGGGCCTCACCATCGCCAACAAATCGGGCCCCCTCAAACACATGATGGTGCGCCGCGCCATGGGGATCGGCGGTGACCTGCCGAAGATGACGCGAGGTTGATCGGATAACTCAAAGAGAAGACCAAGGGAGTGGGCAAGATGTTAAGAGCTGTCGCCAAGATAGTTGCTTGGTTGGTCGGGGGCTTGTTGGGGACCGCCGTCCTCCTTTATTTGTTGTTGCTGGTTGTCAATCTGCATGACGAGCCCCCTTCACCTGCCGCACAGCGCTTTGCCGAAGTGCGCGCCAAACGTCCGGCCGTGGCCGATGAAAACAATGCGTTCATCTACCTGGTCGGAATGGGAGTTGATGCGCAGTACGATCCACAGCAAGCGGGTTTGGCCATGGTCGCCATGGAGCGCAACCGTCCACCACAAGAGGACTCAGCCGGCTACACTCATCCCGACTATCCCCAGAACGATGCAATCAAGATATCAGCCAAACCGCTCCTCGATCTGCTCGAGGCGTGCCGGACGATAGGTTCGTCATGTCTGAAGTTTCTCGACAGCAAAGCCGATACCGTTACTCTCGGTCCGCCCGAGCAGTTGTTGGTGGAGCGTTACCGCACGCTGATCACATTTCCCGAGTGGCGCGAGAGTGGGGTGACCTATAACGGTCCTATTCCCTCCTACTCCCCGGCGCTCAATGGCCAGAAGCTGATGCTGCTCGATTGCTGGCAGCTCGCCGATGACAAAGCTATGAATCGTTGTAACGGCCTGCTCGAAGCGGATGCCCATTTCTGGCGCAATGTATTCAACTCTGCGGACAGTTTGATCACCAGCATGGTCGCCGTCCGGGCGATGGGCAATAACCTCATCTGGACCAACCTCATCATGCGCCGCGATACGAAACACCCCTCTCGCATCGCGATACCCGCCACCTGGCAACGGCCCATCAGTGATGACGAGCGCGCCATGGAGCGAACCTGGAGCGGCGAGTGGCAGTTCGTCGAGAGCATCCTGAGCAAGGTCCAATCCGATGGTTTTGGTGTATTGGATGGAATGCAGGATAAGCAGACTATTTCTGCTCATATGGAGAATTGGTTTATGCGGCCACTATTTTTGCATCAGGCCACCCTCAATCAGCAGGCTAGCAGCTTTGTTGAGGTAATGGAGCAGTACCGGACCCCCTATGCGCAACTGCCGGCGGTTGCAGCAAAGAGGAACGCTTCCTTACCGTTTGGCGGTGAAGAGCTGAGTTTCCCGCACATGTTCTACAACCCGATTGGCAAGATATTGAACGAAATAGGTAAGCCGAACTACGGTGGCTATATGCTCAAGGTAGCCGACCTCGAAGGGGCTCGCCGTGCTCTGCTCGCCACCGCCGCACTGCGCACTACGCACACGCCCCGCGAAAAAGCGGCAGAGATGTTGACGCAATTACCGCTGCGCAACCCTTACACCAATCAACCCTTCGCCTGGGATGAGGCAACGGGTTGCGTGCTGTTCGAGGGGCTGAGCGAGACACATAACCGTTATCAGTTTCCGCTCTGATTGTCACTCGCGCCGCACCGCACTCAGCTCCAGTTCGCGCTGCGTATCGATGCGCCGGCGCGTCACCTCTTCGGAGTTGCCGACCAATTCGAGGACGCGGCCGGAGAGTTGCAGACTCGCCTCGACGGTTTCAAGGATCACATCACGCGCGCCGAGGCGCAGCAGGCGCGAGGCATGGGCGGCATCACGGGCGCGGGCGATGATGGGCAAATGGGGCCACTCCTTGTGGACCACGCGTACCACATGTTCGGCCGCCCCCGGGTTGTCCATGGTGATGACCAGTGCGGCCGCGGTGGCGGTATGGGAGCGGCGTAAAATCTCCAGGCGTGAGGCATCGCCGTAATAGACCGGCATCCCCTTCTCCCGCGCGGCACTGACACTGTCGGCGTCGGTGTCGAGGGCCACATAGGGAATGGCATCGGCGTCGAGGGTGCGGCCAAGGATATGGCCGACGCGGCCGAAACCACTGATCACCACATGGCCCTCCAGCTCATCGAGTTGCACCAGGCTTCCCTCTTTGGCCTCGGCGATCGATGGCGGCGTGAGCAGTGTCGCGAGACGGCTGGCGAAGTAGGCCACCAACGGCGTTGCCACCATGGTGAGGCCCGTGACGATGAGCATGAACTGGCCGATCTCCGGGGTGAGCAGCTTGAGAGTCATCGCCAGTCCTACCACCACAAAGGCGAATTCACCGCCCTGGCCGAGCAGCAGGCCTGCCTCCAGCGCGGTGTGGCGTGGCAGGCCGAAGAGGCGGCACAGCGCGGCGGTGATGAGCGATTTGAGAACAAACAAACCGATTACCGAAGCGACCAGCCAGAAGAGCTGCTCGCCCACCACGCGGTAGTCGATCCCCATCCCCACCGACATGAAGAAGAGGCCGAGTAACAGCCCCTTGAAAGGCTCGATGTCCACCTCGATTTCGTGGCGAAACTCGGTTTCCGAGAGCAGCAACCCGGCGAGGAAGGCGCCGAGGGCCATGGAGAGGCCGGTGGCGCCGGTAATGGCGGAAGCGCCGATCACGGTGAGCAGTGTCGCCGCCATGAACATTTCGCTGCTGCGTGAGTGGGCCACCATGCGCAGCAGCGGGCGCAGCATCAGCCGGCCCAGCACATAGATCGCCACAATCACCAGCACCGCCTTGCCCACTGCCAGCAGCAGTGCCGTGCCGATGCCTCCCTCCATCTGCGTGCCGAGCACCCCGACCAGGAACAGGATGGGCACCACCGCCAGGTCCTGCATCAGCAGGATGGAAAAACTGGAGCGGCCGAGCGGTGTGCCGAGCTGGCGCCGCTCGATGAGCAGCTGCATGACGATGGCGGTGGAGGAGAGCGCCAGGCAGGCGCCGAGTACCATGGAGGCGGCCGGGGTGTTGCCGAAGCCCCAGGCGATCAGGCCGATCACCGTGGCGGTGATGATCACCTGCAGCGAGCCGAGGCCGAATACCCAGCGGCGCATCGCCCAGAGGCGATCCAGCGAGAGGTCAAGGCCGATCATGAACATCAGGAAGATTACCCCCAGCTCTGCCAGCCGCTGCACCGTGTTGAGATCGGTGAAGACCGCATAGGCGAGCCAGCCCAGATCATCGACGAACAGGCCGAGTCCATACGGGCCAACCACGCCCCCTACCAATAGATAGCCGAGCACCGGGTTGACACGCAGACGGTGCAGTAACGGCACCAGGATCCCGGCAGCGCCCAGGAACAGCACGATCTGGCGCAGGTAGGGGATGGCGTGATCTTCCATTTAGAAACTCCAGTTTTCGGGAGGGCAGACGATATCACAGGGAGGCGGGCGGTCAGGAGCAGGAGAATCGCTGGGTTAATGTTAGTGGGTTATTGGAAACCGATTGACTCGCCTTTATCGACGCGCCCGGGTATAGTGACGCCTCAGCCGTCACGACCGCGGGAGAGAGCAGGGCAACCTGCCGCCGAAGGCGCAACACGCTCGGAACCGCTCAGGCAAAAGGGCCGTGGTTCGTAAAGG
>DASWUD010000047.1:0-7953 GCA_036401755.1 Gammaproteobacteria bacterium
CGGGCGGCCTGGAGAGCCGCAGCCTCACCCGCGAGGTGCTCGAAAAGGGACGGCGCGGCGATATCGATCTGCACAAACTGCTACAACAGGATCTCACCGGCGATCTCGGCGCGCTGGAACACTATCTGGATCAGGCGCGCACCGCACAGCGGCTGCACAACCAATTGCACAGCCATTGGCGTGAGCGGCGCGACGGGCAACCGAGCCTGCGCGATCGCCTCGCTGCTCTCCATAGCGAACGGACACGCCGCTACGAGCAGTGCAACGGTCAGCAGCGCCAGAAGCAGGCGGAGATTGAACGGCTCGAAGCGCGCCAGGTGAACTATCCGCCCCATGTGGAGCGGGCGCTGGCAGTGATTCGTGCGCAGTTGCCCAAGGCCGATCCGCGCGTGCTGTGCGATCACATCGAGGTGAAAGACCCGCGCTGGCAATCGGCCATCGAAGGATATCTGGGCGGAGCACGCTTCGGCATCATCGTCCACCCCGATTATGAGGCGGAGGCGATCCGCCTGGTGCGCGCCATGCCGGGACGCGACAACAAGGCGCGTGTCATCCAGGGCCACAAGGCCAGCGAGGATGCCGCGCGCATCACCCTCGACAGCGATTCCGTCGTCCACGTGCTCGATTTCAGCCACGCCCTCGCGCGCGACTATTTCATCGCCAGCTACGGCAGCGTGGTGCGCGTCGACTCCGCCGAGGCTTTACGTCATACCCGGCGCGGACTCACCGCCGACGGCATGGCCTCGGGCAACTACACCCTGTTCCGCTGCGACCTGCCCGACAGCGAATTGGTGTTTGGTGTGGCCGCACGTGAACGAGCCCTGGCTGCCAAACGCCAGGAATTGGAACAGCTGGTGCGCGATTGGCAGCAGGCGAACGACCAGATGCAGGAGAGCGCGCGGCTGCTCGATGCGGTAGATCGCATCGAACCGTTGAGCCATGCCGATACGGTCACCGCGATGATCGAGGTGCGGCGTGAACTGGCGCGCCTCGAAGAGCTGCTCGCCAACCTCGACCTGGGTGAACACCGCGACATCGAACAGCGGCTGACGCAGCTGAAAGAGGAGTCGAAACGCTGGCGCGAGCAGCACGAACAGCTCACCCGCGAAAGCGGTGCGGTGGCGAGCCGTCTCACCGATGCAGATCAGGCGGTGCAAGAGCTGGCCGATGCGCAGGAGAGCTTCGCCACTCGCGCCGAGGCGTGCGAGAACGAGCTGCACCATCTGCAATCGATCTGGCCGGACTTCGATGCCGAGGCGGCACTCGACAACGCCGACAAGCAGGCTCGCGAGGGCGACCCCAAACAGTTCCAGGAACTCCATAAGGAGATCACTACCGCCCTGCACAAGAGCGAGCGCGAACTGGAGCAGTCGATCCTGCGCCACAACGGCCACTGCCGCCCCGGCGATGCCGTCTTCTATAGCGGCTTCGAGAGCGATTATGACACCACCCTGTTCCAGCGCATCTGCGGCGTGCGCCAGGAGCTCGACCGCGTCTACAATCTGCTCAGCAACAACATCCTGGTGGACAAGCATGCCCAACTGGCGCTGCTCAAGGCGAGCTTCAACAACACCTTCGTCACCCACCTCTGCCACCAGATCCACCAAGCCATCAAGGAGGGGGAGCGACAGATCGAGCAGCTCAACCGCGAATTGCAACACCATCGCTTTGGCGCCGACCGCGAGACCTTCCGCTTCGCCAGCGAATGGCTGCCGGAGTTTCGCGACTACGCGCGCTTCTTCGAGGAGGTGGTGCGCAACCCCACCCTCGGCGAAGAGACCTCGCTGTTCGACGCGCAGTTCGGCAGCCGCTCCGCCAGGGTGCGCGACGAGCTGATGGCGCTGCTGCTCGACGAGGACGAGCACAAGGCGCTGCGCCAGCTGGAGCGCCTCTCCGATTACCGCAACTATCGCCGCTACGAGATTTATAAAGAAGTCGAAGGTAAGGCGCCGATCCCGCTGTCCGAGTATGGCACCGGCAGCGGCGGCCAGCTGGAGACCCCCGCCTACATCATCCGCTCTGCCGCCATCACCTCGGCGTTCCGTTTCGCCGAGGGGCAGAACCATCTGCGCATGGTGCTGGTGGACGAGGCGTTCATGCACATGGACGAGATGCGCTCACGCGAAGTGATCAACTACCTCACCCAGTCGCTCGGCCTGCAGCTGGGGGTCATCCTGCCCACCAGCAAGTGCGGCCCGGTCATGGACCTGATCAGCAACGAATTCACCTTCGCCAAGGTGCCGAGCAGCCCGCGCGGCCAGCTGCGCACCCGCGTGCTGGTGGATAGAAAGGTGTGCAACCACGAACGCATCACCGAGTTGTGGGAGCATCACCGCCGCACCGTCTATCAGCAGGCGGAGCTCGACTTCATGGAAGGGATCTAGCCTGTCATGAAGAGTCTACCCGCCCGGCCGCGCTGGCTCGACGATGAAGCGGAGATCACCGCCCTGCTCCACGCGGTAGTCGATCGTTTCGACAGCCAGTCAAGCGAGGCGCGCACCAAGAACATCCATCTTTCCGCGGAGCGTTTTCTTCCCTCACTGAAGCGGCTTAATGAGAATGCCGATCAGCAGTGGCAGCTGATTGAATCGTTGCAGCGGCTCGGCATATTACATATCAAGCCGGGCAGGCGTTCGCTGCTGGACGCGCCGTGGAGCAGCGCCAAGCTCGCCTTCCCACCTCAAGCAGAAACAGCGCTACGCCACTGGCTGAAAAGGCCTGTCCTCACCAACGAACTCGCTACATGGCGCGAAATGGTCTGCCGGTATGCCCACGCCTTTCCCGGTGATATCGAGGTTCTACTGCGCCGACGGCTGGTGATCCCTGACCACAACGATCACGAAACTCTCGATGCTTTGGCACGTATTGCTCATTTCAGCTCGCCAATCACGCTGCGCCAGCTGAGCGCCGCCCTTTTTCGTGGTGATTCCAAGCTGCTCGACGAGCGCGAGGAGATGCTCCGCGCCCTCTTTCCCAAGCTGTCCATCCGCCAGCGTGCCATCGTGGTGGCGGTACACCTGCCTGCCAACATCGATGGGGTGTTGTTCATAGAAAATCAGGAGAGTTATATCGCCGCCACCGAGGGCAACCTTCCCGAGGCGCAACGCCTCGCCCTGGTCTATGCTGCTGGTTTCCGCGGTAGCGCCGAGCGTATTCGCGAGGCAGGTGGTGCTCTGCTCCACTATAACGGCCCCGGGGTAGGAGAGTGGCGCAGTCAATTCGAAGAGTGGTGGATGAAGCAGAAAGAACTAACGATGAAAGCCTATTTCTTTGGTGATCTCGACTTTTCAGGAATGCAGATCCTCGCTGCGCTGCGCCGTCGCTTCGATGCCGTGCAGGCATGGCAGCCGGGTTATGGTGAACTGCTGACAAGGGTGCTCGCTGAAGGGGGGCACACGCCAAATGCAGCCGACAAACAACGGCAAATCGATCCGGAGAGAACGGGTTGCATCTATGCCGATGAGGTATTGCTGCCAGCCATGCGCACTCACGGCTTTCTGGATCAAGAGGTTATGTTCTGAGTTGCGAATTATTTGACGACACTCAAACGCCGCCGTGGCTGCCTGTCGAAGCCCGGCTCGGGTTCCCCCAGATAATCACCCTGCGCATAGTCGACGCCAATCTCACGCAACACCAGCAGCGTCTCGTCGTTGGGCACGAACTTGGCGACAGTCTCCATACCAAGTTCCTTGGCCATGGAGACTATCGAGGTAATGGTGATTTTGTCGACGGGATCGAGCGCAACACGTTCGATGAGGGCGCCGTGGATTTTCAGGCAGTGCACCGGAAACTGCTTCAGATAGCTGAATGAGGCAAATCCCGCGCCGAAGTCGTCGATAGCGAAACGCAGCCCCATGGCCGATAATTTTTGCACGGCGGGCCGCAACCGCTCCAGATGACGCACCGCCACCTGCTCGCTCACCTCGAAGATGATCTGCTGTGGCTTTACTTTGTGGCCGGCCAGCAACTCTTCCACGAGGGTGATGAAGGTATCGTCATTGAAGATGTGACCCGAACAGTTCACAGACAGGACCATCTCCTCATCGTGAACCTCCTCCAACATCTCGAAGGCCTTGCACACCACATATCGGTCCAGCTCTGGCATCAAGCCAAAACGCTCCATCGCCGGAAAGAAGCCACCCGGAACAAGCACGCCGTGGCGGGCATCGGGCAGGCGCAACAGGACCTCGTAAATCCGTGCCGTCTGTCCCCTTAATCCCGTCAGCGGCTGAAAGTAGAAACGGAACTGCTCGTTTGCTATCGCCTCCTTAAGACGCTCATACCAGCCGCTGTCGTAATCCTCTTCGCGACTTGAGATATCGGGCTGATACATAAAGTAGCGGTTGCGTCCCTGGGATTTGGCCTCGTGCACTGCCATATCCGCTTGCTTCAGATAGTGATGGGGAGTGGCACGGCCATCGGTAATCATGGCGATACCGACACTGAAATGGATCTTGAGGGCATCGACCCCTTCATAAAAGGTGAAATCCTGCATATTACCTACGAGCGCTGCGCCAATATCCTGAGCACTTTTGCGATTGACATTGCGTACCAGCGCCACGAACTCATCACCCCCAAAGCGAGCTATCACATCGCCATCGCGTAGTCGCTTGCGCAAGATATCAGCGATCTGCACCAGCAGACGATCGCCTGCGGCGTGACCGTAGGTGTCGTTGATATGTTTGAAACGATCCAGGTCGAAGAAGAAAAGCGCGCTGCTTACCTTCTGTTCCCCAATTCGCGCCAGCTCCTCTTCAAGCAGTTCGATGAAGTGCTTGCGATTGACAAGACCGGTGAGCGAGTCATGATTTGCCATGCGCCGCAGGGTTTCATCGCGCTCGCGCAAGGCACCAATGGTGGTGTTGAGGGCGCGCCCGATCTGGACGATCTCACGGTCGCCGCTACTTTCGACCGTGACGTCGATTTCGCCGTTGGCAAGACGCGAGAGGGGTTCCTGCAGACGCAACAGTGGGCGCAGGGCCCAGCGGATCATCACCCTTCCGACGATTGCAGCAAGAAACATCAGGATGGCGATGATGGCACTGGCATAGGAGAGGTTGCGATTGAGTTGCCGGGTGGCCGCGCTATAGTCCAGGATGATGCTGATATACCCGATGACCTCTTTTTTCTCTCTAACGGTGTTGTCTAAACTGAAGTTGAGCAAACCGTCAGAGGCGATCGATTTGACCAGCAACGGGGCGACAACATGCACCCGAGCCTCTGTCCCACTCTCGAACTCGAAATATTTTCCCTGCTCCTGCACTTTGGCCGAGACACGTTCAATCAGTGCAGGATCGATCATCCGGAAGTGTTCGTTCTCGACACCGCGCCGGCGATATTCGACGATCACGTTCTCCCCGCTGGCATCGAGATAACGCACACCAAGCACCTCAGAAAAATTACGCAGGTCGTTGATGCTATCCTTCAAAGTGTCAGGTGAGCTGGAGACATAAAATGGAATCCCCATCTCGTCGAGCTTGACCACCCACCCTTCGGCCTGATTACGCAAGCTAGACTCGATCACTGAATTTGCGGCGTACCACATTGCGGCAATAACCAGTACATAGACAATCAACGCCCAGACGAATTGCAGCAGCAAAATACGATTGGCGAGACTGCGCGGCCCCTTTGCCGCAATTTTTTCGCCGCTTGCGGCTATCTTGCCCATCTCCTCTGTACGACGATGGCCCAATCGTGCCGTCACGTCGAGAAATCCGGCAATGAAGCGTTTTCCCAAGTGGGATAAATCATCGGGCATTGAGGTACTTCCTGTATTGCTCCGGAACGATGAGGCCAAATCGTTTGACCATAACCGGATTGATATGAACGACCGTCTCATCGAGTGGCACAATTACCGGCCCGGGGATCTGTGTCTTGTGTTCAGCACGTTCGAGGCGCTCGATGACCTTTGCGGCAATGTCGTGATTGTTGGTGGTAAAGCTGAGTAAACCACCCAGATCCAACAGGTCATCATTGAAAACGGCCACCTCTTTGCCTCGACGTGCGCCGAAGGTCAGGACCTCACGCAAAACGATGCCGCTCAAGACGCGGTTGTCGGGCCAGATCCAATAGCCTTGCACACTGTCGGCGACGCTCTTAGAAACCACCAGCAGTTCCTTGTCGGAACCAACCACACGGTGAAGCAGTGTTATCCCCTTCGCCTTGGCCGCTGCGCGCGCCAGCCGCACATAATCTTCCAGTCCTGGGCCGGTTATGATGGCCACCTGCTTGAGCGCGGGAGAGATGCTTTTCCAGATGGCGAAGCTTTTTTCGAAGGAGGGAAGCATTGCCACCCCCTTGTAGTTCGCCGCGGCCAGGTGATTTTCCGAGTAATTGAACACTTGACTGAAGATCACCTGACGCCCTTCGAGTCCTTTGGCGGCAATCGCCGCATCGAGTCCCACCGCCACTACCTGGGAACGTGATGATTGGTCAATTTCTGCCAGCGTCCTGGCATCAAGCTCGCGGTAACCCTTGAGATACCAGCTTTTGGCGCGGGCACCGAGCCGGGTGGCAATGGCATTGGCGACCTCGCGGTACGCGGGTATATCAGAAGAGACCAGGATTGCCACTTCGGGGGGAGGTAGGGGGGCTACTTTTGTGGGGGCGACCACAGGCTCCGGCGCAGGCTCCTGTGCCTTCACAGGGGGCATCGGTGGCGGTGGCTCCTCCCGTTGCGGTTGCTGGACACAACCTGCAAGCAGGAGAAGCAGGATGTAGGGCAATAGCCTGCGCATCTTATTTTTCTTCCATGACTCGTTCTAATCATTTAATAGTAATAATACGCTATATGCAATATCGCTGATTTATCACAGGTTAATGGAGGTCCAATTCCCCCCTCCCCTTGTAATTAACCCGGAGCTCCATTAGCCTGCCCCGTTTCAAATCTGCTCAGCACAGGAGAGACCATGGCTACCTCGCTCGCGACACTCAACCGGGATTTTGCCATCAAGGACAAGCTGCACTTCGTAGAGGGGGCCGGCGGTCTGCTGCTTGCCGAGGTAACTACGCGCCACGGCAAGGCCACCATCGCACTGCAGGGGGCCCACGTCATGACCTTTACCCCCGAGGGCGAGCACCCCGTGATCTGGTTGAGTGATTTCGCCAAGTTTGGCCGCGGTAAGTCGATTCGTGGCGGCGTGCCGGTCTGCTGGCCCTGGTTCGGTCCCCATGTCAGCGATCCCAAACTCCCTGGCCATGGCTATGCGCGTACCGTGGACTGGCGCCTCGTCCAGGTGCAGTCCCTCTCCGAGGACCGCCTGCGCCTCGAATTCGAACTGGAGGAGAGCAGCGCCACCCGCGCCCAGTGGCCACACCGCACCCCGGTACGCAACATCATCACCGTCGGCCGAGCGCTGGAGGTGGAGCTGGTCACCACCAATGCGGGCGACCAGCCTGTCACGCTCGGTGACGCCCTCCACACCTACTTCAAGGTGGGAGATGTTCGCACCGTCACCATTCACGGCCTGGAGGGGTGCGACTACCTGGACAAGGTGGATGGTGGCCAGCGCAAACACCAGTCTGGCGCAGTCACCATCGGTCAGGAGGTGGATCGCATCTACCTCAACACCGGCAACAGCTGTGAAATCCGCGATCCCTCTTTGCAGCGCCGCATCAAGATCAGCAGCAGCGGTAGCCGCTCCACCGTGGTCTGGAATCCGTGGATCGAGAAGGCCAACAAGATGGGGGATTTTGGCCCCGACGGCTATCTGGGCATGGTTTGTGTCGAAACCGCCAACGCCGCCGAGGATGTGATCCTGCTCGCCCCCGGCCAGGTCCACCGCCTGGTGGCGCGCTACGAGGTGGCACCGCTCTAAATAACTGATCCGAATTCATAACCACCCCTTATAAATCTACGCAGCCAATACATGATTGCCAGGAAATGGCGCGACTTGATTCATAAACGAGCGCACTGCCTCCATGAGTTGTGCCATCGTGGCATAACGATGGTTA
>DASWUD010000048.1:0-4898 GCA_036401755.1 Gammaproteobacteria bacterium
ACGCCTCCATCCCTACGAATATGTGGAGTACAACCGCGCGGTGGGTGGGGTAGCGGGGGCACAACGGCTTTTCGAGCTCGACTACTGGAGTACCTCACTACGCGAGGTCTATGCGGAGCTGAAACAGCAGCTTCGCACCCGTGAAGGAGAGGCGGCACTGCATCGGCCGTGGCGCATCCGTTTCTGTGGCGCGCCGGAAGTGAGTCTCTACTACATCGAAAAGGAGTGGCAGCCGCTCTGGATCGGCGAGAGCGGCAAGGCCGATTTTGAGATTGGCAGCAGCGGCCACGCCTGTCCGCCGCCACAGGGACCACTCATGGTAGAGGTGCGCCGCGACGGCGCGCTGCTCGGCTACGCCCGCGACCTGCGCCCACCCCATCCATGACGTTACGCGCGTTGCTCGCTCAGTTTCTCACCTATGCCGGCGTCGGTTCGGTAGGGACGGCGGCCCACTATCTGCTGCTATTGCTGCTGGTCGAGGGGCTGGGGGTCGTCCCCTGGCAGGGAGCGGTGGCGGGCTTTCTGCTCGGTGCCGTGATCAACTACTACCTCAACCACCGCATCACCTTCCGCTCCCAAAAACGCCACCAGGAGGCGCTGCCCAAATTTCTCACCGTCGCAGGCAGCGGCATCGTCGTTACCGGCGCGCTGATGGCCTGGGCCACCGCACAGCTCCACCTCCACTACTTCATCGCCCAACTCGTCACCACCGCCCTGCTGCTGCTCTTCACCTTCATCGTCAACCGCCTCTGGACCTTCCGCCATCACGGTCCATAACGAGGCAGCCGGCCCAACATACCAAGGGGGCGGGACTATCCCTCTACTTCAATCAAAAGCAACACGGAGCCTGACTCTCGATATTTTGGGCAAAAAAAACGGGGCGCCGCAGCGCCCCGTTCTCTCTAAACCTTCGAGGAAGGATTAGAAGCCTACGCGCAGACCTGCACCGATAGCGGTCTCCTTGACACCAGCTTCGCGCTTGTCGTCGCTGGCACGGTAGCCCACCGTCATGCTGGTGCTCTTGCTGAAGGAGTGCTGGAAGCCCAGCGCGGTATAGGCGGCCGCGCCGTCAGTACCCGCAGCGATTTCAGCCGCGGTACTGTTGACGTTGGCGTCCATCGAACCAATAGCCACGGAGATGCTGTTGGCTTCGTTGATGTTGAAGGTACCGGTCAGGTAGACCACGTTGCCGCTGTCACCCGAGTTGGTCAGCCCCTTGTCGAGCATTTCCACCTGGCCACCAACCGCGAAGGCGCTGGCGGAGTACTTGGCACCGACCTTGATGGCAGTCGCATCCAGGGCAGTGGTGCCCGGCACATCGACATTAGCGTTACCGAAATCGGTGGCGTCGATGTAGGCGATGGCAATATCCAGCCCCTTCACCGGGTCGATGTTGACCGAGAAGCTCTTGGCATGCTGACCGACGGTCTTGTCAGCCTTGGTAACACCATCGGCTTCATTCTTCTGCGCCTCGTCTAGCACCAGGGCGGCCACCACTTTCACCATGCCACCGGCGAAGCTGTTGGCATAGGCCAGGGCGTTGGAGACGTAGCCATTGTGCAGGCCGGACATACCGTAGTTGCCGCGCGCCTGGAAGGAGGTCATCAGGAACGGGTCATAATTGACAGTGGAGCTCTTGTAGGGGGTGCTCAGAGAGCCGGCCAGCACGGTACCCAGGCTGCCGGAGAGGCCGACATAGGCGTCACGGGTGCTAAAGCCAGCGCGGTCACTGTCACCGACATTGGTGTTCATGTTGTACATGGCCAGCGCCTTCAGACCACCACCCAGGTCCTCGCTGGCGGAGAACTTCAGGAAGCCGTAGTTGCCGCCATTTTCACTATTTACTTCGAAACCATCTGCTGCATAGAGGCCATTCGGCTGTCCACCATCCCCACCAATCTGCACCAACTCGGCCTGCAGGCCGCCGGACACAGTAACTTCAGCCATCGCAACCGGGGCAACCAGTGCGCCAGCAACGGCCAGAGCAATCATGTTCTTCTTCATACAATCGTCTCCTAAATGGTTGTGACGAAACAGACAATTAATTAATTAATTGCGACCTCGTTTCAGGGTCGAATTAACTCTAGACCACACACCTTCGCTAAAGCAACATCTATTTACAAAAAAAACAACAAATTTGCGACCTGTTGCAAAAAGGCTACATCCTTATTTTTCAAAGGCTTAAATGCGCAAAGGGAATGCAGTTTACGCACAAATCGCGCTAACTAACGGAATTTATTCAAGTATATGGAGAAACTGATTAAGCAGTGGGGATGAATAAGGGGAAGCCTTGGCTGAGCTGCCTTTAGCTCACTGGCTACCGGATGCGTGTCAATTTTGCTCTTTTGCTGTCGTCCACAAACAACAAAGCCCACATAATGTGGGCAATTTTTGAGGTGAGGCCCGCTTAATCAGCCAGGCTCCACCCATCGACCACCCGCATAAAAAACGAAGGGCCCTCAAAAGGGCTCATTTTGGCTGAGGGACAAATAATGTTCCGAACCATAAGACATTTGGAATAACTCTCGCCAAGACACTAAGACGCCAAGAGGTCGTTTTCCCGATCTCTTTCACGGGCTTTTACTTGGAGATCTTGGCGCCTTAGCGAGAACCATGTTTTTTACGTTCACAACCCTCCGCCTGCGGCCCCTGTAACTGTTGAAGTGGGAGCTTTGCCCCCCTTGTTGCGTATTACGCAACGCGCTACACTTCGCCAAATGATCAAGTCATTCCGCCACAAAGGACTGAAGCGGCTGTATGAGACAGGCAGCGCAAGTGGCATCCAGCCACCGCATGCCGGGCGACTCAGGATGCAGTTGGCTGCGCTCGACTCCGCCGCCACTATCGATGATATGGCTATTCCCGGTTATCGGCTGCACCCATTGAAGGGAGCTGAGTCTGGGCGCTGGTCTATCTGGGTGAGCGGAAACTGGCGCATCACTTTCGAATTCAAGGATGGGAATGCTTACGTGCTGGATTACGAGGATTATCACTGATGAGCATGCATAACCCACCACACCCCGGCGAGTTCATTCAGGTAACCTACTTGGAGCCATTCGGCTTGAGCGTGCGGGCACTCGCGGAAAATCTGGGAGTTGCCCCCTCCACGATCAATCGGATTATTACCGGCAAGAGCGGCATCAGCCCGGAAATGGCATTGCGTCTGGCCAAGGCACTAGGTCGCTCACCTGAAAGCTGGCTTGCCATGCAGGACAGCCATGATCTGTGGGTAGCGCGGCAGACGGTCGATTTGAAGGGAGTACGCCCAATAGAGTTTGAGGCCGCGTAGAGCCCAAAACCCCTGACCGCAAACTCCTCCCAAACTCCTCTGCAACAACATCCCAAAAAAGAGAAAGGGCCCTTTTCAGGGCCCTTTCTCTTTTATTGGCTGGGGGACTAGGATTCGAACCTAGATTGATGGAGTCAGAGTCCATAGTCCTGCCGTTAGACGATCCCCCAAGAAACGGTTGCGGCGCACCGGATAGCTCGAAGCCATCCGGTATCTGCACCATTAGCGCTTCGAGTATTGCGGACGTTTGCGCGCCTTGTGGAGACCGACCTTCTTACGCTCGACTTCGCGGGCGTCGCGGGTCAGGAAGCCACGGCGGCGCAGCGGGGAGCGCAGGCTTTCGTCGTGGGCCACCAGGGCGCGGGCGATAGCGTGGCGGATGGCGCCGGCCTGGCCGCTGGCACCGCCGCCTTCGACGGTGACCTTGACGTCAAACTTGTCGAGGAGCTGAACCTCTTCAAGGGGCTGACGCACTACCATGCGCGAGGTTTCGCGGCCAAAGTAGACGTCGAGGGTACGCTGGTTGACGGTGATGTTGCCCTTGCCGGCCACCAGGAAGGCGCGCGCGGAGGCCGTCTTGCGGCGACCGGTGCTGATCTGATTCTTCTCTGCCATGATCGTTCGTTACCTTGAACTTAAATTTCCAGCGGCTTGGGCTGCTGGGCGGTATGGTCGTGCGCAGGACCTGCGAACACCTTGAGCTTGCTGAACATAGCGCGGCCCAGCGGACCCTTCGGCATCATGCCCTTGACGGCGATGCTGATGGCGCGCTCGGGGGCACGTTCCATCAGCTTTTCGAAGCTGAGGGACTTGATGCCACCGATGAAACCGGTGTGCCAGTGGTACATCTTGTCGGTGGCCTTGCGGCCAGAGACGTGAATCTTCTCGGCATTGACGACGATGATGTAGTCACCGGTGTCCATGTGCGGAGTGTATTCTGCCTTGTGCTTGCCACGCAGGCGCTTGGCGATTTCGCTGGCCAGACGGCCAAGGGTCTTGCCTTCGGCATCGACCACGTACCAGTCGCGCTTGATGGTCTGCGGGGTGGCGGTAAACGTTTTCATCCCATGAGCTCCCAAAGAGATGGCTCTAAAAAAAGAAGCGGAATCTTATAGAACAAACAGCGAAGGATCAAGTGGCCATTGAACCTATCTTAGGCCATTCGTCGGATTCTACCGGCGCCACAAATAAAAAAGGCGCGGCCAAGGGGGGAGTGCCGCGCCTACAAAATTCCACCAAAGGAGGATGGAGGAGTCACATGATTCACTCTTCCTATGCGTCCAAATGAATCAGTGGTTGCTAATATACTGATGACTTTAGAACCTGTCAACATCTGAATGTAAGAAAACTCTTATATGTCAGTTATTGGCATGCTTTGTGTGGGATCTACGCGGTGACAGGCGTCTCTCATCTGCCCCTAGCGATGCAGCCGGTGGCGTACCAGGTGCAGGGCGAGCAGATAGGTAACCACGCCATAGGCTGCGAGAACGGCGAGGTGGAGCGGGAGATTCTCTATAGGCGCGCCGGTAGTGAGCGGTCGGATGATGTCGATGGTGTGGGTGAGTGGCAGAAGCCCTGCCGCCAGCTGCACCATGGGCGGCATGCCATC
>DASWUD010000049.1:0-4498 GCA_036401755.1 Gammaproteobacteria bacterium
TTAATTCATATCTGGCTGAGATATGCACAAAAATAATAAAACAAAGGATGACACAAAGGATGTAAAACAATAGAACCCTTATTGGCAATAACTTTCTCCACAAAGAAGCGCTTGCTGGATCATTTGAATCCATTGCCACCATGACCCCGAATAATTTCATAAAAAACGGTGCCCCATTCCGAAGGCTCCGTTCTCTTTTACCACCAACGCATCCCTGAGTACAAATTATTGATGGTTGCTGCTTGGGGCTTTGTCTGAATAGGGACATGAGATCCTGTTGATCCCCTCTCCCTGGCCCTCCCCCGGAGGGGGAGGGGATGTTACTTTTTGGGAGTGTTCTACTTCTTGCTGCGCCGCAGCCGCGACAGCAGGCGCCGCGCCAGTTCGCCAAACAGTTCGGTCTGGGTGGGATGGGGATGGATGGCGGCGGCGACTTGTTCGAGGGTCATGCCGGCGGAGACCATCATGACGGTTTCGCCGATGAGGGTGTCGGTGTGGTCGGCGAGGAAGTGGACGCCGAGGATTTTGTGGCTGGCCTTGTCGGCGACGATCTTGATGAGGCCGTGGGTTTCGCCGTTGATCATCGCCTTGGCGTCGACGTTCATCGGTACCTTCACTTCGACGGCGTCGATACCGCGCGCCTTGGCCTGCTCCGTGGTTAGGCCGACGAAGCCGGCTTCGGGGCGGGTGAAGATGACGCCGCAATCTTTGGCTTCGTCGTACTGCATCTCCTCACCGAGAATCGTCGCGGCGGCGACGCGCCCCTGTTGCGCAGCGGTGTGGGCGAGCATGTAGCCGCCGATCACGTCACCGACGGCGAAGATGTGCGGTACGTTGGTGCGGCAGCGTGCGTCGGCCTTGATGATGCTGCGTTCGTGCGCGACGCCGGCCTTCTCCAGCTTGAGCGGTTCCAGCACAGGACGCTTGCCGGTGGCGAGCAATACATAATCACATTCGAATTTGAACGCACCCTCATCACATTCATACTCCAGCACCATCGCACCAGGTGTGCCTGTAATGGATTTGGTGGCGGTGTTGATCTTGATGTGCAGATTGGGATCCTTTTCGAGCACCTCGATCAGGTTCTTGGCGATCTCCGCCTCCACTTCGCGCAACACACGCTCGTGACGTTCCAGTAGCACCACCTCGGTACCGAAGTCCTGGAAGATCTGTGCCATCTCCATGCCGATGGCGCCGCCGCCGACGATGCCGATCTTTTTCGGCAGCGTGGGAATATTCCAGATGGTGTCGGAGGTAAGTACGCCGCCGTTGGCGAGCCCCTCCTGTACGCCGGGCAACGGTGGCACGAAGGGCGGTGCGCCGGTGGCGATCACCGCGCAGCCGAAGGTGATGCGCTCCCCCTGCGAGCAGTCGCCATTGCTGCCGCGCTTGTAGGGATCGTCGCAATTGGCGGAGGTGTCGACGAAGACGGTGTGATCGTTTTCGAAGGAGGCGAAACCCTGAATCACCTTGATCTTCACCCCCTTGTCGGTGTTGAGCGCCATCTTGCCGCGCTCTTCCAGCACCCAGCGGCGGTGTTGTTCCAGCTTGTGCCAATCGAGTGAAGGGTTGGTGGTACCAGTGACACCGAGCAGCTCATCGTGCACACGATCGCGCATGCGATCGGCGGCAGCACGCCATGCCTTCGAAGGAATGCAGCCGCGCCACAAACATTCGCCTCCGGGGAACGGCGCGTCATTGATCATGGCGACCTTCACGCCGTGGCCGGCGAGGTCGCGTGCGCAATCCTCGCCGCCCGGCCCGCCGCCGATGACCACCACGTCGTAGTCCCAGTTGCCTTGGGGAATCGCCGGGCCGCCTGCGCCCATCCACTCATCCGGTTGTTCGATCTTGTTTTTGAGGGTGTTGAGAAATAGCGCCACTTCAGCTCCGTTGATTACACGATGGTCGGCAGTGATGGTCAGCGGCATTCCTTCTGCACCGGCGGCGGCGATGGCAAGGATCGCAGCGGTGCCCGGCGTTGGAATCGCATCGAACCAGGTGACGCCCAGCATCCCCATGTTGGAGACCATGAAGGTGGGGTTGGCGTACTCCTCCGGTGCGAGGCGGCGTTTGCGCGCGCGCTCGACCAGATCCTTCCAGCTTTCGTTGAGCTCCGCAAGGCTGCGGCTCTCGCAATGGCGCAACACCGGCACCACCAGCCCGCCCCCTTCGGCGGTGACAGCCATGCCGATGTCGATGTGGCTGCGCTCCACCAGTTTGTCGACCGGCTGGTAGGCCCAGTTGATCGAGGGGTGGTGAGCGATCGCTTCGGCGCACGCCTTGGCGATGGCGACGGTGACGGAGATGCCCTGCTGCTTCGCCGCGTTGAGCAGAGCCTCAGGGCGCGCATTGAGGGTGGCGTGGAAGGTGGGCATGGTGAGCGCGGCGGTCATGGAGTGGGCGACCGCCTTCTCCATTGCCGTCATCGGCCGGCCGTGGCCGGGCACCTGGATCTCGGGCAGCGCATGAGTGGGCACCGGGTGGACGATCTCGGAGGGGCGCTCGATGGGCTGCGCGCGGCGCACATCGTCGGCGGTGATCTCGCCGCTCGGGCCCGTCCCCTTTAGGTTGTTGAGATTGACGTGCAGCGAAGCGGCCAGCTTGCGCGCTAGCGGGGTGGCGCTTTTGTTGGTGGGGCGCGGCGCGGGGGCGGCGGCTTCGGTGGGTACAGGTGTCTCTGCGCGTTGCGGTGCAGGTGCGGTCCTGTCGGCGGCTTCGGGGGCGGCCTTTGCCGCAGGACGGGCTGCAGCGGTTTCGCGCACTGCCTGTTCAGGCTTCTCCACCAGGTAGGCCAGCGGCGCGCCCACGTGCACCGAGCTGTCGACCGCCGCTAACGGCCCGGAGAGATAGCCGTCGCGAAACACCTCCACATCCATGATCGCCTTGTCGGTCTCCACGGTGGCGACGATATCGCCGCGCGTCACCTTGTCGCCCGGCTGCTTCTCCCAGCTCACCACCACGCCTTCGGTCATGGTGTCGGAGAGCTGTGGCATCTTGATCACATGCACGGCGCCGGCCGGCTCGCCCGCGTGCACATCGGGGCCGGGTGCCAATTCGACCTTTTTCGGCAATTCGGTGGCGCGCGCCTTGGGCGCCTCCCCCACTTCGCCGTGGCGCACCACATCAGATTCATTTTCCACCAGATAGGCGATCGGCTCGCCCACTGCCACGGTGGAGTCGATCGCCGCCATCGGCCCGGAGAGGTAACCGTCGCGAAACACCTCCACATCCATAATCGCCTTGTCGGTCTCCACCGTGGCGACGATCTCGCCGCGCGACACCCTGTCGCCGATCTTCTTCTCCCAACTGACGATGACACCCTCGGTCATGGTGTCGGAGAGTTGCGGCATCTTGATGAGGTAGGGTTCAGCCATGGGAAACCTTTTTCTATATTAAACAGCGGTATTCAGCAGGCCACCCTCTCCCGCTGGGAATGGTTAGAGAGTGAGGAGTAATAAACCCTTTGCATTTTGATCCCCTCTCCCTGTCCCTCCCCCTGAGGGGGAGGGAACTAACTAATCACATTGCATGAACTTCATAAACACGCAACACATCCGCTAGTTGCACGCGCTAAAACCCATCTTCACTTGCTCCTTATCCCTCCGGGATTTATGTCCTTTAGGGTAGAGGGCTGGGGAGAGGGGATCTGAAATAGGCGTTGAGCATATTTAATCCCCTCTCTCTTCCCTCCACCGGAGGGGAAAGGGACTAACTAATCACATTCTTGAAGCTTCACATATCCGCTAAATCTGCGTCATGCTCCCTCCCCACTGGGGGAGGGTTGGGGAGAGGGGATCTCCTGTTGCTAAATCAGCCCTTTGTAACGAGCACCCTACGGGTATAAAGCGCTGCTCCTACAGTATCTGTCGCACTACTTCCCCATCATCTTCAGCACCGCTCCCACCACATCCTTCGCATTGGGAATCGCAGCTTTCTCCAGCGTGTGGTTGAAGGGAATCGGCACATTCTTCGCCGAGACGCGCACCGGCGGGGCGTCGAGTTCGAAGAAACACTCTTCGTTGATGATCGCCATCACTTCGGCGCCGACACCGACGGGTGCCTCCGCCTCCTCGACGATCACCGCGCGATGGGTCTTGCTCACCGATTCGCGGATGCCCTGGCGATCCAATGGCGACAGCGCGTAGAGGTCGATCACTTCGGCCTCGATGCCGTGTTCCCTGGCGAGGATCTCCGCCGCCTGCATACACCAGTGCACCGAGATGTTGTAGCCGAACAGTGTCACGTCGCGCCCCATGCGCGTCACTTCGGAGCCCTCCAGCGGATGGAAATACTCCTCGTCGGGCACTTCGCCCTTCATGTTGTACATCAGCTCGTGCTCGTTGATGAACACCGGGTCGTTGCAGCGCACCGCGCTCTTCAACAGGCCGTAGGCCTGCCGCGGATTGGACGGCGTGACCACGCGCAGGCCGGCGACGCCCATGAAGACCTTCTCCATGCGTGCCGAGTGCTGTGCACCAAGCTGGTGCGCAGTGCC
>DASWUD010000050.1:0-2010 GCA_036401755.1 Gammaproteobacteria bacterium
TGCGGAGATCAAAGATGAGAGGCCCCGATGGGCATCGCGAGCAAGCTCGGCTTTGCGCCGGGCCGAAAACGCAAAGGCCCGCTTGCGCGGGCCTTTGCTTTGCTGGAGGGCGAGGGGTTTAACCCTTGCGGCTCTTCTCGATCAGGTCGTGAATGATCGGGGCGAGGATCAGCTCCATGGAGTAGCCCATCTTGCCGCCCGGCACCACGATGGTGTTGGGGCGCGACATGAAGGAGTTGGCGATCATGTTGAGTAGGTAGGGGAAGTCGACGCCGTACTTCTTCGGTTCGCGGAAGCGGATCACCACCATGCTCTCGTCCGGCGTGGGGATGTCACGGGCGATGAACGGGTTGGAGGTGTCGACAGTGGCAACGCGCTGGAAGTTGATGTCGGTGCGCGAAAACTGCGGGGTGAGGAAATTCACGTAGTCCGGCATGCGGCGCAGGATGGTGTCGACGATTACCTCGGCGGAGTAGCCGCGCTCCTTGTTGTCGCGATGGATCTTCTGGATCCACTCGAGGTTGACGATGGGCACCACACCGACGCCCAGGTCCACATGCTGGGCAACGTCATTGTTGTCGGTCTTTACCAGACCGTGCAGCCCTTCATAGAAGAGTACATCAGTCTTCTCTGCGATATCTTCCCAAGGGGTGAACTCACCGGCCTTGTAGCTGGTGCCACCCAGGCGCTTGTTGTGGAATACCGCCTCGTCGTCGCTGTGGATGTAGTAGCGGCGCTTGCAGGTGCCGCTCTTGCCGTACTTCTCGAAGTTTTCGGCGAGCAGGTCGAAGTGGTTGGCGTTTTCGCCGAAATGGCTGAAGAAGTTGTTGCCCTTCTCCGACTCCTTGGCCATCTCCACCTTCATCTCGGCACGGTTATAGCGGTGGTAGCTGTCCCCTTCGATGACCAGCGGCTTGATCTTCTCGCGGAAGAAGATGTGCTCGAAGGCATTCTTGACGGTGGTGGTACCGGCGCCCGAGGAGCCGGTCACGGCGATAACAGGATGCTTGGCAGACATGAGTGTATTAACTCCAGAAAAAATGAATTCTTTTATCGCGTCCGTGCGCGAGCCCTTCGTCGAGGGCGGTAAAAAATTTTGAGCGGTCGATTCTAGCCGAATTTCCCCGCGAAAGTCTTGAAAAAATTATGTTTGGCAGCGTGTCGATAAGTATTACTTATCATATCCATCAGCGGGCGTGGGTTGACTCAACCCGGCCCCTCTTCACGGGCAATGGCGCGATAGCCGATGTCGTGACGATGAAACATTCCCTCCCAACGCACCTTGGCGGCGAGGGCATAGGCACGCCGCTGCGCCTCGCTGACACTGGCGCCCAGGGCGGTGGCGCACAGCACGCGGCCACCCGCGGTGACCACCTGGCCATCCTTGAGGGCGGTGCCGGCGTGAAAGAGTTTGGCCTCTGCACTGTCGGCCCCGTCGAGGCCGCTGATCACATCACCCTTGCGGTAGTCGCCCGGGTAGCCGCTGGCGGCCAGTACCACACCAACCGCCGCGCGGCTGTCCCACACGGCGTTGGCCTGATCGAGCCGGCCGTCGAGGGCCTGCTGGCACAGCGCCACCAGGTCCGATTTGAGGCGCATCATGATCGGGTGCGTCTCGGGGTCGCCGAAGCGGCAGTTGAATTCGATCACCTTGGGCGCGCCGTCGGGGGTGATCATCAGCCCGGCGTAGAGGAAGCCGGTGTAGGGGGTGCCTTCGGCAGCCATCCCCTCGACGGTAGGCATGATCACCTCGCGCATGATGCGCTCGTGTACCGTGGGGGTCACCACCGGCGCGGGGGAGTAGGCGCCCATGCCGCCGGTGTTGGGGCCGCTGTCGCCGTCGCCGACGCGCTTGTGGTCCTGACTGGTAGCCATCGGCAGCACGTGCTTGCCGTCGACCATGACGATGAAGCTCGCCTCCTCGCCTTCCAGAAACTCCTCGATGACGACGCGATGACCTGCCTCGCCGAAGGCGTTGCCGGAGAGCATGTCGCGCACTGCTGCCTCCGC
>DASWUD010000051.1:0-31664 GCA_036401755.1 Gammaproteobacteria bacterium
CGCGCCGATCATTTTGTCGCGGAAGATGCCGCGGGCACTCTCCACTTCTGGGAGGTGCATAACGAACATCCGGAGATCTCCTGGAAGGCGCTGTGGGGCAAGGTCCACTACGAAGGCTACAGTGAACCCGACTATGTCTGGCAGTCATCGTCGGCGAGCAGCGATTTCGAACCAAAGTTCAGTCTGACGCCGCTCGCCTTTGGCACTCTCAAGGCCGCCTTCTACGCTATGCTGATCGCCGTGCCGCTGGCCATCATGGGGGCCATCTTCACCGCCTACTTCATGGCGCCGCGCATGCGCCGCATCGTCAAACCCACCATCGAGATCATGGAGGCGCTGCCCACCGTTATTCTCGGCTTCCTCGCCGGCCTGTGGCTGGCGCCGCTGGCCGAGGCGCATCTGCCGGGCTTCTTCAGCCTGCTGCTGTTCATGCCGCTCGGGGTGGTGTTGTTTGCCTTCCTGTGGCAGCACCTGCCCGCCTCACTGCGTCATCGCATTCCCGATGGCTGGGAGGCGGCACTGCTGTTGCCGGTGGTGATCGGCATCGGCTGGCTGTCGATGGCGCTCAGCTCGCCACTGGAGCACTGGCTGTTCGCAGGCGACATGCGCCAGTGGCTTGTCAATGAACTGGGCATCGGCTTCGACCAACGCAATGCGCTGGTGGTGGGGATCGCCATGGGTGTGGCGGTGATCCCGCCCATCTTCTCCATCGCCGAAGACGCCATCTTCAGCGTGCCGCGCCATCTCACCAACGGTTCACTCGCCCTCGGCGCCACGCCGTGGCAGACGCTGGTACGCGTGGTGCTGCTCACCGCCAGCCCCGGCATCTTCTCCGCGATCATGATCGGTCTCGGCCGTGCCGTCGGCGAAACCATGATCGTGTTGATGGCCACCGGCAACACTCCGGTGATGGATTTCTCCATCTTCCAGGGGATGCGTACCCTGTCGGCCAACATCGCTGTGGAAATGCCCGAGTCGGAGGTGGGCAGCAGCCACTATCGCATTCTGTTCCTCGCGGCACTGGTGCTGTTCATGTTCACTTTCATCTTCAATACGGTGGCCGAGCTGGTGCGCCAGCGCCTGCGCCGCAAATACAGCAGCCTCTAGCCGGGACATCATCATGACGCACAATCTCAAAGGCTGGTTTCGTGGCGGTACTCCCTGGGTATGGCTCAATGCGGCCGCGGTGAGCGCCAGTATCGTTATTGTCGCCGGTCTGCTGCTGCTCATCGCCGTACGCGGCATGGGTCACTTCTGGCCCAAATCGATCATGCAGGCACAGTACAAGAGTGAGGAAGGTCAGTTCGAACAGCTGATCGGCGAACGTGTCGACTATGAAGTGGTGCCCGCCGAACGTCTGCGCGGTGCTGGCGTCGAGGTACCGGAAGGGGTCACCGAGATGGGCCGCGTGTTGCTCAAGGTGGGCAACCGCGACGTCAGCGGGGTCGATTTCCGCTGGGTGCTGGAGCCGCGCCTGGAGCAGGTGGGCTTCCCCGACAACCTGATGACCCTCGAGCGGCGTGAGTGGGGCAACTTCTACGGCAGGCTCAAGGCGGTCAAGGAGCATGGCACCACCGTGGCCGAGGGTGAGGCGGCCTGGGAGGACTTGCAGAAGCGTCTTGAGCGCGCCCATGATCTCGACGGGAAGATCCGCGCCATCGAAAAGGGCGAGATCGGCTCGATCAACTACCAGCTCGAGCAACTGCGCCTGAAAGAGCGTCGCATGGAGCTGGATAACGACATCAATCCGGTGAAACAGGCCGCCATCGAAGCGGAGCGCCGGCAACTCCAAGCCCGTTATGACAGTTTGCAGGGCGAGCTGGAGGCCCTCCATGAGGCGAGCGGCCGCGACAGCCTGATGGCGGAGGTGGCTGGTGGCCAGGAGGTGGAGCTACCGCTGGCGAAGGTAGTGCGCGCCTATCGCCCCAACGCCATGAGCCTGCCGAGCAAGATGGGCTTCTACGTGATGAAACTCTGGGAGTTCCTCAGCGATGAACCGCGCGAGGCCAATACCGAAGGGGGGATCTTTCCCGCCATCTTCGGTACCGTGCTGATGGTGATCCTGATGTCGATCTTCGTCACCCCCTTCGGGGTCGTGGCGGCGGTCTATCTGCGCGAATATGCCAAGCAGGGGCCACTGACGCGCATCATCCGCATCGCGGTCAACAACCTGGCCGGTGTGCCGGCCATCGTCTACGGCGTGTTCGGGCTCGGCTTCTTTGTCTACTTCCTCGGCGGCAATATCGATCGGCTCTTCTATCCCGAGGCCTTGCCATCACCAACCTTCGGCAGTGGCGGCATTCTCTGGGCCTCGCTGACCCTGGCGATCCTCACCGTGCCGGTGGTGATCGTCGCCACCGAAGAGGGGTTGTCGCGCATTCCAAAATCGATCCGCGAAGGGAGCCTGGCGCTCGGTGCCACCAAGGCGGAGACGCTATGGCGCACCGTGTTGCCGATGGCCAGCCCGGCGATGATGACCGGCCTCATCCTCGCCATCGCGCGCGCCGCGGGCGAAGTGGCGCCACTGATGCTGGTGGGAGTGGTCAAGCTGGCGCCCTCCTTGCCGCTCGACCTCAATGCGCCGTTCCTCCATCTGGAGCGCAAGTTCATGCATCTCGGTTTCCATATCCACGATGTCGGCTTCCAGAGCCCCAACGTGGAGGCCGCGCGGCCGCTGGTCTATGCCACGGCGCTGCTGCTGGTGGGGGTGATCGTGCTGCTCAACCTGTCAGCCATCGCTATCCGTAACCGGCTGCGCGAGCGGTACCGTGCCCTGGAGCACTGATGAGCGTGAAACTATTAATTGATCTGAACCATGTGTGTCATGGTTACGGGAGTTCCGAATGAGTGAAAATGCACCCATGACCCACGGCATCGATATCGGCGCGCTGTCGCGGGAAAAACGCCAGCTCGATTTGAGCAAGGAGGAGATCTGCCTACAGGTAAAGGATCTCAACCTCTACTATGGACAGAAGCAGGCGCTGAAGACGGTCAACATGCAGATCCCCAAACGGCGCGTCTCCGCCTTTATCGGTCCGAGCGGCTGCGGCAAGTCGACCCTGCTGCGCTGCTTCAACCGCATGAACGATCTGGTCGACGGCGTGCGCATCGAAGGCAAGATCGAACTGGACGGCCACGACATCTTCGCGCCGCGTGTCAACGTGGCCGAATTGCGCCGTCGCGTCGGCATGGTGTTCCAGAAACCCAATCCGTTTCCCAAGTCGATCTACGAAAACGTCGCCTATGGGTTGCGCATCCAGGGCAGTACCCGGCGCCGCGACATGGACGACATCGTGGAAAAGGCGTTGCGTGGCGCCGCACTGTGGGACGAGGTGAAGGACCGGCTGCACGACAGTGCGCTGGGCCTTTCCGGTGGCCAGCAGCAGCGTCTGGTGATCGCGCGTGCCATCGCCATCGAGCCGGAGGTGCTGCTGCTCGATGAGCCGGCCTCGGCCCTCGACCCGATTTCGACGCTCAAGATCGAAGAGCTGATCTACGAATTGAAGGATCGCTATACCATCGTTATCGTGACGCACAACATGCAGCAGGCAGCGCGCGTTTCCGACTACACTGCCTTTATGTTCATGGGCGAGCTGGTAGAGTTCGGCGCCACCAACGCGCTGTTCACCAATCCGCGCAAGAAGCAGACCGAAGACTACATCACCGGCCGCTATGGCTGAGTCGCGACATTAGTTTTACCGTGTGGGCGCCAGTAGCAAGGCGCATCCAAGCAAGGCGGAGAGAGAACATGGAAAAGAAGACGATCGGACAACACATATCGCAGCAGTACAACACCGAACTGGAAGACCTGCGCAACCGCGTGCTGACCATGGGCGGCTTGGTGGAGCAGCAGCTGGAGAATGCCCTGAACGCGCTCGAAAAGAGTGACGTTGCCCTGGCCGAGCAGGTGGTGCACAACGATGTAAAGGTCAACGCCCTTGAGGTCTCCATCGATGAGGAGTGCGGCGTCATCCTGGCGCGCCGTCAGCCTGCCGCCAGCGACCTGCGCCTGATTGTCACGGTGATCAAGACCATCACCGATCTGGAGCGCATCGGCGATCAGTCGGAACGCGTGGCGATCGTCGCGATGCGCCTGGCCGATGGCGACAAGGACAGTTCACGCTGGAATGTCTCGTTGCGCCATCTGGGTAACCACGTGCGTCAACTGCTGCACGATGCACTCGATGCCTTCGCGCGCATGGACATTGAAGCGGCGGTGCGTGTCGCCAAAGAGGACGTACTGGTGGACAAGGAATACGACGGGCTGATGCGTCAGCTCATCACCTTCATGATGGAGGACCCGCGCACGATCACCCCTTCCCTGGAGGCGATGTGGGCGGCCCGTGCCCTGGAGCGCATCGGCGACCACGCACGCAACATCTGCGAATACGTCATCTACATGGTGAAGGGCAAGGATGTGCGCCACATCGGTCTGGAGCGCATGGAGGAAGAGGTGCGCGGCGAGTGAGCGTAACACCCGCGCGTGCAGCGTTTTTTCCCGGCACGCGTTTGCTCGGTACATGGCATGCGGCACGGGATATCGTGCTGCAGCGTCAAGGCCGTGTTCCGCAGAAGGGTGACGCCGATAGCCGCAGCTCTCCCGGTGTAGCCCGCCTGGCGCGATAACCCTTGTCGACGCAAGGAAATGATCGGCCGTCGGTTGATCCCGAATCTCTGATACAATGGCTCATCCGGCGCACTTCGGTCTGCGCCGCCGCCGCGGGACTCTCCGCGCCCGCAGCAATCCCTGTTTATTTCTGCCTGGACCGACCCGCGCAGTAGCGTGGTCAGGCCAACTCCGGAGCCTCTATCAGTATGTCATTTTCCGAACTCGGTCTTGCGGCCGACATCGTCCGCGCCGTTACCGAAAAAGGTTACAGTGAACCGACCCCCGTCCAGCGTCAGGCGATCCCTGTCATTCTCCAGGGGGGCGACATCATGGCCGGCGCGCAGACCGGCACCGGCAAGACCGCCGGCTTTACTCTGCCGCTGTTGCATCGCCTGATGGCGCAGGGCGCACCCAAGGGGCAGCGTTCTATCCGTGCGCTCATTCTCACGCCGACGCGCGAACTCGCCGCGCAGGTAGGGGAGAGCGTCGAACTCTATGGCAAACATCTGCCGCTCAAATCGACGGTGATCTTCGGCGGGGTCGGCATCAACCCGCAGATCGACAAGCTGCGCAAGGGGGTCGACATCCTGGTGGCGACGCCAGGCCGCCTGCTCGATCACGCCGGCCAGAAAACTGTCGATCTCTCCAAGGTGGAAATCCTCGTGCTCGACGAGGCCGATCGTATGCTCGACATGGGCTTCATCCACGATATCCGCAAGGTGCTTGCCATGCTGCCCAAGCAACGGCAGAACCTGCTCTTCTCGGCCACCTATTCTGACGAGATCAAAACGCTGGCCGATGGCATTCTCAAGTCGCCGGCGCTGATCGAGGTGGCGCGTCGCAACACCGCCGCCGAACTGGTCACCCAGGTGGTCCATCCGGTCGATCGCGAGCGCAAGCGCGAGCTGCTCTCATTCCTCATCGGTTCGCGCAACTGGCGGCAGGTACTGGTCTTTACCCGTACCAAGCACGGCGCCAACCGCCTGGCTGAACAGCTTGGCAAGGATGGCATCACCGCCGCAGCGATCCACGGCAACAAGAGTCAGGGGGCGCGTACCAAGGCGCTCGCTGATTTCAAGAGCGGCGCGGTGCGGGTGCTGGTCGCCACCGACATCGCCGCGCGCGGCCTCGATATCGACCAGCTGCCCCACGTGGTTAACTACGAGCTGCCCAACGTGCCCGAGGATTACGTGCACCGCATCGGCCGCACCGGCCGTGCCGGTAACGAAGGCGAAGCAATGTCACTGGTTTGCGTCGATGAGCACAAGCTGCTCAAGGACATCGAGCGGCTGCTCAAGCGCGACCTGCCGAAGGAGGTCATTCCGGGCTACGACCCCGACCCCACCATCAAGGCCGAGCCGATCCCCAACGGGCGCAACAGCCGTGGTAACAGTGCCCCGCGCCGCCCGCAGGGTCAGGCCAGCGGAGAGCCGCGCCGCGAGCGCAGCGGCAACAGCCAGTCCCATAGCGCCAAGCCCGCTTCCGCCAGCCGTGGCAGCAGAAACACCACCGCCACGGGCAACCGCAACAGCGCCGGCAACGCCAATGGTAATCGCAACGCTCCCGGCAACGGCAACCGCGCTGCAGCACCCGTCAACGGGAACCGTGCTCCTGCGCAGAAACCGCGTGGCAACGAAGGCAACAACGCACGTTCTGCAACGCCTGCGCCACAGCGTCGCAACGCACCGGAGATCCCGGCACTGCTGGGTGGTGGTCGGCGCGATCGTTAACACCTTCCGGCAACTGGCCCACGGCTTCCGCAGGGAGTTGTGGGCCCACTTCTCGTTACCGTAGCTCGGGGCTAGTCGCCCGGGCGAAACGGCGCTACTGTAGGGCGCATCGCGTCACAATCAGGAGACTCCGTTTTGCATCGCCCACTGCCTTATCTCACTCCATTTGTTTTTGCCCTGCTCGCCGGATGCGCGACTCCACCCTCATCCCCGTCGATCGCTAATACCAATCGCTCCCCCGCTGTCGCCGCCAGTGCTGCACCCAGCCACATGAAACCGGCGGATCGTCGTGCCGTTCTCGACTATCACAACAAGGTGCGCGCCAGCGTGGGCGTTGGCCGGCTGAGCTGGGACGACGGCTTGGCCGCTTTTGCCCAGCAGTGGGCCGACCATCTCGCCGCAGGCAGCTGCAAGATGCAGCACCGTCAGCCCAATGACTATGGCGAAAATCTCTACATGGGGACTGCCGGTCACTACACGGCGCTCGATGCTGCCAAGGCGTGGGAGTCCGAGAAAAAGGATTATCGTGGCGGGGTAGTCCAGGAAAAAAATGATAAACCGGTTGGCCACTACACCCAGATGGTGTGGCGTGATACCAAGCGGATCGGGTGTGGTGAGGCGGTCTGCAACGGCTATCTGATGGTCGCTTGTAACTACGACCCCCCTGGAAACTATCTGGGTGAAAAGCCATACTGAACCAAGAAGAGTGATGCACTGATAACAAAAATGATAGCCAGCATAAGGGGGGATTAAATGGAGTTCTTCGCCACCGCGCATGTGCGCATGTCCGCATCCGATATCCAACATGAAGTTACCATCGGCACACTGCATGACTGGTGCGCCTCCATCGAGAGTGTCAAGAACGTGGAGGGGAGTCGGGGCCAGGTGAAATCGCTGTGGGGCGAGTTTGGTGTCCACCGAGAACTGCTCGGCAGCGGCGTGCGCTTCACCTTTCCCAGCTCCAGCTGTGCCCTGCAATGGACCATCACCGCTGAACCCGGCAATCTTACCGAGGTGCAGATCCACGCCTCCGCCAACCGTCACCAGCTCGATGATGAAATGCTGCGCACCCTGGAGATCTTCATCACCGACTGGCGCGCCGGCCTCGAAGAGTGGCCAGTACGTCGCGCCGCCAAGGCTAACAAGCCGTGCGTCAACTGCGGTGATTCGTTCGGCGGCTTTGGTTGAGAGCAGTGAAGCGCACTGCGTCGAGGTGTGCCTACGGAGTAAGGCCGAGTGAGCGTCCGGAACGAAAAACAACTAGCGTGTCAGTAAAATCCCAACGCCTGTGCAATCGCTGACAGCAGTGCCCGGCCGCTGTCGAGGTTGTTGTTCATGCCGTGACGGTGTTCGATCCACCACTTGGCATCGCTCTGGTTTGCCAGATAATCGATCGCTTTTCGGATGCTCTGCTGCATGGCGTGCCAGTGGTCGGGATCTTCCGCTTCCGCCTGTGGTCCAATCTGTTCCATCCATTTCAATACCTTGTCGACGGCGCCGAAGGCGTTGAGGCGGATCGTTTCTGCCCACGCGCTTTGTTTGTCGGAGCCCTCCAGCGGCGGCAAGCCGCGCTCCTTTGCCTGATAGCGGGCGCGCTCGCTGTTGCGGCGTTGCTCCTTGCGCTGTTCATCGAGCTGACACAGGCGGCAGTTGCTTGCGCTGAGCTGTTGTATGCGCTCGGGCCAGTTGAAGTCGTCGTCGCCGTAGAAGGGGTAGAGCACTGTGTGAGCACAGTTGTGGCGGATCACTTTGAGCTCAAAGAGGTCGCGCGATGCACTGTTGCCCTGATTGTGGCCGATGAGTGTGCAGGGAATGGCTTGAGCGCTGCACCAACGGGCAAAGTCGATCTGGGTGTCCGATTCGTAGACCCGGCGGATGGTGACGTTGGCAAAGTGCTGGGCGATGACACTGGCCTTGAATTCAACAGCAGGCTTGAAGTCATTGGCAGGGCGCAACCACAAACCGTCGTAACCGATCTGCCAACGGCGTAACCATTCGATCGTTGCGTCCTTTGCGCCACTACTGCGACCCGAGAGCAGGATTACCGGCACCCCTTCGGCGCGCGCCTGGTTAAGGCGTTCGATGAGAGGCAAATTGGGCATATCATCGATGCACGCAGCATGGAAGCGTTCCCAGTATTTGATCCCCTCCTCATTGTAGAGGTGGTGCAGGCGGTGTTCGATGAGGGCGAGTACACCGTCGAGTCCACAAATGACGATCTCATTTAACTCTGTCATGACACTATTGTGATGCGTTTTGTCAAGATGTAGAAGCAATAGTTGGGTTTTGTCGATGTCCTGATTGACGGGGAACCCGATCAGAATTTTTTTGTCTGAACAAATAGACGCGTTGCTGCATTGATAACGATTATGTCTGCGGCACTGTATTCATAAGAAATCCTGCTTGATGTTGCCTTGAAGCCGCCGCATGCACTGATACGCTTAGCCACTGGCAAATATTGAGGGATGCCTATGCACTATTCAATGAAAGAAGCGATCTATCTACAGCGTGAGCAACTTGGGCGCATGCTGCATGAACCTTTAGCGCGCCTGGCTGAGCAATGTATTTCATCATGGCCGGATCGCGCTGGGCTTAACAGGGTATTGACACAACATGTCGCCGAGGTGCCACACTGCTCCAATCTCTATTGTCTTACTACCGGCGGGATCCAGATCTGCGATAACGTCTCTGTGGGCGGTTTGGAATTTGATCATTTCGGTTATGACCGTTCGCTGCGCCCGTATATGAACGAAGCGGTTCCCGCGTGGGGGTTTCTGCTCTCCAATGCCTATATCTCACTGAACACGCACCGGCCGTCACTCACGGCGCTGCAGGTGGTGCGTGCAGGAGATAAAGTGCTCGGCTATCTCGGCGCCGATTTTGATCTGCGCAACCTTCCGGTCACCTCCATCCATTACAAGGAGTCTGATGAGTGGCGCCAGATCAAGGGTGACCCCTCGATCCGTGACATGGTGTTCCAGCAAAGCCGCGTGGAAACTCCGATGGATCGAATGCTCGAACAGACCTTGTCGATATTGGAGGAGCTGTTGACCCAACGCGGTGTTTATCAATGCCAAATCCACTTTTCTAGTAGTCAAGCGACCATCTGGACGCTGGATGATCCCTTTCGTTATCGCCTGCTCGATCAAGAGGCGTTTGGCGATCCGGACGTTTGCCTGGTCTATCCGGTACTGCCCTATCCCGAACAGGCGGTGATGACACACAGTCATGTCGCGCCGGTGCTCGATATTCTGCGTGAGTTGCGTACTGCCGATGAGAACATCTATCTGCGCATGTCATCGATCAATATCTTCAATGGCATGGTGAGCCTGACCTTCTCCTGTGATGGGACGCACTACATGCGCTACGACGAACTGCTCAGCAAGGATACCTCGTTCTGGCTGGGCAGTGCCGCGTAGTGCAGCCCTACACTACCCGCATGTTCACAAACTGCCACGGGTCATTCATGTCGAGCACCTCACGAAAGAGTTCGCCGCGCCTCTGCAGGGGTGTCCAGTCACCATACACACCGACCATTTCGCCGAGATAGGGGGTGGCGATTTCGAGCACCCGCTGATGATCGATGTCGTCAGGCTCGACGATACCTGCGGTGGGATTAGCGAGCGCCCAGCTGATGCCGCCGAGAATACCGGCCACCACTTGCAGGCTGGTGGCATTGTTGTGCGGGGCGAGGCGACGCGCCTCTTCGATGGTGAGACGTGAGCCATACCAGTAGACCCCCTTGGCATTGCCCATCAGCAGAACCCCCAGCTCATCCATCCCCTCGGTGATCTCATCGCGCAGGATGCGGCGCTGCGCTTGTGGTTGCCAGTTTTTTCCGGCCAGTTCGTGCAACGAGAGGAGCGCGTCGTCGCAGGGGTGGTAGGCGTAGTGGACAGTGGGACGGTAGACCACCGCGCCATGCTCGCGCAGCGTCAGATGGTCGGCGATGGAGATCGATTCGCTGTGGGTGATCAACATGCCGAGATAGGATCCTTCGAGGGGGGTCCAGCTATGCACCCGCGTCGCCGCACCGGGTCGGTGCAGATAGATGGCGGCATCGCAGCCGAAACCGTGACGGGCGGCATCGGCAGGCCAGTGGCGCTCATGGGTCCCCCAGCCCAGCTCTACCGGCTGCACGGCCTCGGAGACGAAGCCGCGCACCGACCAGGTGTTGACGAATTCGCCGCGGCGCTTGTGCTGCGCCGAGAGTTGAGTATCGCGCTCGGCGACATGGATGGCGCGGATCCCGAGGCGTTCGGCGAGTGCTGCCCACTGTGCGTGGTGGCTGGGGCGTTCGCTGCAGATGCCGTTGTCGCGCGCCAGGTTGAGTAGTGCCTGTTTGACGAAGGCCGAGGCGAGTCCGGGATTGGCCCCCTGGGTAATGACGGCGGTGGGGCCGACGGGATGGTTGCGGCGGAAGGCCAGCATCTCTTCACGCAGGGCATAGTTGCTGCGCTGCGAGGGGGTGTTGTGCCGGTCACTGTAGAGGCCGGGCCACGGTTCGGTGCAGGTGTCGAGATAGAGCGCGCCGCGTTCATGGCACAGCTGGAGCAAGGCCAGGCTGGAGACTTCCACGGAGAGATTGAGCAGAAAGTCGCCCGCTTCGAGCAGTGGTTCGAGCACCGCACGGTAGTTGGTGCGGGTAAGTGGCTGAGCCAGGAAGGTGGTGCCCTGTTGGCGGGCCAGCGCCGCGGCGTGGTCGTGGGCGGAGATGATGGTGATGCGTTGCGGCGTGAGGTCGCTGTGGCGCAGTAACAGCGGCAGTGTGGCCTGGCCGATGCTGCCGAAGCCGACCATGACCAGCTTGCCGGGGAAGGGGAGTGGGCTTGGTGATGGGACCATGGTGCTTCCTTACAACAGATCACGCAGACGGTAGTAGAGCATTCCCAGTACCAGCGCCGGGGTACGCAGCCGCTCCCCACCGGGGAAGGTGCGATGTTTGAGGCGTGCCAACAGATCGAAGCGCTCGGCATCGCCGGCGAGCGCCTCGGCTGCCAGCCGGCCCGCCATCCCTGCCAGCGCCAGGCCGTGACCAGAGAAGCCCTGCAGGTAATAGATGTTGTGGCCGAGACGGCCGAAATCGGGGGCCTGATTCATGGTGATGTCAACGAAGCCGCCCCAGACATAGGGCACCTGCAGATCGCCGAGTTGCGGAAAGACCCGCAGCATGCGTTGGCGCATCTTCTCTTTCAGATTGAGCGGTGTGGCGGTGGTGTAGCTCTCGCCACCACCGAACAGCAGGCGGTGGTCGGCGGTGACGCGGAAATAGTCGAGCACCAGATTGGTGTCAAACGCGGCGGCGCGGTTACGGATCAACCCGTCGGCACGGGCCTTCTCCATCGGTGCGGTGGTGATGATGTAGGTGCCGACCGGCATGATGCGCGTGGCGAGCTCCGCCGCGAGCTTTTTGGCGAACTCCGCCAGATAGACGTTGCCGGCCAGCACCACGTAGCGGCAGGCGATCTCCCCCAGCGCGGTCTTGACCAGGGGGGCAGCGCCGCGCTCGATGGCAAGGGCCGCGCTCTGTTCGAAGATCTCCACCCCCGCACTGCGCGCCGCCGCTGCCAGCCCCAGGCAATACTTGAGCGGATGCAGGTGGCCCGAGAGGGGGTCGTAAGCGCCCGCCTGAAACCGCGGGCTGGCGATCCAGCCCCCGAGCTCAGCCTCGGGAATGGGTTCCAGCTGATAGCCGTAGTGTTTCGCCACATGGTTGACCCAGCGCTCCAGCCCACGGGCCTTGCGCTGACCGATGGCAAGGCTCAGATGACCTGCGGTGTAATCACAATCGATGGCATGACGGCCGATGCGCTCGCGCAGCCAGCCAACTCCCGCTACAGAGATCTCCCAGGCGCGGCGCGCATCGGCCACGGGCAGCTGTACTTCGATGGCCTCCTGACCGGTGAGGCCGTAGCCCACCAGTACCTGCCCGCCGTTGCGCCCCGAGGCCCCCCAGCCGAGGCGACGCGCCTCCAGCAGCACCACGCGGTAGCCACGCTCCGCCAGCTCCAGTGCCGCTGCCAGACCCGCATAACCGCCACCCACCACACAGACATCGGCACTTAGCCGCCCGGTCAGCGGGGCGGAGAGGGGCGGGCGGGTCACGCCCGCTTCGTAGTAGGCGTGGCGGGTCAGCTCTGTTTCCTTATCGAGTATTCCCATGATGAGTGCGATTGCAGCGATTGGTGCTCATTGGTTAGGGTGGGTGGCCGAGCTCCTGCGGAGTGAAGATGGTGGCGGGCGGCCCCTCAGCAGAATAAAGTTGATAACCGCACGAATGGCAACCTGAGACATCAGGCCCCGCCGGGATATTGTTGGCTACGGCCCCGGCCATTCGCGGTAGAATGGCGGCTGAAATTTCCTGACTCTCTCTCCCTTTCGGTAATCATCGTATGTCTCTGGTCAATCTGCGCACTATCTCCCTCGGCTTTGGCGCCGCACCGCTGCTGGATGGCGTCAATCTGGCCATCGAAAAGGGGGAGCGCATTTCGCTGGTGGGGCGCAACGGCAGCGGCAAATCGACCTTGATGAAACTGATCGCCGGCGAGCTGAAGGCCGATGATGGCGAGTTGTCGTTTCAGCAGGGGATTCGTGTGGCGCGTATGGCGCAGGAGGTGCCGGCGGCGGCCGACGCCACGGTGTTCGATGTGGTGGCGCAGGCGCTGGGTGCGAGCGGTGCGCTGCTGGCTGAGCACCACGCCATCGTCCACGCCCTGGCCACCGACCACGACAATGGCCAACTGCTCAAGCGACTGGAGGAGACCCAGCATCACCTCGACGCCAGTGACGGCTGGTTGATGAACCAGCGTGTCGAGGCGGTGCTGTCACGACTTGGTCTGCCGGGCGACGCCACCTTTGCCGCCCTCTCCGGCGGCATGAAGCGGCGCGTGATGCTGGCCCAGGCACTGGCCAGCGAGCCGGACATCCTGCTGCTCGACGAGCCGACCAACCACCTCGATGTGGAGTCGATCGAGTGGCTCGAGGAGTTTTTGCTCGGCTGGAACGGTACGCTGCTCTTCATCACCCATGACCGCGCCTTTCTGCAGCGTCTTGCCACCCGCATCATCGAACTCGATCGCGGCCGCCTCACCAGCTGGCCAGGCGACTACCAGACCTACCTGCGGCGCAAGGAGGAGCAGCTGCGTGCCGAGGCACAGGCCAATGCACTGTTCGACAAGCGCCTGGCACAGGAGGAGGTGTGGATCCGCAAGGGGATCGAGGCGCGCCGCACCCGCAACGAGGGGCGGGTGCGTGCCCTGTATGCGCTGCGCGAGGAGCGGCGCGCGCGCCGCGAGGTGCAGGGTACCGCGCGCATCACCCTGCAGCAGGGTGATGCCTCGGGCAAGGTGGTGATCGAGGCCGACACGATCAGCTATGCCTGGCAGGGCAAGCCGCTGGTGAAGGATTTCTCCACGGTGATCATGCGCGGCGATCGCATCGGCGTGATTGGTCCCAACGGCGCCGGCAAGACCACGCTGCTGCGCCTGCTGCTCGGCGAGCTGCAGCCCGACCGCGGCACGGTGAAGCAGGGGACGCGGTTGCAGATCAGCTATTTCGATCAGCTGCGCTCGCAGCTCAATGAAGAGCAGTCGATCATCGACAATGTGGCCGAGGGCTCGGACAGCGTCGAGGTCAACGGCCAGCCGAAGCACATCGTCGGCTATCTGCAGGATTTTCTTTTCACCCCGGAGCGCATGCGCACCCCGGTCAAGGCGCTCTCCGGCGGCGAACGCAATCGCCTGCTGCTCGCCAAGCTGTTCGCCAAACCGAGCAATGTGCTGGTGATGGACGAGCCGACCAACGACCTCGATGTGGAGACGCTGGAGCTGCTCGAAGAGCTGCTGATGGAGTACAGCGGTACGGTGCTGCTGGTGAGCCACGACCGTGCCTTCCTCAATCAGGTGGTGACCGGGATCTTTGCCTTCGAGGGCAACGGCCACATCGGTGAATATGTGGGTGGTTACGACGATTGGCTGCGCCAGCGACCCACAGCGGTTGTAAAGACGCCGCTTGCCGAGGCCAAGAGCAAGAGCGTTCCCGCCGTCGAGAAAGCCCAGAAGAAGAACAAGATGAGCTACAAGGAGCAGCGCGAACTGGAGACGCTGCCCGCACAGATCGAAGCGCTGGAAAACGAGCAGAGCGCATTACACAGCGCGATGGCCGCTCCCGACTACTTCAAACAGGGCAACGAGGTGGTGGCGCGCCACACCGCGCGCCTCGCCGAACTGGAGCAGCAGCTCGCCATTGCCTATGCGCGCTGGGATGAGCTGGAGTCGTTGCGCGGCTGATTCGGTTTTGTTCAACGCGAGGTTAGAAACTCAGGGTCGCGCCTACGGTCGGTCCGGCGAAATAGAAATCGATATCCGAATTTGAAGGATCATCGGCTGAAAACATGAAGTGGTAATCCCACGCTCGATAACCGGCGAACAGGCGCAGTGCATCGGTCGGGGAGGCTACCAATACCAGCTGGCGGGTTAACAGTCTTGTGTCGTGGTCACCGGAGAATTGATAACCCCCCAAGACACCTTCGAATGCCACCTGCGGGTTGAAGTGGTAGGCGACGCCAACCTGGCCATGCAGGCCGGTGGCGCTGTCGATGAAGTTTACCTGCTGGTTGGGGGTGGTTCCGGTGTAGTTGACATGTGAATAGCCGAGTCCTGCCCCCCAGTGCCACTCAAAGCCCTGAGTGACGAACATGTGGCGTACGAAGCGCAGATAGCCGACGCTCAGCTTTAGATTGTTTTCCACGGTGACCGGCCCACGGATGGTTACACCATTGACCCGGATGTCGTCGCCATACGCCGATAAGTCCTGTTCCGCGTCGCCTTCGGTACGGATATAACCGGCCGAGAGCGTATTGACGCGCCGCTTGGGATCGTTGGGCTCCACCTTGCCGAGCCCCACCACCACCTCCCCTTCGGCGAACAGGGCGTGGTCATCCTCGCCCCGAATGTTGTCTGTGCAGCCGTTAAGGAGAACGGTTCCAAGGATTAGCAGAGGCAGCAATAGACGCACGGTGGATTCCTTTCGTGGGTGGGCGATGTGGTGAAGCAGATGCACTATATCAATTATTCTGTTTTTTGCGGGCTAAACAAACCATTTACCGCGCCATCGTCAATGAAGACTCTTCTCAGCGGTGGCCTGTAGCGACTATGATAAATCGATTGTGGCCGGAAACCGGATTAACGGGAAATAATACAAACGGGTTGTTCATGATTGTTGTCTGGTATCTGATGCAAATCATGGTAAAGCTGTCCCGGCCAGGAGCACGGCTGCCACTTGACGGATATGACCGGCACTACCGGTTCACCCCCGGGCGACATTGATCGAGATGCCGCCTCTTTCCACCCTGTTGCTCACACCGCTGGTCGGCATGGCGGTGATCGCGCTGCTGCCATCGCGCTGGTCACGTGCGCTGGCGTTGCTGGTAGCGGTGGCGGCGCTGCTCCTGGCCTGGAGCCTGCTGCTGCAGTTTGATAGCGACAGCGCGGCCATCCAGCTTTATGAGTCATACCGCTGGAATCCACGCCTCGGCAGCAGCTTCTCACTGGGCATCGATGGTTTCTCCCTGCCGATGGTGTTGCTGGCGACCCTGCTCAGCTTTGTCGCACTGCTCGCCTCCAGCGTCATCAGTGAACGCCAGCGTGGTTACTATGCCCTGGTGCTGATGCTCGAGGCGGCAATGCTCGGTGTCTTCATGGCGCGTGACTGGTCGCTCTTCTATGTCTTCTGGGAACTGACACTCATCCCGCTCTTCTTTCTCATCGATCGCTGGGGCGGCAGAAACCGCCAGGGTGCCGCCCTCAATTTCGTGCTCTACACCATGGGTGGCTCGGTCTTCATGCTGGTGGCGCTGCTCGTCACCTACGATGTACTGCCCGGTCATACCTTCGATATGTCGGTGATGGCGCAGGGGGCACAGGCGCTGTCGCCACCGGTGCAGGTGTTGCTGTTTCTCGGCCTGCTCATCGGTTTCGGCGTGAAGATGCCGATCTTCCCGCTGCACGGCTGGCTGCCGCTCGCCCACGTCGAGGCCCCGAGCCCGATCTCCATCCTCCTCTCCGGGGTGCTGCTGAAGATGGGCTCCTACGGCCTGCTTCGTGCCGCCGAGATGCTGCCGGCCGGGGTGGCGGCACTGCAGGGGGAACTGGCCGCGCTGGCGCTCTTCAGCCTCATCTACGGCGGCCTGCTGGCGTGGCGCCAGAGCGATCTCAAGGGGATGATCGCCTACTCCTCCATCAGCCACATGGGGGTGGTGCTGCTCGGTATCGCCGCCCTCAACGTGGCGGGGCTGACCGGTGCGGTGATGCAGATGGTGGCGCACGGTCTGGTGGCCGGCTCGCTGTTCCTGCTCATCGGCCTGCTCTACCACCGCACCCACACCCGCGACATCGCCGACTACAGTTCGCTCATCAAGACCATGCCGCGTTTCGCCATCTTTACCGTGCTCGCCTTCGTGGCCGGCATCGGCATGCCGGGTACCGCCGGCTTCATCGCCGAGCTGCACGCCATCATCGGCGGCTTCGAACGCTGGAGCTGGTGGGTGGTGTTGCTCAGCGTCGGTGTGCTGATTGGCGCGGCCTATTCGGTGCGCACCATCGGCCGTCTCTTCACCGGCCCGGTGCGGGAGGAGATGAGCCGTTATCCCGATCTGCATGGCAGCGAACTGGTGGCGGCGACGGTACTGCTGGCCGGCGTGCTGCTCATCGGACTGCTGCCAGCGCCGGCACTGGCGTTGATGCACAGCTCCGTCGCCCAGCTCAGCGCCCTGTTCGTTGCTCATCCCTGAGGAGTGCCGCGTATTGTCGCCCCATAAATCGACACTCAGTCTCCAGGAGATGCTGCACGAGGCGGTGCGCCAACTCTCCACGCTGCTGCCGCGTCAGGCACCGCTGCGTGACTTCGCCCATATCAACACCCTGGAGGGGCTGCAACATCTGCCCTTCCCCGAGGCGCTGGCCGAGGCGCGCCGCTACCGTGGCATTTCCGGCTATCTGCCTGTCGCCGACTACCGTGCCCAGTTGCAGCAGGGGCGCATCACTCGTGACGATCTGCTGGCGGTCTTCGCCGCCGATGCCTCACTGCGCTGCGAAGATGTGGCCCTCGCAGCGGCGGGGCGGCGCATCACCCGTGGCGAGCTGTTGCTGCTGCTTTTTAGCCACGATATCGCCCCCTTGAGCGAAAGCCAGCTCTCCTGGGCCATCGAGGAGCAGGGGGCACTTTGTCGCCTGCAACCTGCGGTGAATGCGCAGAGCCGGGCCCATCTGCTGGCCGGCACGGAGGAGGAGGCTACTCGGGTGATGGAGCTCTGGGCGGCCTCCCTGGAACGGCTGGGGCTCGACTATTTCATCCGCCACCCCGAAGAGCTGGCGGGTGAGGAGAGCGGGTCGCTGCTGCCCGATGCCGACACCGCGGCGCGCACCCATCAGCAGATGCGTGAAACCGCCGCCCAGCAACTGGACGGGCTGTTGGCACGGGTGGGGTGCGAGCTGACCCTGCGCGGGCTGCTGCGCGAGGTCGGCGGGCGCGACATTCTCGACGAGATCCGCCCGCCGCTGGTACGCCTGCTGGCCAACTATCTCGATCAGGGACTGGCGGCGTGGCACAGCGCGGAGCGCCCGCACGGTTTTTATGCCACCTGGCGCCGCCAGGCGCGTGACGACATCGCCTGGCGTATCGAAGATCTGCCCGAGTGGCAGGATGAACTGGAGCACCTCTCGGACGATGCGCATGAAGTGATACGTGGTGAGCTGCAGCGCATGGGCATCTCCCCGGAGTGCTGGGTCGCTTACCTGGTCCGCCTGGCGCTGGAGTTGCCGGGCTGGTCCGGCATGTTTTTGTGGCGCCAGCAGCGCCCCGGCTATGAGGATCTCGAACCGCGGCAGGTGGTCTTGACCGACTATCTGGCGGTGCGCCTGGTCCTGGAACGGATTTATGCCCAACGCCTCTGCCGCCGCCTGTGGCGCATCGAGGCAAACCTCTCCATGCTGCGCTGGTACTTCCGGCGCCGCCGTTCCGAGTTCTACGTGCGGCATGCGCTGCAGAGCGGTGACGTTCCCGAACACTTCGTCTCGCTGGCCCAGCACCTGGGGGCCAGTTATGCGGAGGGGGCGGCAGGTTATGGGCGCTGGCAGCATCTCTCCGATCGCCTCTGGCAGTGGCGCCAGCGCCGTGGCCTAGAGGGTGGCCAGCGGACGCCATGGAATCATGCGTGGCGGCTCTTTCTCCTCGCGCAGCATCTGGGACTTACCGCTGACGCAGTGCGCGCCCTGCAGGCGAGCGAACTCGCGACCCTGTTCGAGCTGCTGGAGTTGGATCCGGACCGTTGTGGCTACCTGTGGCTGCAGGCCTACGAGCATCACTACCGGGAAGAGGTGTTCAATGCCCTGACCCAGAACCATGGGCGTGGCCACTGGCAACAGCGCGCGGCGCGTCCCGCGGCGCAGGCCGTCTTCTGCATGGATGAGCGCGAGGAGGGGATCCGCCGCCACCTGGAAGAGCTCGACCCCGCTATCGAAACGCTTGGCGCGGCCGGCTTTTTCGGCCTGCCCATCGACTGGCTGGGGCTCGATGCCGAGAAGGGGATCCCCCTCTGTCCGCTTGGCGTCACCCCGGGCCATCAAATCCGTGAAACGGCCGCGGCGGGAGAGGAAACAGAGAAGGCGCGTCACGACCACCGCCGGCGCTGGCGGTTGAAGTTCAAGGGGGTGCTCCTGCACGAGGTGCGGCGCAACCTGCTCTCCTCCGCGTTGCTGATGGTGGCCGGCGCACCACTGATGCTGTTGACCCTGACTGGACGGGTACTGGCGCCGCGCTTCACGGCCAACCTCATCGAGACCTTACGGGTGCGCTTTGACCGGCCGGTGGTGACGCGGGTGGCGGTGAATGCCAGCCAACAGGCGCAGAGCGGACCACTGCGCTCCGGTTACAGCGATGAGGAACAGGTGGAGAGGGTGCATGGGCTGCTGCGCAACATGGGGCTGCTGTCGGGCTTTGCGCCGCTGGTGGCGATCGTCGGTCACGGCTCCACCGGCCAGAACAATCCCCACCTGGCCGCCTATCAGTGCGGTGCCTGCGCCGGCCGCTACGGCGGTCCCAATGCGCGCGCCTTCGCCGCCATTATCAACCGTCCCGAGATTCGTGCCCGGTTGCGCGAACGGGGCCTGGATATTCCCGCCGACACCTGGTTTTTGAGTGCCGCCCACGACACCAGTGAAGAGTCGCTCACCTGGTTCGATGCCGATCTGCTCCCCGCGGGTCTGCACGATAGTTTTGCCAGGCTGCGCCAGGCGATGGACCACGCCGCCATACTGTCGGCGCACGAGCGGGCGCGCCGTTTTGCCTCCGCCTCGGACACCTCTCGTCTTACCCCACAAGCGGCGCGGCGCCATGTCGAGACGCGCGCCCGCGACTTCAGTCAGGCGCGTGCCGAGTATGGCCATGCCACCAATGCGGTGGCGTTCGTCGGCCGCCGTGCCATGAGCAGTGGGCTGTTCCTGGACAGGCGCGCCTTCCTCATCTCCTACGACCCGACCCAGGATCCCGACGGCAAGGTGCTGGAGCAGCTGCTGCTCGCCAACGCTCCGGTGGGGGCGGGGATCAACCTCGACTACTACTTCTCGACGGTGGCCAACGATGGCTACGGCGCCGGCTCCAAGGTGACGCACAATGTCACCGCCATGCTCGGCGTGATGCACGGCACCGGCGAGGATCTGCGCCCCGGCCTGCCGCGCCAGAGCATCGAGATCCACGAGCCGATGCGCCTGTTGCTGGTGGTGGAGGCAGGTGTGGAACTGATCAGTGCCATCTACCAGCGCCAGCCGCCTTTGCAGGAGTTGTTGGGCAACGGCTGGCTGCTGCTCGCCGCCAAACATCCCCTCTCTGGTGCCATTCACCTGTTCACCCCGGACAAGGGGTGGGAGCCCTGGCACGGCACGCTCAAACCGCTGCAGACGGTGGCGAGCTCGCTGCACTGGTATCGCGGCCAGCGTGGCAACCTGCCCATGGCACTCATCGCCGCGCCGGAGGTGGCCCATGATTGAGGGGGTGAGCCTGTGGGTTCCGCTGCTGCCCATGGTGGCCGCCCTGCTAATTGCACTGCGCCTGGTGGCGGGCGCGGCGTGCGACGATGCGGCGGAGCGTGGTGTCGTCCGGCTCACCCTGTGGGCCAGCGGCCTGGCGCTCGTCGTGCTGCTCGGGCTGGATCTCCGCGCCCTCTGGCTGGGCGCGGCGCCCGGCCAGCTCCGCTTTGGCACCTGGCTGGCAAGCGGTGACTATCACTTCCCCATCAGCCTGATGCTCGACACGCTGGGGCTGGCCATGGCCACGCTGGTGGCGCTCATCGCCTTCCTGACCCTGCGTTTCTCGGTCAACTACATGCACCGCGAGGCCGGATTCCAGCGCTTCTTCATGGTGATGTCGCTCTTCACCGGGGCGATGCTGCTCATCGTCATGGCGGGGAGTGCCTTGCTGCTCTTCATCGGCTGGGAGCTGGCGGGGGTGAGCTCGTTTCTGCTCATCGCCTATAGCTGGGAGCGGCCGGTGGCGACACGCCACGCGTTGCGCGCCTTTGTCACCAATCGCATTGGCGATGCCGGTTTCCTGTTTGCCATCTTCCTCTCCTTCGCCTGGCTGGGGAGCGTGGAGTGGCCGCAGATGTTGGCGCGGGCGAGCGGTCTGGAGAGCCTCGGCGCCGGCCTGCTGGCGGGTGGATTCCTCGTCGCCGCGCTGGCCAAGTCGGGCCAACTCCCCTTTGCCCCGTGGATCGGCCGGGCGCTGGAGGGGCCGACCCCCTCGTCGGCGATTTTCTACGGCGCGCTGATGGTCCATGCCGGTGTCTATCTGGTGATCCGCCTGGGGCCCATCTTCGAACAGTCGCCGGCGGTAATGGTGCTGCTGGCACTGCTCGGCGCGCTCACCGCGCTCTACGGTTTCCTCGGCGGTCTGGTGCAGAGCGACGTGAAGAGCAGCCTGATGTTTGCCACCACCGGACAGGTGGGGCTGATGTTCCTCGCCTGTGGACTCGGCTGGTTCGAGCTGGCAGCCCTCCATCTGGGGGGCCATGCCCTGTGGCGCACCTACCAGTTTCTGCTTTCGCCGGCGCTGCTCTATCAGGCAGATCGGCCGGTACGAGCGGTGCCTGCCTGGCTGCGCCACCGTCACCGCCTCCATACCGCAGTGATGCAGCGCTTCTGGCTCGATGCGCTGGCCGATAATCTGCTGGTACGGCCAACCCAGGAGCTGGCGCGCGATGCCCACAATCTGGATGAGCGGGTGATCAGCCGCCTGGTGGGTATGCATGCCGAGACGGCGGGTGAGGCGGCCGGCAAGGGCGCCCCCGATCGCCTGGTGACCTGGTTTGCCGACGCAGCACACCGCTTCGAGGAGCGGCTCATCTTCCGCCGGGGGGGCGGACTTGGCCACCTGCTGCATCGCATCGGTGACTACCTGCGCGAAGTGGAGAACCTGCTGGAGCGGCCGCGTTATCTGTTGTTGCTGATCATGGCGACCCTCGTGGTCATTCTCTAGGACATCCGCATGAACACGATCCACTGGAGTGAGCAGTCCGCCTATCCGGTGCTGGCGCTGCTGCAACTGCTGCCGCTGGCGGGGGCGCTGCTGGTCGGCTATCTGCGTGAACGGCCCTATGCGGCGCTGCTTGGCCGCGCGTTGGCGCTGCTGGTACTGCTGGTGGCTATCGACCTCTATCGCCTGCTCGACAAGGGGAGCGCGAGCCTGCAGCTGGCCGAGTATCTGCCGCTGCTCGGTCCCTTTGCCTACCATGCCGCCGCCGATGGCGTCACCGTGCTGTTCGTGCTGCTGGCCGCGCTGCTCACCTTCCTGCTCTCGCTCTATACGGCGGCGCGCCAGCTTGAGGCGCCCGGGCTGTTGCTGGCGGTGATCCTGCTGCTGGAGGCGGTGCTGCTGTCGCTGCTGGTCTCCACCAACCTGCTCTGGTTCGTGCTGGCTTCGGCATTGGAGCTTGGCTTGGCGGGTTATCTGTTGTGGCGCTGGGCGACCACCCCGGAACGCGGCATGGCGCTGCTGCGCTTTTATCAGTTTCAGGGCACGGGGTTGCTACTGCTGCTGCTGGGGACGCTGATGCTGGCGTGGCACTACGCCGACACCGCCGGCCACTGGAGTTTCGAGCTGACCGAGTTGACCCAGGCCTCGTTCCAGGGGCCGCTGGCGACCCTGATCTTCTTCCTGCTCTTTTACGGGTTGGCGATCCGCTCACCGCTCTTTCCCTTCCACGGCTGGTTGCCGCTGGTGGCCCACCGCGGCAATGTGGCCATCGCCCCCGCCTTTCTGCTTGGGGTCAAGGTGGGACTCTATGGCATGGTGCGCTTCGTCTTTCCCATCCTGCCCCAGGCGGTGGTGGAGTGGCATGGCTATGCGGTCGCGTTCGCCGTGGCCGGGGTCTTCTACGCCGCCTTTCTTGCCTTCCAGCAACAGAACCTGCGTCGTCTGATGGCCTTCGCGGTGGTCAGCCACACCAGCCTGGCGGTCATCGGCCTGTTTGCGCTGCACAAATCGGCCTTGCAGGGGGCGCTGCTGCTGGCGGTCAACTTTGGTCTGGCGGCGACGGCCATGCTCTTCATCACCGGCTTTGTCTACAGCCGCACCAACACCACGGTGTTGTCGCGGTTGGGTGGGTTGTTCGATCGCATCCCCTTTCTCGCCATCACCTTCCTCGCCTCGGGTCTGGCGATCATCGGCATGCCGGGTACCCCCGGCTACGATGCCGCCCATCTGGTGCTGGAGGCCTCCATCGAAGAGTTCGGGGCGCTGCTTACCGTGGCCGCGGCCGTCGGCAACGTGGCCGCGGCCGGCTTCCTGCTCTACGCCTTTCAGCGCGCCTTCCTGGCCCCCGCGCCCGAGGGGAGCGAGAGCAGCAGCGTTGAGCGCGCCACCTCGATGGAGCTGTTGGTGGCGGTGTTGGTGCTGGCGGTGTTGCTCGGCACCGGCTTCTATTCGGAACCGTGGATGGCGCTGGTCGATGCGCCGCTGCAGGCGCTGGGGGCCCAGTTTGACTCCTTCGCGCCCCTCTCCCCGGAGGTCAATTAATGGATGCGCTGCCGTTGCTGACGCTGTTGATCCTGTTGCCACCCTTCGGCGCTGTTCTGATGGTGGCGGTGTGGCGCCCCGCCTCGGCGCGCTGGGTGGCACTGCTGACGCTGGGTGCTGAGCTGGCGGTAGCGCTTGGGGTGGTGGCCGGCTTCGAACCCGGAGTGGCGGGATTTCAATGGGTGGAGCGGCGCTACTGGATCCCCTCCCTCAATGTCGATTACATGGTAGGGGTCGATGGGGTATCACTGCTGTTCCTGCCGCTCACCGTGCTGCTCTTCCTGGGGATCGTCATTGCCTCGTGGAATGCCGTGCGTACCATGCCGCGCCTCTATTTTGCCCTGCTGCTGGTCCAACTCTCGGCCACGCTCGGCATCTTTATCGCCATCGATACCCTCCTCTTCTTCCTCTTCTGGGAGCTGTCGCTGCTGCCGCTCTACTTCCTGGTCAGCCTGTGGGGGGTGGGGCCGGAGCGGCGCCATGCGGCCAACAAGTACACGCTGATTATGTTGAGCGGCGGGGTGCCGCTGCTGTTTGGCTTTCTGCTGCTCGCCTTCAACCACGCTACCAGTGCCGGTGTGGCCATCCATCAGGGGCTGGCCTTCGACCTGCCGACCCTGCTGGCCACCCCGCTCGCCGACGAACTGGGGATCGCGGTGTTTCTGCTGTTGTTCCTCGGCTTTGCGGTGAAGACCCCGCTCTTTCCATTTCACAGCTGGCTGCCGCTGATGGCCATGGAGGGGCCGGTGGCGATCGTCGCCACCCTGACCGGGCTCAAGCTGGGCGCCTACGGACTGCTGCGCTTTGCGGTGCCGCTGGCGCCGCAGGCGGCGCAGGAGCTGTACTGGCTGCTCATCGGCCTCGCCACCATCGGCATTCTCTATGGCGCGGTGGCGGCACTGGCGCAAACCAACCTGCGCCGCATGCTCGCCTACTCCAGCATGAGCCACGTGGGGCTGGTGGTGCTGGGGATCGCCTCCTTCAATCTGCAGGGTGTGCAGGGGGCGGTGCTGCAGTTGCTCAATTTCACGCTGGTGGCGGGAGGGAGCTTCCTGTTGCTGGCCATGTTGCGCCAGCGCACCGGCTCGACCGATATCGCCGATCTGGGGGGAGTAGTGCACTCCATGCCGTTGCTGGCGGCGCTGTTTCTGCTGTTGGGGTTGGCGGGGATGGGGGTTCCCGGCACCAGCGGCTTCCCCGCCGAGCTGTTATTGCTGCTGTCGATCCTGCAGAGCCATACCGGCGCGGGGCTGGCAGCGCTGTTTGGCATGGTGGTGGGGGCGGGGTATTTCCTCTCCCGCTATCGCCAGGCCTTCCTCGGCCCGGCCCGCAATCCGGCGCTGCTCCACGGCAGCGACCTGCTGGCGCGGGAGCGCTGGCTGATGGTGCTGCTGGTGTTACTGGTGGTGGCGGTCGGTTTTGCCCCCGGCTGGCTGATCGACCTCATTACCCCGGCGGCCCAAGCGTGGGTGGCACGGCTGGGGTGAGCGTAGCAGTCAGGCGCCCTGCTGTGACTTGAGACGTGGGCGAATCTTCACTGGCTGCGAGGTGCCGACCAGCAGCTCGGGGCCGAGTAGCGGTTGCAGCTGTTGCGGCTGGTCGGGGTGGAGTGGGAACTCCTGACGCATCGCTTCGAGCTGTTTCTGGTTGGCGTGAAAATAGCGCCCTGCCTGGATCACCTTCGGGATGTTCTTGAGCAGGTGCCACAGGCTCCAGCGGTGTTGCCACAGCCGTTTGACGAAACGGCGCCGGTAGGGCTTGCTGTTGTAGAAGCGGTTGATGTGCCAGTTGTAGAGGGCATCCATCTCCTCGCGCGATTTGAACCCCTTGGGCAGGTAGACGAAGTTGAGGCAGTTCATCAACCGCCAGTCCTCGACGAATTCGCCCGACTCGCCGCTGATGCACTCCTCCCAGATCGGTGCGCCGTAGAGCGGGCTGAACTTTGTCATGTTCATCTCGTCGAGGTCGAGGGAGAGGATGAAGTCGCTGGTCACCCTCACCGTCTCGGGGGTCTCGCCTGGCATGCCGAAGATGAACAGCCCCTTGGCGCGCAGCCCGGCGGCGTGGATCTGCTCCACCGTTTTCTTTACCGCCTCCAGTGTCACCCCCGCCTTGTGGCGCTCCATCATGGCCGGATCGGCCGACTCGATCCCCATCGACACCATCATCGCCCCGGCCTGCTTGAGCAGGCGCAGCATCTCGTCGGAGGTGTGACCGGTGCGTATTGCGCAGTTGAACTGCATCCCCAGCGGCTTGTCGATGAGCAGTTGGCACAATTCAAAGACGCGTTTTTTCTGCGCGGTGAAGAGGTCATCGTAGAAGTTGATGTGGTGTACACCAAAACGATCGCGCAGGTACTTCATGTGGTCGTAGATGTACTGCGCCGAGTTGTACTTGTAGAGGCGCTCGAACACGGTGCGATCGCAGAAAGAGCAGGTAAAGGGACAGCCGCGCGAGGTGACCATGGTGGCGCCCCAGCGCTTTTCGTAGGAGAAGAGCGGCAGGTGGTACCCCTCGGGAAAGCCAGCCAGCTTTTCGTAGGCGGGAAAGGGGAGCTCGTCGAGATCGAGGATGCGCGCGCGGCGCGGATTGGTGACCGTCTTGCCCGCTTTGCGGAAGACCAGGTTGGCGATCTCCTCCACCGCCTTGCCGTTGGCCAGGTCGAGCAGCGCCCCTTCACCCTCGCCGATGCAGAGATAGTCGATCTCGGGAAAGTGGTCGAGCAGCGGCGTGCCGATGGAGGAGGCGTGCACGTTGCCGAACACCACCTTGACGTGGGGCAGCTGTGCCTTGATGAGACGGGTCAGCTCCACCCCCTCCATGAAGGCGGAGGTGGTGGCGGAGATCCCTACCAGCTCGGGGTTGGTGGCGATGATCTGCGCGGCGTTGGCCGGCACACCGGCCGGCGAGTGGGGACCGAGGCAGTCGTGCACCGCGGTGGGATGGCCATGCTTCTCCAGCCAGGCGGCCAGAGTGAGGATGCCGATGGGCACCATCCGGTTGGCCAGTACCGAAAAATCTGGTTGGCCGGGGACAAAATTGAATCCAGCCGGGTGGACCAGTGTTACCCGCATTGCAACTCCCGTCTGTCAGCAATGAGACATGGCGTGGTTAGAACAGCTTGCGCCAGATCAATAACGGCAGGCGCACGATGAAGCCGGTGAAGAGCCGGATGTGCATCGATGTTAACAGCAGGTTGTCGCGCAAGTAGTTGAAGTGCGACACACCGCCCTCTTCGGCGCGGAAATATTTGACCGGGGCATCCACATTGATCGGCTTGGCACCGCCCCAACAGAGGCGCACCGCCGCCTCGGGATCGAAATCGAAATGGCGCATCCAGTAGCTGTTCTCCATCACGCCGAGCAGCATCTGTGCGGGGTAGACGCGAAAGCCGAACAGCGAATCGCCGATCCCCTGCCAGAGGGTCTCGAAATTGGCCCACCAGTTGGAGACCTTGCGGCCGCGTACCCGCAGCAGCGGCGCGTCGGCATCGAATACCGGGCGGCCTAGCACCAGCGCATCGGGATGGGCCTGCGACACCCGCATGAATTCGGCGATCTTTTCCGGGGGATGCTGGCCGTCGGCATCCATGGTCAGCACATGGGTGAATCCTGCATGGACCGCCTCGCGCAGGCCGTGCAGCACTGCGGCCCCCTTGCCCTGGTTGTGCGGCAAGACGAACACGCGCAGCTGCGGGTCCTGCGCGGCCATCGCCAGCAGCTCCCGGTCGGTGCCGTCGGTGCTGCCGTCCACCACCACCCAGACGGGCGCCCACTGTGCGCGCGCGTCGCGTACGGTCTGATAGACGGTGGCACCGGTGTTGTAGGTGGGGATCAGGACAAGATGGGTGGTGGAGGTCTGGCTCATGGTTGAGGCGTGGTTTCCCGGAACAGGTTTTGTATCGAGGGGTGTTGGCGGTAATAGCTTTCCATCTCGCCGATGAGGGACTTCACATCCTCTGCCGCCTCGAAGCGTTTACCCAAGACAACGCGGTAGTGGAGCGGAAACTCGGGCAGCTTGAACAGTGGCCACCCCTTGCCGAGAAAGCGGCAGTTGGTGTCGATGAAGACGCTCTGGATCGGCGCGCCTGCCTTTTTGGCGATGAGGCCATAACCGGCCTTGAACTCGTTGACCGGTGGCGTGACGGTGCGGGTCCCCTCGGGGAAGATGAGCAGCGGCGTACCCTTGCGCACCGCCTCGGCGGCCAGGCGCACCATGTTCACCGGCGCATCGTTGCGGATGTAGCCGGCCAGACGCGCGCCACCCCCCAGCAGCAGGTTGTCCCAGATGCTCGCCTTCATAATGCAGACCAGGCGCGGCAGGCGTGAGGCGATCAACACCACGTCGATCATCGAGGGGTGGTTGGGGGCGATGATCAGCGCCTGTTCGTCACGCAGCACATCAAGGGCGGAGAGGTCGAGCTTGACGATGCCACTCAGGCGCAGGATGTCGAGATAGAGACGAAAACCGGCCATGATGGCGAACTGTCCCAGCGGCGCACCGATGCGCTCGGGCAGTATCGGCCCGAGCAGGGTGGCGAGAAGGCTCCAGACGAGGCAGATGACCGCGAACAGGATGAGCCCGGCATAGAGCACGAAGTATTCGTAGAGGCGTCTTAACAGCATCAAACCCGTTTGTTCCCGAACGATCTCATGGTCGCCTCATGGTGGTTGGCACATCTGGCTGGATCGGTGATGTGGCGGCCGATTATACCCTCCGGCTTGCACCTTTTTCATCTGCCACATGTGCAGATGCGCCTCGTTGTTCTGCAGTGCGGCTCGATTGGCGGGGGCTACATCGGTATAATCGCGCACTTTTCACCGCTCATATAACAACGCGATACTGCACTAGGGAAATCATGCGCCTTCGTTCCACTTTGCTCTGTGCGCTGCTGCTGACACTGGCGGCCTGCTCCACCAACCCGCCGGTCAAGCCCGCCGAAGCGCAGCGTGGCGATTATCGCTATGTGCAGGAGTATCTGCGCTGGCAGATCCACAAGGAGATGGAGAGCAACGATATAACGGGGCTCAGCATTGCACTGGTCGACGATCAGCGCGTGGTGTGGGCGCAAGGCTTTGGCTTTGCCGATCTGGAAAACCAGGTGGCAGCCACCGCGCAGACCCCCTACCGTCTCGGCTCCATGGCCAAGATCCTCACCGCCTCGGCGGCGATGCGCATGGCCGAAGAGGGCCGGCTCGACCTTGATGCGCCGCTCTCCCAGGCACTGCCCGGTTTCTCCATCAAGTCGCGCTTTAGCAACGCCGCACCGATCACCCCGCGCAACATCATGACGCACCACTCGGGGCTCCCTTCCAACTATCTGCAGGGCATGGTGACCCACAACCCGAAATACTTCACCACCCTGGTGGAGGATATTCGCGACGAGTATGTCGCCTATCCCCCCAACCTGATCTTTGACTACTCCAATCTCGCCGTGACCCTGCTGGGGGCGGCCATCGAAAACCGCAGCGGCATGCCGTATGGCGATTACATCGCCCAGGCGTTCTTTGAGCCGCTCGGCATGCGCCACTCCTATTTTTCCGTCGAGCCGGCGTTGAAGGGGTATAGCGATGGCAAACCTTCCGAACCGCTGCCGCTGCGCGATCTCCCTTCGGGGGGACTGGTCTCCAGCGTGGAGGATATGGCGCGCTTCATGAAAATGGTCTTCGCCGGCGGCAAGGTGGGGGAGCAACAGGTATTGAGCGAGCACTCCCTGGCTGAGATGTTTCGCCCCCAGAACGAGCATGTCGCGCTCGACCTGGGCCGGCGGATGGGACTCGGCTGGATGCTCAGCGGCTACGATGTGCAAAACGGCGGCGTGGTGGCGGGGCATGGCGGCTCGGTACTCAGCTTCCAGAGCACGATGATCGTCCTGCCGGAGCAGCGTCTCGGCGTGGTGGTGGCGGCCAACTCCACCAGCGCGCGGGGGGTGGTGAGCGAGCTGGCCGAAACGGCGCTGAAACTGGCGCTGGAGGCGAAGGCCGGGATCACCCAGCCGCCTGCACAGCAACAGCCTGCCGCCATCCGGCCACTCAGCGAAGCGGAGGCGCAGCACTACGCCGGTTATTTCGACTCGCTGGTGGGGTTGGTGAAGATCGACAATCACTCCGGCAACCTCGATGCGGAGGTACTGGGCCACGCCTTCCGCCTCACCCCGCGCGAGGATGGCTCGTTCGGCATTCGCTACAAACTGTTCGGCCTGATCCCGGTCAGCGTCGCTGCGCTCGACAAGATCAGTTTTGCCATGAAGCCCTTCGAGGAGCACGAGCTGCTGGAGGGGCACATCGGCAACGAGAGCCTGCTGTTTGGCGAGCGGTTGAACAAGACGGCCGATATCACCCCGTTTCTCGACTTCGTCGGAAGTTACGAGATCGTCAATAGCTGGGAGGGGGGGGTGAAACCCGAAAGTCTCGCCCTGCGCCAGGAGGGGGGCATGTTGATCGCCGAGTGCAGCTTCGCCCAGATCCCCGGCTTGCTGCTGCGCATGGCCATTACACCCATCTCCCCCAGCGAGGCGGTGGTGGCCGGGATCGGTGTCGGGCGCGGCGAGACGTTGCGCCTGGTGCGAGACGCCAAGGAGAAGCGGGTCTACTTCTCGGGGCTGGAGCTGCACAAAATCAATTGACGCTAAGCGCCGTCAGGCGATGGCGAGGCCGTCCGGCTGCAACACCAGCCAGGCCATTTGCGGGTCGAGTAGCTGTTCCCGGCGGGTGAGCGGTTGCCACGCCAGCGCGGGCGGGGTGGCGGGGAGCAGCCTCAGCCAGTGGCTGGTGGCCGGTCCCGTCTCTTCCACCCATCCCAGCAGCAGGCCGCGCCGCCCCGCCTGGCGGGCAGCGAGGGTGAGCTGCGCCGGCGGGTCGCGTGCCGGCAGGAAGCTTGCGTCGCCCTGCCACTGCAGGGCAGCGGCGAGTGCCGCCAGCATCTGGCTCGGCTGGCTCTGCAGGAAGCTGAAGGGGAGCGGCAGGTCGCTTTCAAGTTGCTCCACTACCTGGGCGATGGCGCTCACCGGACCGCGCAGACTGGAGACGCGCAGCAGCGCGTCTTCCGGCAAGGCGCGCTCACCCGCTTCGGCCAGCGCCTCCAGCGCGCCATAGAGTGCCAGTTCGGTGAAGAGACCGAGGCGGCGTGGCCGCTGGCCAAGGCGGGTGATCAGCTGCTCGCGCCACCCCTCGGCCACCCCCTGCGCCGGGCTCCGGCCGGCGATGCGCCAACTCATTACCTCAGCCATGACAATCCTCCAGCGCCACCGCCGCGTACCCGCCGCCGAAGCCGAGGATCAGCGCCAGCAGTTGCCGTACCTGTGCCGGCCGGCCCAGCGCCAGCCCGCCCCCCGCCGCGGGATCGAGCGGGTAGTCGACGGGCGGCCAGAGCCCCCGCTCCAGACACTCCAGCAACAGGGCGAGCTCCGCGGCGCCGGAGGCGCCCAGGGTATGACCGATCACCCCCTTCAGACTCACCAGTGGTGGCAGCGTCCCGAAGGCCTCCCTAAGTCCCGCCACTTCATTGAGATCGTTGGCCGGACTGCCGGAGGCCTGCACCTTGACCAGGTCGATCTGCTCGGCCGACAGGCCGCTGTCGGCCAGCGCCTGGCGACACAGCTGCACCACCGTCTCGGTGCGGGCACCGGTGGGGTCGCGCCCGTCGACCAGGCAGCTGCCGCCACGCAGGCGCCAGCGCGAGGGGGTGGTGGAGAGATGAAGGGCGGCGACCGCTTCGCCCAGCACCAGGCCGTTGCGCTCGGCGCCAAGGGGGCGCGCGGCGTCGGGCGAGAGCAGCTGCATGGCGGCGAAACCGGCCAGGGTATAGCGGTTGGCCAATTCCACCCCCAGGATCACGGCATCTGCCGCCGTGCCCGAGCGCAGGTGAGCGGCGGCGGCCAGCAGGGCGTGCAGCGACGAGGTGCAGGCGGTAGAGATGAGGTGGAGCGGTCCCTGCCAGCCGAGCCAGGTAGCGATCTCATCGGCAAAGCCGAGGTAGTCCTCTTCCAGGGTGACCTCACCCGCTTCAATGGCGCCCATCTGCAGCGAGGAGGAGGCGATGAACAGCGGCAGGTCACGCCGTGCCCCCACTCCGGCCTGGTCGATGGCGCCCTGTAGCAGCGTCCGGGCGCGTTGTCGCCACGATGTTTGCGCGGTTTCGATGGGGAAAAAGGGCCACTGCGTGCCACCGGGCAGGGTGATGCGGGAGAGGGGGGTGCTGCCGTCTGCCAGCCGGGTGGCCGCCTGGTGAAGATCGCTGCCCAGCGCGGAGACCAGACT
>DASWUD010000052.1:0-6801 GCA_036401755.1 Gammaproteobacteria bacterium
TCGACGGCATAGTTGTTGTGCTCTTCGATGCCGGTGGCGACCGCAAAGATGTTGGGGTCGAAGATAATGTCCTCGGCGGGGAAGCCGACCACGTTGACCAGGAGGTCGTAGGAGCGTTGGCAGATTTCGGTCTTGCGTTGGTAGCTGTCGGCCTGTCCCTTTTCGTCGAAGGCCATCACCACCACTGCGGCGCCATACTTGCGCAGTTTTTTCGCATGCTCGATGAAGGGTGCCTCGCCCTCCGTGAGGGAGATGGAGTTGACGATCCCCTTGCCCTGGATGCACTTGAGTCCTGCCTCGATGATCTCCCATTTGGAGGAGTCGACCATCACCGGCACCTTGGCGATATCGGGTTCCGAGGCAATCAGATTGAGGAAGGTGACCATGGCCTGTTTGCCATCGAGCATCGCGTCGTCCATGTTGACGTCGATGATCTGCGCACCGCTCTCCACCTGCTCGCGGCAGATGTCGAGCGCCTCGCTGTATTTATCCTCCAGCACCAGCTTCTTGAACTTGGCAGAGCCGGCCACGTTGGCGCGCTCGCCAACATTGACGAACAGCGAACGCTTGTCGATGGTGAGCGGTTCCAGGCCGGAGAGGCGGCAGGCCGCTTCGATGTGCGGAGTGGTGCGTGGCTTGATCGCGGCGACACGCTCGGCAATCGCCTTGATGTGTAAAGGGCCGGTGCCGCAGCAGCCGCCGACGATGTTGAGAAAGCCGCTGCGTGCCCACTCGTATATCTCCTCGGCCATCTGCTCCGGCGTCTCGTCGTAGCCGCCGAAGGCGTTGGGCAGGCCGGCGTTGGGGTGGGCGCTGACGTGGCACTCGGCGATGCGCGCCATCTCCTCCACGTACTGGCGCAGCTCCTTGGCGCCGAGGGCGCAGTTGAGCCCGATGCTGATCGGCTTGGCGTGGCGCAGCGAGTTGTAGAACGCCTCGGTCACCTGGCCGGTGAGGGTGCGGCCGGAGGCGTCGGTAATGGTGCCGGAGATCATCACCGGCAGGCGCGAATGGGTCTGCTCGAAGAAGGTCTCGACGGCGAAGATCGCCGCCTTGGCATTGAGGGTATCGAAGATGGTCTCGATGAGCAGGATGTCTGAACCGCCCTCCACCAGGCCGCGCGTCGCCTCCAGATAAGCCTCCACCAGCTGATCGAAGCTGATGGCGCGATAGCCCGGATTGTTCACGTCGGGGGAGATGGAGGCGGTGCGGTTGGTGGGGCCGAGCACCCCAGCGACAAAGCGCGGCTTGCCATCTTTCTGTTCGAATTCGTCGGCCACCTCGCGCGCCAGGCGCGCGCCGGCCACGTTCATCTCATAGGCGAGCGCCTCCATGCCGTAGTCGGCCTGGGAGATGGTATTGGCGCCGAAGGTGTTGGTCTCGACGATGTCGGCCCCCGCCGCGAAGTAGGCACGGTGAATGTCGCGCATCAGTTGCGGCTGGGTCAGCACCAGCAGATCGTTGTTGCCTTTCAGGTCGGAGGGCCACTCCTTGAAGCGTTCGCCACGATACTCCGCCTCGCCCGGCTTGTACCCCTGGATCATGGTGCCGGTGGCGCCGTCGAGGATCAGGATGCGCTGCTGGAGGAGGGCAAGGAGCTGGGCGCTGCGCGCGCCGGTATATTGAGAGTGCATCACGATGACCGGACTATGGGTTGTGGAACAGGTGATTCTAACATGCAGCGCCAGTGCGAACTATTTGCACACATAGGGTGATCCGCATCACCCCACAGAAAGTGATAGTGTGACCCGCGCAGGCGTCGCTCTGCTATCAATGGGTATAATGAACCATCGTCACCAGCAGCAAGCAGGGAGTGCAGCTTCATCCATGGAACCTAGCCGTCACATCTACCAGGTGGTTTTTAGCGGCGCGTTGCAGCCAGGCAGGGAGCTCGCCGCGGTGAAACGGGCGCTCGCCACCACGCTGCGCCTTTCACCGGAGAAAACCGAGGCACTCTTCTCTGGCCGCAAGCTGATCCTGTTGCGCAGTGAGACGCTGGAGAAGGCACAGGCCTTTCTCCGTCTCCTGGCAAACGCCGGGGCTGTTGCCACCATCGAAACGAGCAGTGGCGAACCGGTTGTCGGCGCAACGGCCAGCAATCAGCCAGCGCAACAGGCCCCAGGCGATGCGCCACCGCCTGCCGCGCCGCGCATGGTTCCGCCCTATCGCCCCTTTCCGGCCAACTGGCTCTTCAAGCCGGCGCTGTTGACCGTTGCCGCCGTCGAATCGCTGCTGACCCTGCTCTACCTTGTCTTTCTCGGCGGCGGCATTCTGTTGCTGCTCTACCATACCCTGCTCTCCGGCTGGCTGTTCGACACCCTGCCACTGGTGTTGGCCGCGCTGCTCTCGGCACTGCTGTTGGTGGCAGGCACCCTCTTCCTGCTGTTGCTGGCCAAGCCGCTGCTGGGTCTGTTCCATCGCAAGGAGCCGCAATTCGAACTGACCGAAGATGTCGAGCCGGAGTTTTTCCACTACGTCGCCGAGATCGCCGCCCTGGTCGGAACCACGCCGCCGCTGCAGATCAAGGTCAACAACGGCGCCGCCCTGACGGTCCGCCCGATAGGACGCTGGCGTGCCCTGCTGCACCGTGACAAACAGCTGAGCGTCGGCCTGTCGCTGCTGGCGGGGCTCGACAGCCGCCAGCTGGCGGCGCTGCTCGCCCAGGCGCTCTATCCGTGGCGCCCGGGATTTTTTGCGCTGCTCGGCCAGCTGCTCGACGGTAACATCCACTGGCTGCACCGCGCCGGCTACGGCAGTGACATGCTCGACCGCGCCCTGCACGCCTGGCAACAGCGCCTTCCCAAACTGGCACCGCTGCTTCTGAAGCTGGCGCGCCTCGCCAGCTGGTCGGCCAAGCCGGCCCTCTGGCGACTGAAGTTCAGCCGCGCGCTGTCACGGCGCGTAATGCACCGCCTGATCGCCAACGGCGACGCCCTCGCCTGCCGCGTGGCCGGCACCCCCACGCTGCGAGCGGCGATGCTGCGCAGCCGCCTGCTGGAGTTCGCCGCACAAAACACTCTGCCCGAGCTGAAAAAAATGTGGGAGGCGAAGGGCGAGTTACCGGATAACATCGCCACTGCCGTTGTAGCGCGCGCTGCCCACTATCCAGCGCAGATCCAGAGCCAGCTCAACGCCCTTCAGGAGCGGCGCATCCTCGACAACGGTGCCTTCTGGCCGAGCGACATGCAGCGCCTGCAGTTTCTCGCCAGCAGTGAGGAGCCGGGGGAGTATGAGATCACCGTCCCTTGCTCGGCCTTTTTCCTGCGCCTGGAAAAGCTGATGCGCATCATGAGCGTGCGTTACTACCACGCCCATCTCCAGCTGCCGGTCACCACCAACAAGCTGGTGCGGGTGGCGGTAAAAGGGAGCACGGAGTATGAGGCCGACCAGCATATCGCGCGCTTCTTCGGTGGCGTTTATGCCGATTTTGTGCCACTGCGCCTGCAGGCGCAGCTCGGCTCGCGGCCCCAGAGCGCCCGCGAGATCGCCCAGCAGTGGGGGCTGGCGGCCAGCAGAGTTCTCGCCGAGCAGGCAGCGGCCACCCAAAAGGCCACAACATTGCGCAGCAGCGACGACCAACTGATCGAGGTGAGCAATCGCGAACTGCTGCAACGCGCCGCTGTCGGTTCGACCCTCTCCGGACTGGCCCTGCTCAAGGGGCATAACGCTGAAGAGCTCCCGCAGCAGTGCCGCGATGCCGAAGCGGCCTGGGAGAAGAGTGCCGCCGAGGTGGGCAAGCTGCTCGAACCCTACGCCACCCGCCTCACCTGTGCCCTGGCGTTGCTTGGCACCCCCGAGGTGCAGCGCAGGATCAGCGACGCCGGTAAGCTCTCCGTGGAGATCCCGCGACTGCTGGCCGTACACGAGAAGATTGAGCACTACTACCTGAAACTGCACGAGCTGCGCCAGCACGTGATCCTGCTGGAATCGCTGCTCAGTTATGAGGCGATGCGCTCCACCTCCAAATTGCGCGACCGCATCGGCGAACTGGCCGATGATATCCGCAGTATCCTCACCTCGTTCGGCGTCATCTACAAGCAGGTGCCCTATCCCTTCAGCGATGAAGAGCACTACCGCAACCTGTTCGACTGGATTCATGCGCAATCCTCGACCGCCGAGGGGGCGGTGGCCGATTTCGATCGCGGCAATGACATGGTTCGCCGCATGGCCTTGATCCAACGGCTCATTGTCGGCCGCCTGATCTCCATCGCCCTCTCCGTAGAGACGGCCCTTGGCCTGAAGGCAGTCAGGAAGGCGGGTTGAGCAAAAAGGGGCGCAGTAACTGCCCTGCTGTGCGTGGGGTTGTAATCGGCTGATCAGCGTTTAGGCTTAATCAATCTCCCTCACTTAGTGGAGTTGCCGTGATGATCAGCGAGACCTTGATTCATATCAATGAAACCCTCAACGAGCAGCAGCGCAATGAGTTATTGCTCTATCTGGGTAATCGGGAAGGGGCCATCCATGCCCGCCATCATGCAGAGGATCCCCACCTGATCTTCGTCGCCTATGATCCCGACGAATCGTGTCCGCGCGATCTGGTGGAGACGATCGAGGAGCAGGGGCTGCATGCACAGGTCATCGATCTCTAAATCGGCTGTCGCGCCTGTTCAGCACTGCTCCCAGGGTAACCCTTCGAAGCGCCAGCCGCCCGTGGTGTTGCGCTGGCGGTTGTCGTCGAGGTCCCCCTCGAAGCCATCCAGCACGTTGTAGACCTCACAAAAGCCTGCCTCGATGAGGGCCAGCCCCGCGTCCACCGAGCGCTTGCCGCTGCGGCAGATGAGGATGATGGGCGGCGCTTCACGCCCGGCACCCGAGAGGATGCCGCCCAGCATCAGCTCGCGCACGCGGGTGACAAAATGGGGGTTCACCGTCCAGTGCGGTTCGTCGATCCACGGTATGTGCACCGAGCCGAGTGGATGACCGACAAACAGCACCTCCGGGGTGGAGCGAATATCGACCAGCACCGCACGCGGATCGCGCTGCAGCAGCTGCCACGCCTCGGTGGGCGTGAGGTGCTTCAATTTGATGTCACTCATGCGTCACCTCCGCCTCGTCAGTAGCGCTCCACCTTCAGCACCACGCCATCCACGCCGACCACCTTCACCTGACTGCCGACAGGGCTGTCGGCCCCTTCGATCTTCCAGGTGGAGTCGTCGACGCGGATCTTGCCGTAGCCGTGGACGATCGGTTCGCTCAAGGTGAAGGTGCGCCCCACGTACTGCTGACCGCGCCGGTTGAGGTTGGGGCGATCGGACTCGATGGGGCGTCTTTTGAAGTAAGTGCGCCCGAGCGAGACGCTCGCCACCGAGAGGATGGCAAACAGCAACAGCTGCAACTCCCACCCCATGGGGATGATGAGCACCACCAACCCCACGACCATCGCCGCAACGCCCAGCCAGAGAAAGAAGGTGCCGGGTGCAAAGACCTCCAGCACCAGCAGGATCATGGCCAGTATCCACCAGTGCCAGTGGGTGAGATTGCCCATGCTCAAATCCCCTTCTGTTTACCCAAGGCCTCTTTGGCCAGTTCCGCGATACCCCCGATGGAGCCGATGATGCTCGAGGCCTCCAGCGGCATGAAGATGATCTTGTGGTTGGGGGCGGAGCCGATCTGGGTCAGCGCCTCGGTATATTTCTGCGCCACGAAGTAGTTGATGGCATTGACATCGCCGCGCTCGATGGCCTGCGACACCATGTGGGTCGCCTTGGCCTCCGCCTCGGCCAGACGCTCACGCGCCTCGGCATCGCGGAACGCCGCCTCCTTACGCCCCTCCGCTTCGAGTACCGCCGCCTGCTTTTCGCCCTCGGCTTCGAGGATCGCCGCGGCGCGCTTGCCTTCGGCTTCGAGAATGTTGGCACGCTTTTCACGTTCTGCCTTCATCTGGCGCGCCATCGACTCGACCAGATCCTTGGGCGGGGAGATATCCTTGATCTCGATGCGCGTCACCTTCACCCCCCACGGCGTAGTGGCATCATCGACTACATGCAGCAACTTGGAGTTGATTTCGTCGCGCTTGGAGAGCAGCTCATCGAGGTCCATGCCGCCCATCACGGTACGGACGTTGGTCATGGTTAGGTTGAGGATGGCGAGCTGCAGCTGGTTGACCTCATAGGCGGCCTTGGCGGCGTCGAGCACCTGATAGAAGACCACGCCATCGACCCGCACCATGGCGTTGTCCTTGGTGATCACCTCCTGGGAGGGGACATCGAGTACCGTCTCCATCATGTTCATCCTGGCGCCGATGCGATCGACCAGCGGGAAGATGAAGGCCAGCCCGGGGCTCAGGGTGCGGGTGTAGCGGCCAAAGCGCTCCACCGTGTACTCGCGCCCCTGCGGCACCGATTTGACGCCGAGCACCACCAGCACCACCACCAACCCCAACAAAAATATGACAAACGCACCCATCCCCTTCTCCTTATGGCGTAATTATTGGTGCGATAGCATAGCACCATGGGCCGGGAGCGACGATTACAGTAAAATCGTCCCCCATGACCACCTCCATCACCCCCCCTAAAGGCCTGTTGCGGCCGGTCGGCCGCGCCATCGCCGACTACCGGATGATCCGCGCAGGCGACCGCGTGCTGCTCGGCCTCTCCGGCGGCAAGGACTCACTCTCCCTGCTGCACATCCTGCGCCACCTGCAGCGCCACGCCCCCATCGACTTCGAGGTGGGCGCCATCACCGTCGACCCGCAGATCCCCGGCTTCGACCCGTCGGTACTCAAGCCCTATCTGACAGAGCTGGGCATCCCCTATTTCTATCAGAGCCAAGCCATTGCTGATGATGCGCAGAAACATGCCT
>DASWUD010000053.1:0-5256 GCA_036401755.1 Gammaproteobacteria bacterium
AATTACGCCATCCGCGGCTCTAATCTTGGCCATTAAATAAGCAACAGGTTCAGGTGTTTCCACATCTCCAATATCTGGGTCAAAGGGTGGAATATCCTTCATCCTATCGAACACCGTAATATTGGTGCCTTGTGAGGACAACTCCGACATGCTGTAGAGGAGCGCCAAATTATACGAGCCGCTTCTTATGCTTCCTGGTATGGCGAGTAATTCCATGCTGTCTCCCTTCTAACCGGTGTGATGCGACCTCAGGTCACCGAACGTTCGGCTACCTCTTTCTCTTTTTCCATCGACCAGCGCAGCCAGAGCAGTGCGCCGATCACCAGCACAACGGCGGGTGCCACGCCCAGGTTCACCATGCGCCAGCCTAGTTCGATTTGCAGTTTTCCCGCGAACAGCACCGCCAGGGCGGTGATGCCGAACACCAGAAAATCGTTGGCGGCCTGTACCTTGGCCTGCTCTTCCGGGCGGTAGGCGGTGGTGAGCAGCTGTGTCGCGCCGATAAATAGAAAATTCCAGCCAACCCCGAGTAGCAGCAGAGCGCTCCAGAAATGGCTGACGGTGATGCCGTTGAGGTTGATGGCAATGGTGAAGAGATAAAGCACTGCACCTGTCATCATCACGCTGAATACGCCAAAGCGCTGGATCAGCCGCCCGGTAAAGAAGGAGGGGACGAACATGCCGAGCACGTGCCACTCGATGACAAACGAGGTCTGTGGATAGGGATAGCCACAGTCGGCCATTGCCAGCGGTGTGGCGGTCATCACCAGGGCCATGATGGCAAAGCCACCAGCGCCGCCTATCACCGCCACGACGAAGCGCGCTTGTTGTGCGATGGCGCCTAACGAGCGTCCTGCCACGCTAAAGGCCGGCGGACTGGGTATGTCGAGTGCGGCCAACGCCAGGAATACCACCACGTAGAGCAACGTCAGCAGAATATATCCGCCTGCAAACTCAATACCCGGAAGCAGACCGGCACCCCAAGAGGCGAGATTAGGGCCGAGCACGGCGGCTATTACGCCACCCGCCATAACATAGGAGACGGCACGCGCCCGGTAATCCACCGTCGCAGCATCGACGGCGGCGAAACGGAAATAGTTGCCGAAGCCGGTGAATACACCCAGCAGGACCGCCGCCAGTGAAAAAAGCAGAAAACTTTCACTCACGATACCGTAGGTGGCCAATGCACCGCCGACGATGGCCAGCAGCGCACCAAGCATGAAACCCGCACGGCGGCCGATGCGTGCCATCAAGAAAGAGGCGGGTATCGCCATCGCCACCGAGGCGACCATCTGCAGCGCTACCGGCAGGGTCGCGAGTAGCGGCTGTTCGGCCAGGCGCTTGCCCAGCAGCGAGCCGGTCGCCACCAGCAGCACACCTCCCGACATCATCACCGCTTGCCCCAGGGCGAGCAGTGCGACGTTGCGTTTCATGTGTTGTGTTGTCATCACGTTACCTGAATGCATTTCAAGATGGGCTGGCCAGTATGGCGATGTTGCGTTCCGAGTCCTTCTGAAAGGTCTTGAGGGAGTAGCGCTTGATCACCACCTGCCCCCTCTCCTCCACCATCAGCAGCAGCGTGGCCCCGTCATCGGTCACCTGCTGCTCCACCACACGGCGGTGCCCCGACTCGATCTCCTGATAGCCACTGCCATCGGTACGAGAGAGGGCGATGGTGTGTTGATCCTCATCGGTGATCTCCCCATCACCGTTGGTGTCAGCCTTGAGCACATCATAATAGAAGGCGACGGCTGGCTTTTTATCCTCCTCATCATCTTCCACATACAATGGCTGATAGCTGTGAATGAGCTGCTGATGGGTTTCGAACAGCCAGTGGGGAGTCATCTCCTTGCCTAGCAGGAACAGCAGGTTGCGTGTGGTGGTGCTTGAGCCACTCGAATATTTGAGGCCCGAATGCTCTTCCCGCGCATTCAACTCCACATAACGAACATCGAAACCACGCACCCTGGCGACATCACCGATGACAAACTCTATAGGCTTCTGCTCGGCTTGCTCGGGGGCTACCTGGATCGCATCTCTCTGCCAGCGGCTGTGACTGCTCTGCCAAGCAGCAACGAGCATCAACAGCGCTCCCCCCAGCAACAACAGAAGAAATAACACGGAATTGATGCGTTGAATAACCACAAAAAAACGGTTCGACTCCATGGCGAGCCTCCACGGTGATGTACCCCCCACCACAGCCACGGGTACGGGATGAATCGCTGCTGTTGAATTTGCGCCAATACACCGCGCCGCTGTTTGAGCGGCACGGTGAGCCTGGTGCTACTTGGCCGTTGGCAACTGGATGAAGGGCATCGCGCCGCCGGTCATGTAGGTGGGCATCTGGCCGTCCCACTTCTCGATGGCGCGACGCTGGTTTTCGATCTCGCGCAGGCGCAGCAACTCGTCGGTGACCTGCTGCTTCTGCAACGCCAGTGACTTGGCTTCTGCCTCGGCACTGGCGATCTTCTGCTCCGCCTCGACACGGATACGCTGCAGATCGCGTTCGGCCTTTAGTTTGAGCTGTTCGGCGGTGGTCTTCGCCTCGATCGCCTCGTTGAAGGAGCGTGAGAATTCGAAATTCACGATGGAGAACTCATCGACGATAATATCGTGCTTGCCGAGCCGCTCCAGTAGTGCGTTGCGGATCGCATCGCGCACCTCCTCGCGTTTGGTCACCAGCTCCTCCGCGGTGTAACGCGCGGTGGAGGCCTTTACCGCCTCCTGCACTGCCGGAAGAATGAGGCGCGCCTCCACGGCGTTGAGATCACCGATCTCACGGAAGGTGACGGCCACCCGTTCCGGCTTGAGGTGGTAGTTGACCGCCACCGTGGTGTGCACCTGCTGCAGGTCGCGCGATGCCGCGTCGCCGCTCCCTTCGCCCTTCTGGATGCGCACATCGAGCAGGTTCATGCTCTGGGCGAGCGGCCAGCGAAAATGGAGCCCTTCACCGTAGACCTCGTTGTCGACCTTGCCAAAGGTGGTCAGCACGCCGCGATTGCCGGCCGGCACCACCGCGAATGGCGCCAGCATCCAGATTGCCAGCAGGATCACCACCACCGCACCAAGTTTTGCGATCAATTTCGACATGACGCCTCCTGTGTTTGTCGCTAAGTTATCGAATCGTTTCATTATCCCCTCGCCTTACTAGATTGCTCTGCGTCACAGCCCGTCAACGAGCTGTACCTTGCTCAGAACGATGCCCCCAACCGCAGATAGAACTGGTTGCCGCCGATCTCCTCCACACCGTAGGCATAGCCTGCAGTGATGGGGAGCAGAGCACCGTAGCCGAATACGATATCGGCACTCACTTCGAAGCCGTAGCCGGTGTAATAACGGCCCGGTGAGGCCCCGTACTCCCAGGCGGTGCCGGTATCGGCGAAGAGGGCACCGTGCAGCTGGTGCAGACCGAAGGGCAGTGGCCCCATGAAGCCGCGTTCGACGAGCTCCAGGGGGAAGCGATACTCCATGGAGGCCATGCGCATCTGCGTGCCGGTGAGTTGCGGCAGCCCCTCTTGATAGCCGCGCAGTGCAAAGCTGCGCCGATTGAAAGGCGAGTTGCTCATGCTGGTACCGAACAACATGGGCAGATAGTTGACCTTGCCGATACCACCCAGTTCGTAGGGACGGATTTCCTCATCACCTTTTGCTGCGACACCACGCAGCGCCAGTACATGTTCGCCGCTGATGCGAAGGAACTCCTTCCAGTCGATGAGCAGGGCGCGGCCGCTGTAGTCGCTTCTCGGCAGCACATCGCTATCCTCCGCGACCAGCAGCAGCTCGCGGCCATCGGCACGGCTTATCGAACGCGGCATTGCGCTGTCGCTGGCGTGGGAGATGGCCAGGCCCGCCAGCCGATCATGCAGCTCGGGCTGAGCATACGCGGGGGCGTTTACCACGCCGTCCGATTCCAGCTCCTGCACCATGCCGGCATGCAGCGCCCACTGGTTGTAGTAACGACGCAGCGGCGTCACCACCTCCGCCACCCCGGCCGACACGCGCCGAATCTTCAGCAGGTTGCCCTCGTCATCGAGGGTGACATCACTACTGTTCTCGCCGTGCAGCTTCAGGATCGGCAGCCAACGATCGTAGATGTAGTCGATGCTGCCCACCCCCCAGTGATTTTCCCCGTCGTAGGCGAGATCGAGCGCATAAAGGTGGCGTTCAAGGGTATCGCTGCCGCCGGTGATCACACCGATCTCGGCGCGCGAGTCATCGGCCAGCAGATGCGGAAACCACCAACGCGGGCGTACGCTCTGCAACGGCGAATAGTCGCGCGGCTCGCTGGTCGAGACCGCCGCATAGGGCGGTGAGGCGATGGCGCCCGAGCCCTCGGCCATCGCCACCGCTTCGGCTCGCGGCGTAAAGGGTTGGCGATAGAGATCAAAGCCCGCCGCATCGTAACCGGCGTAAAGCACCTGGTCGCCCACCACGGCAGGGGCAAAGGCGCCCCCAACCACGTTGCTGATGGCGTGCACCTCACCTGTCGCGATATCCAGGGTATGGAGGTTATAGACACCGCTGTAATCGGCGCTGTAGATCAGCTGCTTGCCGTCGGGGGTGAACTTCACATCCTGTTCGATGGCACGGCTATGGGTGAGCATCTGCCACTGCCCACTTTCAAGATCGAACAGTGCGAGATCCCATCCCTGTCCAGGCTGCCACAGCGCGGCCGCTACCCCACCCCCCTGCGCCGACCAATCGAGCGTCCCAACCACCTGATGCTGTTCGCCGCGCCACAACTTCTTTTGCAGCCTGCCTTTGCTATCGAGCAGGTGCAGTTCGTTGAAGCCGTTTTCATTGTGCACCGCCAGGATCGACTGGCCATCGGGGGCCCACACGGCGTAACGGTAGCGGCTGCAGTGGGTCAGCCGCTTGCGTTTGTTGCCGTTCTCATCGAAGCGGTAGAGATCGTAGTAGAGCGCGGCGTTGTGACAGATCTCCGGCTGCGCCACCAACAGTTGCTGTTGCGGATGGAACGCCAGCCGGGCCCCCATGGCGACATCGGCGAGCCGCTTTGTTTTACCGTCACGCAGTCGCATCAGCGAGGGGCGGTGCATGGCATCGAAGCCCACGTAGAAGAGATCCTGACCATTACCGGCGGTCAGCGACTCGGCGAAATAGCCATCGTGGGTGAGTCGTTGTGACTCGCTCACACCACGCGCCTCGATGGTTGCGGCCTGCGCATCGTAGCGGGTGTGCATGGCGGTCGCAAACTCCGCCCACAACGTATCGAGATCCTTGCCGGTGGTTTGA
>DASWUD010000054.1:0-14779 GCA_036401755.1 Gammaproteobacteria bacterium
TGGTGCACACCTCAAACATCTACGGCATCGCCAATCAGCAGGCTCTGGGCGAGAAGCTGGCGGCGCTCTCAGGCATGGATCGCGTCTTCTTCTCCAACTCCGGCGCCGAAGCCAACGAGGCCGCCATCAAACTGGCACGCATGTATGGCCATAGCAAGGGGATCAACAATCCCGCCATCATCGTGATGGAGAAGAGCTTCCATGGGCGCACCCTCGCCACCCTCACTGCCACCGGCAACCGCAAGGTGCAGGCCGGCTTCGAGCCGCTGGTGCAGGGCTTCCTGCGCGTCCCCTATAACGACCTCGACGCCATCCGCATGGTCGGCAAAAACAGTCCTGAAGTGGTGGCCGTACTGGTCGAGCCGGTGCAGGGCGAGGGCGGCATCAATATCCCCGGCAACGACTATCTGCAAGGTATCCGCGCGCTGTGCGACGAACACGGCTGGCTGATGATGCTCGACGAGATCCAGACCGGCATGGGCCGCACCGGTACCATGTTCGCCTTCCAGCACACCCCCATCGTGCCCGATGTGATGACCCTGGCGAAGGGGCTGGGCAACGGCGTGCCCATCGGCGCCTGCCTGGCGCGCGGCGCCGCCGCCGAGCTGTTCAAACCGGGCAACCATGGCTCCACCTTCGGTGGCAATCCGCTCGCCTGTGCCGCCGGACTGGCGGTGGTCAACACCCTGCAAAAAGACAAGCTGCTGCAGCGCGCCAGCCAGCTCGGTCAACGCATGCTGCAGGGCTTCAAGCTGGCCCTGGAGGGACAGTCGTGCGTCACCGATGTACGTCATCACGGTCTGATGGTCGGCATCGAACTGGATCGTCCGTGCGGCGAGCTGGTGCGCATGGCCCTCGACAAGGGGGTGCTGATCAACGTTACCGCCGACAAGGTGGTGCGTCTGCTGCCGCCACTCATCCTGAGCGATGCCGAGGCCGATCAGATCGTCAGCCAGGTCTCCGAACTGATCATTGCGTTCGGCGCCGCCAACAAGGCCGCCTGATACGGGGAATCCCATGACGGTACGCCATTTTCTCAATCTCGGTGATCTCTCCATCGCTGAACTGCGGGCGTTGCTCAACCGCGCCATCGAACTCAAGAGGATGCGCCGCGAAGGGGTGGTCTACGAACCGCTGAAGGGCAAGGTGATGGGAATGGTGTTCGAGAAATCCTCGACCCGCACCCGCGTCTCGTTCGAGGCAGGCATGGCCCAGTTCGGCGGCCACGCCATCTTCCTCTCGCCGCGCGATACCCAATTGGGGCGTGGCGAGCCGATCGAAGACACCGCACGCGTGCTATCGAGCATGGTCGACGTGGTGATGATCCGCACCTTCGAACACGACAAGATCGAACGCTTCGCCAAATTCTCCTCGGTGCCGGTGATCAACGGCCTGACCGATGACTTCCATCCCTGTCAGCTACTGGCCGATCTGCAGACCTATATCGAGCAGCGCGGCGAGATCAGCGGCAAGACAGTGGCCTGGGTAGGAGACGGCAACAACATGAGCCAGTCCTACATCAACGCCGCCATGCTATTCGACTTCAAACTCAACCTGGCTGTCCCGCAGGGTTACGAGCCGAGTGAAACTCTGCTCAAAGAGGCCGCTGATCGCGTCACGCTGATGCGCGACCCACGCGATGCGGTGCGCAACGCCGACCTGGTCACCACCGATGTCTGGACCAGCATGGGTCTGGAAGATGAACAGGAGGAGCGGCGCAAGGACCTGGCCGGTTATCAGGTCAGCGGCGAGCTGATGAAGCTGGCCAAGCCCGATGCCCTCTTCATGCACTGCCTCCCCGCCCATCGTGGCGAAGAGGTCACTGCCGAGGTGATCGACGGCCCGCAGAGCATCGTCTGGGAGCAGGCCGAGAATCGCCTCCATGCACAGAAGGCGTTGTTGGAATTCCTGCTGGTAACACGCTGAGACTCTCGCGCAGCCTGCCTAAAGTTGCGCCCCTGCCGCGATTTTTTTCAAATTTCCCGTTCGGCTGACGGTTTTCCCGGGCTTTCCCATCACGGTTTGATCGTGATGGGGGTTCCATCCTTGACCAGTGCCCAGATCTCCTCAATCTGTTCATCGCTCACGGCGACACAGCCATCGGTCCAATCCCTGCCGACAAACAGAACTTTCGCCCAACCATAGCCATTGGGTAGACCATGGATCATGATCATCCCGCCCGGGTCGACCCCCAGTCGCTTCGCATTCGCCCGGTCCTGCGGGTTGGGATAGCTGATATGAAGCGAACGGTGAAAATTGCTGTGCACGTTTCGGTAGTCGATGACATAGCTGCCCTCAGGCGTCTTCTCATCCCCCTGCTGAACCTTGTGACCGCGAGGCTTATCCCCCAGCGAGATGGTGTACGATTTCACCACCTTTCCCTGAAACTGCAGTTGCATGAGCCGTTTTGCCTTGTGAACAACCACCCTGTCTACGCTGGTAACTTCGGCATGAAGCAGACCCGAATAAAATACGACGATGAGTGACCAGAAGATCCGCATTCGCTGCCTTCCCTCCCCAACATATATTTTTTGGCACGCACAATGGAATGTTGCCTGCACAGCGGCACACGAATCAATCTTCTTCACCAGAGCGGCGAGTGCTAACGACCATAGAGCCGGGTCATCTCGGCCAGTCGGCTAGCCATTTCGTTCGTCAACCACTCCCACTGAAAGCGCCAGCACCAATTGCCCTGTGTAGTTCCCGGCGTGTTCATGCGGTGCTCGGTGCCAAGCCCCAGCAGATCCTGCATGGGGATGATGGCAAGGCACGCCACCGAGGCGAGTGCAGCACGCAGCAACGGCCAGGGCATCTCTTCGTGAGGGTCACCCAGATAGTGAAGGATATGGTGTTGGCGATCCTGGCTGAGGCCATGGTACCAACCCAGCGTAGTGTCGTTGTCGTGGGTACCGCTGTACACCACGCTATTGTGGGTATGGTTGTGCGGCAGATAGGGATTGGTTGCGCCACCGTCGAAGGCGAAGTGGAGAATACGCATTCCGGGCAGGCCGAATTGGGTGCGCAACGCCTCGACCTCAGGGGTGATGATCCCCAGGTCCTCGGCCACAATTGGCAGCGCACCAAACTCCGTCAACAGGGCGTTGAATAGTGCCGCCCCCGGTGCCTTTACCCAATGGCCGTTGATGGCGGTCGCCTCGTCAGCGGGTATTTCCCAGCTCGCCTCGAAGCCACGGAAGTGATCCACACGCACCATATCAAACATCTGCAGGTGCCAGGCAATACGCCTGCGCCACCAGTGAAAATCATCCTGCTCCATCCACGCCCAGTCATAGTGCGGATTACCCCAGCGCTGGCCCGTTGGGGAAAAATAGTCGGGCGGCACACCGGCCACGACGGTGGGTTTGCCCGACGTATCCAGCTGAAATCCCTCGGGCTGTGACCAGACATCTGAGCTGTCGTGGGCAACGAAAATAGGCATATCGCCAAACATCTGTACGCCGTGCTCATTGGCATACCGTTTCAACTGTTGCCACTGACGATAGAAGAGGAACTGTTCGAAACGGATCGCCTCGATCTCCTCTGCATGGCGCAGGCGCGCCACCTGCAAAGCCGCCGGTTCGCGCCAGCGCAACGGCTCCGGCCACTCACTCCAGGGGCGCATGCCCGCCTCCTGGCGCAACACGCAAAAAAGTGCGTAATCGTCGAGCCATCCGCGCGCCTTGGCACAGAACTCGTGCCACTCAGCGCGCTCCTTCTCACCGGCCTGCTTGTTGAACATCGCCAGTGCGTGCGCCATTACCCTGGAGAGTTGCAGGGGGTCGTGGATATTCACCTCTTCGGCGTCGATCCAGCCCCACTCCACCAACCGGTGCAGGCTGATCAGGTGGCGATTGCCGGCAAATGCCGAGAGGCTCTGATAGGGAGAGAGATCGCTGTGGGTGGGGCCGAGCGGGAGTACCTGCCAGATACGCTGCCCTGTTGCCACGAGCAGATCCACAAAACGATAGGCATCGGCGCCGAAGTCACCATTGGCGGCGGGTCCAGGCAGTGAGGTGGGATGCAACAGCACACCGGCGCGACGCTGTCGAAGAAAGGATTGCGGCACAGCGTTCACCCACTCTCGCTGCCGCGGCGCATCACACCCCCTGCCTCGGGGGCGCCCCCGCCGTGCGAAATGATCTGTGAGAGCGCATCGGGGACATCGGCGCCGATCATTTTGTAGAGGTAGGCCAGTTGTAATCGGTAGAGTCGATCAAAGTCGCGCACTGATTCCGCCGGATTGTAATCACCGAACCACCAGAACCAGTCGGAACCCTCGCAAATCGCCAACTGCCGGCGCGCCCGGGCCAGTTTTTCACCACTCAGGCGTTCGCTGCGCACTGCCGCATCGAACGCCAGCTTGGCCTCACACAGCAGGTCCCAGGCGCGATTTTTGTCACCACTGCCTATCCACGTGGAAAAATTGCCATAGACCCAGCTGCCCGCTACGAGTGTCGGCAGGACCAGCGGTTCACCGCCCGCATTGACTACTTGTTTGAAGGTAGTCAACTCCAAAGCGGGGTGATTTGCCAATTTGCGATAAAGCGCCGTCAAAAAGTAATAGCCATTTTCGGGGTAGTATTCCCAGGCATTTTCACCATCCATGATGATCGACACGACCCTGTTGGCATCAGAGGCGCAGGCCTTGGCAATGTTTTCCAGATGGTGCACCAGATTGTTTACCGCATCATCGGCCTGCCAATCGGCGTAGGTGAAACCGATCAGATCCGAAAGTCCATCGTCGCGGAAAAAGAGGGTGAGATCGCTGCCATCGACACGATAGGGCACATGCAGGCACTGCGGTTGTGCCATATTCTCGCGCACCAGGGTATGACGCAGCACCGCTTCACCACTGGCACTCCAGCCAAAACCGGCCTCGGCGAAAAGTTGCAACGCCGCGCTACTGACGCCGCCTTCGGCGGGCCAGACCCCAATGGGCCGGAAGCCAAAATGACGTTCGAACACCGCCAGCCCCTTCTCAATGTGCCAGCGCAAGCTCTCCTCACCACCGGGGTAGTGCTTGTGTGCGGGTAATGGAGCATCGGGCAGGGCATCGTGAGTCGATTCGAGATCGAGTAGCAGCGGGGCAATGGGATGGGCATAGGGTGTCAGCGAGAGTTCGATCTGGCCACGCTCCGCCAGGCGGCGGTAACGCTCGATTACCCCCGACAGGAGTTCGCCAATGATAGTCAGCAGTTCGCGACGATCCTGCTGTGTGTAACCACTTCCCTTGTTCATCAACTGCTGCACGCGCCCATCGTTGCGCCGTACCGTTTCGCCGATCCACGCCAGGTGATACCAGACCAGCAGGTCGACCAGATACTGGCTGCTAATGTAGGAGATGGTATGGGGATAGTCACCGATACAACGTGCCAGCGCGACAAGATTGAGAAAGTGAGGGAACCGGTTAATCAGCCGATGTTCGTTGGCCTTCAGACACGACTTGATGAGCCACAGCCGATGCTCTTCACCGGCAGGCTGTGCAGGACTCACCAGCGCGGCCAACAGCGGATCACCGATCGGTCGCCCTTCATTCAGATAATCACGTACCTGGGCAGCATAGTCGTCGATCTGCTCCAGCAGGGTCGGTACAAAATTGACCACTGCACGCGCCGCCGGATTGGTCTCAATAAAGGCCACCATATCGACATAATCTTTGATGGCGTGCAGATAGGTCCAGGGGAGCTGATATTGTCCGCTTTCGCGATCCAGGTAGTGCGGCTGATGCATGTGCCAGCAGAGCACCACCTTGAGACGTGGATCAGCGGGCATAGTGCACTGCCTGACCAAGCATCTCTGGACAGACCAGCACGATGCCGCTTTCGCTGACATAAAAACGTTTGGCATCCGCCTCCAAATCCTGCCCAATCACCGTGCCATCAGGGATCTCACACCCCTTGTCGATCACTGCACGCGTGATGTGGCAGTGCTCGCCGATCACGACATTGGGTAACACCACTGAATCGCTCACGCTGCTGTAGGAACGCACACTGACGTTGGAGAAGAGCAGCGAGTGGTGAATCTTTGCACCGGAGATAATGCACCCGCCAGAAACCATCGAGTCGACCGCCATGCCGCGTCGATCGTCGTCGTCAAAAACAAATTTGGCCGGCGGCAGCTGCTCTTGATAGGTCCAGATGGGCCAACTGCGATCGTAGAGATTCAGCTCCGGCGTCACGCCAATCAGCTCCATGTTGGCCGCCCAGTAGGCGTCGACCGTCCCGACATCACGCCAGTAGGCCTGTTGCCCGCTGTTGGGATCGCGGAACGGGTAGGCATAGACGCGATATTTGTCGATCACATAGGGAATGATGTCGTGGCCGAAATCGTGAGAGGATTGGCGGTCATCGGCGTCGCGAATCAACTGTTCGAAGAGGAACGCGGTGTTGAAGACATAGATCCCCATCGAGGCGAGTGCGCGATCGGGGCGGCCCGGCAGCGGCTGAGGCTCCTTCGGCTTCTCGGCAAAGCGGTTGATGCGCCAGGCGTTGTCCACCGACATCACACCAAACGAACGCGCTGATTCGAGATCCACTTCGAGACAGCCGATGGTCATGTCGGCACCACTCTCCACGTGATAGGCCAACATAGGGCCATAGTCCATTTTGTAGATGTGGTCCCCGGCCAGGATCAGCACGTAATCGGGGCGGTGGGTTCGGATGATATCGAGATTCTGGTAGATCGCATCGGCGGTACCGGAGTACCAGGCCAGACCGGTGCGCTGCTGCGCCGGCAGCAACTCGACGAACTCGCTGAGCTCGGCTCGCAGGAAACTCCAACCCGCCTGGACGTGACGAATCAACGAGTGAGCCTTGTATTGGGTGAGGATGCCCATGCGCCGGATACCGGAGTTGAGGCAGTTGGAGAGGGGAAAATCGATGATCTTGAACTTTCCGCCAAAGGGTACCGCCGGTTTGGAGCGCCAGCGGGTCAAGCCCTTGAGCCGGGTGCCACTCCCACCGGCGAGGATCAAGGCCAACGTGTCACGGGTCAGACGACTAACAAAGCGCTGCTTATCGGCAACTGCCATAGATCTCCCCTTCCTTCGTGCTGTTATATATCCAATAGTTGTGGTTAAGGCAGATGGCGCGTAGGCGGGACAACCGCCATACTGCGATAGAGCCGCATGCCTTACCGGAGTATAGTCGGCAATTGCAATGATGGAAGATGAGATGCCTGTATCCCCCCTGACCGAATCGCTGCTATCGATTATCGAAGCACGCCACCACGATCCCTTCGCCGTGCTGGGCCGGCACAGGGAAGATGATCACTGTGTAGTGCGTGTGTTTCTGCCGGAGGCACAGCGTGTCTCCATCCTGGGCTTGACTGGCGAACTGCCAATGGAGCGTCTCTCCGGCACCGATCTGTTTCTCTGGCAGGGTGAAGAGTCGCAGCTTAGTGAACACTACCAACTGGTTTGGGACGATCGCCAGGGGGCGACCCATCGCCACCATGACCCCTACGCCTTTGCACCCCTCATCAGCGATTTCGATCTCTATCTCTACGGCGAGGGAAAACACCGTCGTCCCTACCGCTTTCTGGGGGCCAATCGAATCAGCAGTGACGGCATCGATGGCATCCTGTTCGCTGTCTGGGCGCCCAACGCCAAACGCGTCAGCGTGGTGGGTGATTTCAACCGCTGGGACGGCCGCTGTCACCCGATGCGCAGCCGCGGTTCCAGTGGCATCTGGGAGCTGTTCATTCCCGGCATGGATAGTGGAACACTCTACAAGTTTGAACTGCGCCATCCCGACGGTTCCTTGCATCTGAAGAGTGACCCGTGGGGACGCTGCTTCGAACTAAGACCTGCCACCGCGGCGCTGGTGGAATCAACCTCAAGCTATTCGTGGGGTGATGGCGAGTGGCTCGCGGCACGCCGGGAGAGCGACTGGCTGCACGCCCCCATGTCGATCTATGAGGTGCATCTCGGTTCGTGGCAGCGCCGCCCTGACGGCAGCTTCATGAACTACCGCGAGCTGGCCGAGGGTCTGGTGCGCCATGTGAAGGGGCTCGGCTTCACCCACATCGAACTGCTGCCCGTCACCGAGCACCCGTTCGATGGTTCGTGGGGCTACCAGACCACCGGCTATTTCGCCCCCACCAGCCGCTTCGGTTCACCCGACGATTTCCGCTACTTCGTCGACCACTGCCACCGCAACGACGTCGGCGTGCTGCTCGATTGGGTACCCGCCCACTTTCCGCGCGACGCCTGGGCGCTGGCCCGCTTCGACGGCACCGCCCTCTATGAGCACGAGGATCCACGCCGCGGTGAACACCGCGACTGGGGCACGCTGATCTTCAACTACGGGCGCAACGAAGTGCGCAATTTCCTCATCGCCAGCGCCCTCTACTGGCTCGATGAGTTTCACATCGACGGCCTGCGCGTCGACGCGGTCGCTTCGATGCTCTACCTCGACTATTCGCGCCAGGCGGGTGACTGGCTGCCCAATGTCCACGGCGGGCGCGAAAATATCGAGGCGATCGAGTTCCTGCGCGAACTCAACGCCCTGGTGCACGAGGAGTTTCCCGGTGCCCTCACCATGGCCGAGGAGTCGACCGCCTGGCCTGGCGTGTCGCGACCGGCCTGGAGTGGTGGACTCGGTTTTTCCATGAAGTGGAACATGGGCTGGATGCACGACACTCTCAGCTATATGCACAAAGATCCGATCCACCGCCGCCACCACCATAACCATCTCACCTTCGGTCTGCTCTACGCCTTCAGCGAAAACTTCATCCTCCCCTTCTCCCACGACGAAGTGGTGCACATGAAGCGCTCGTTGCTCGACAAGATGCCGGGTGACGAGTGGCAACGCTTTGCCAATCTGCGCCTGCTTTTCACCCTGCAATACACCATGCCCGGCAAGAAGCTATTGTTCATGGGGGCCGAGTTCGCCCAGGGTCTGGAGTGGAATCATGATCGCGCACTGGAGTGGCACCTCTACGACTATCCACTACATCACGGCGTCCATACATTGCTCAGCGAACTCAACCTGCTCCATGTGCGTGAGCGAGCCCTGCATGGCCACGATTTTGACGCGGAGGGCTTCGCGTGGCTCGATTGCACCGACACCAGCCACTCCCTGCTCAGCTTCGTGCGCCGCAGCGCAGGCGAGACGGTGGTGGTGCTGCTCAACTTCACGCCGCGGCCACGCCCCGGCTATCGGCTCGGCGTCCCCGATGCCGGGCGTTACCAGGTCATCTTCAACTCCGACTCGGCCCACTACGGGGGCAGCAACAGCGGCAGCGGTGGGGAGTTGCAGGCGCAAGCGATCGCGTGGATGGAGAGGAGTCACTCCCTCCTGCTGGATGTGCCGCCCCTGGCAGGGGTGATGCTGCGCGCTGTCGGTCACTGAATAAGTACGAGGTTTCGATGGCCCCTTCCACCCCAACCCCTAACTTGGGATTACCGGCGCTGGTGTTATGGCTCGCCACCTTTCTGGGGGCCATCGTCTCCACCCATCTGTTGCGTGATGCCCACACGCTCCTTGGCTGGAACTATCTGGTGCTGTTTCTGCTGGCGGGAACAGCGAGCACACTCGGGCGGGGGATTTATCGCTGGGTAGTGGCCGCATGGGGCGGAGCATTGCTAATGCTGCTGGTGGAAACCGTGCGTGGCCAGCTGCCGATACCGCCGGGACTGCCCGCGGTGCAGTATCTGCCGGCGGCCCTCACTGGGGCATTGCTCGGTGAGTGGTTGCGCTATCGCCGCAGGCGCTGGCTCGGCCAGCCCTTTTCGCCCTTGCCGTCACTGCATCTGCTGGTGGTGACGGCGATAGTGCTGGTGCTCCTGCCGCTGCTCGCCTTTCTCTACAGCGCCGAGCACACCCTGGCGGGCGTCAATTGGCGGGCACTACTGATGTTCACGCCGGGCAACACACCGTTTCTCTTTCCTTCGCTCATCAGCGCCGCGCTGTGCGGCTATTGGGTGGGCACGCCCGCGGCGGGCGCCTCGCAGCGCGAACGGCGCGTGGCACAGGGGGTGATGGGTATCGCAATCGCGCTGATGCTCCTCGCTTTAGCCGCCAAGTTCATCTTTGGCGTCATTGAGGTGGCGTGATCACACCCCGCCATTTCGGTGCTGTTTGTAGTAGTTGATCAGGCCATTGGTGGAGGCATCGTGGCCGGTCACCGGTGCCTCCCCTTTCAGTTCGGGAAGGATCACCTTGGCTAGTGTCTTGCCCAGCTCAACGCCCCATTGGTCGTAGGAGTTGATGCGCCAGATGATGCCCTGCACGAAGATCTTGTGTTCGTAGAGTGCGATCAGCGCCCCGAGGGTGTAGGGAGTCAGCTTGCGAAACATGATCGAGGTGCTCGGCTCATTGCCCGGAAAGACCTTGTGAGGTAGCAGGCGTGCTATCTCCTCCTCATCCATCCCCTGCGCCTCCATCTCGGCGCGCGCCTGTGCCTCGGTACGTCCCACCATCAGCGCCTCGCTCTGGGCAAAGAAATTGGCGAGCAGGATCGGATGGTGTTCACCAAGCGGGTTGTGACTCTCGATGGGCGCAATGAAGTCGATGGGGATCATCATCGTCCCCTGATGAATCAACTGATAAAAGGCGTGCTGGCCGTTGGTGCCCGATTCGCCCCAGATGATCGGGCCGGTGGAGTAGTCCACCACCTTTCCATCACGATCGATGCGCTTGCCGTTACTCTCCATGTCGGCCTGCTGCATGTAGGCGGTGAAGCGATGCAGATATTGATCGTAAGGCAGGATCGCATGGGTGTCGGCGTGGAAAAACGAGCTATACCAGATGCCGAGCAGCCCCATCACCACCGGGATGTTGCGCTCCGGCGGCGTCTCGCGGAAATGGCGATCCATGGCGTAGGCCCCTTCCAGTAGCGACTCGAACTGCTCCATGCCGATGAATAGCACGATGGAGAGGCCGATGGCCGACCAGAGCGAATAGCGCCCCCCCACCCAGTCCCAGAACTCGAACATGTTCTCGGGATCGATGCCGAAGGCGCGCACCGCCTTCTCATTAGTGGAGACCGCGACAAAATGGCTGGCCACCGCCGCCTCATCACCCAGCTGCTCGACCAGCCAGCTGCGGACCGTGGTGGCATTGGTCAGCGTCTCCTGGGTGGTGAAGGTCTTGGAGGAGACGATCACTAGCGTGGTTTCCGGATCGAGGGGGCGGATCACCTCCGCCACATGGCTGGCATCCACATTGGAGACAAAATGGACGTTGAGGCCCGGCTTACCGTAAATCTTCAGCGCTTCGGTCACCATGTAGGGACCGAGGTCGGAGCCGCCGATGCCGATATTGACCACATCAGTGATGCGCTTGCCGGTATGACCGCGCCACTCGCCACTGCGTACCGACTCGGAGAAGCGGCGCATCTTCTCCAGCACGGCTCTCACATCGGGCATCACATCACGGCCGTCGACCATCACGGGTTCACTGCCGCGATGGCGCAAGGCAGTATGCAGTACCGCGCGCTGTTCGGTGAAGTTGATCTTTTCGCCACGGAACATCCGCTCTGTCCACTGGCCGACCTCCATCTCGCGGGCCAGGTCGATGAGCAGCCGCATCGTCTCGTCGGTGACGCGATTTTTCGAATAATCGACGATAATCCCGTCAAACTGCAGGGAAAACTTTTCAAATCGCGCGGGATCGCTGGCGAACATTTCACGCATGTGCAGCGTGGAAATCTCTTTGAAATGGCGTTGCAAGGCCTGCCAGGCGGCCGATTGGGTAAGTCTGCTCATGCCGTTATTCTAATTTCCTGAACAATAAGCGCAAATTATAGTTCGTAATTTGCGTCGATGCTGTTGCGCCACACCTGATCCTCGCGATCGAAAAGTCGGTTGGAGGAGTCGGGGCCCCAGCTTCCCGCCGGGTAGGTATGGATGTAATCGCGCTCCATTGACCAGACCTTGATGATGGGATCAACCACCTTCCAGGCCCAATAGACCTCATCGTAGCGCAGGAAGAGGGATCGGTCACCATCCATCACGTCGAGCAGCAACGTTTCGTAGGCATCGAGCTTCTGCTGTTCGACGGTGCAATAACTGGCGTCCATCGTCGCGATCTGGGTCTTCATCTCCAGTCCCTGCTCCTTGACCAGCAATTCTGCGCGCAGACACTCATCGGGCTGAATCCCCAGAATCAGCCAGTTGGGGCGCAGCTGCTCCACCTGCGTTTCGCGAAACAGCTGCTGTGGCGGATGCCTGAAGCGGATGCAGATCATCGAGGTGTTGCGTGCCAGTCGCTTGCCGGTACGGATATAAAACGGCACATTGCGCCAGCGCCAGTTGTCGATGTAAAGCTTGAGTGCGGCGTAGGTTTCGGTAGTGCTGTGGTGTGATACCCCGGGCTCTTCAAGGTAGCTGCTCACCTTCTGGTTGTTGATCTCGCCATGAGTGTATTGCGCACGAAAGGCGTGGGCGTGCACCGCGCTCTGCGGGATGGGGCGGATCGACTTGAGTACTTTCACCTTCTCGTCGCGCAACGATTCGGCGTCGAGGTTGGGCGGCGGCTCCATCGCCACCAGGGTGAGCATCTGCAACAGATGACTCTGCAACATGTCGCGCATTGCACCGGCACCTTCATAGTAATCGGCACGGCCGTCAATTCCTTGCGCCTCGGCGTGGGTGATCTGTACGTGATCGATGTAGTTGCGATTCCAGAGGGGTTCCAGCATCAAGTTGGCGAAACGGAACACCAGCACGTTCTGCACCATCCCCTTGCCGAGATAATGATCGATGCGATAGAGCTGATCCTCGCGGAAGCTGCGGTGCAGCCGCTCCTGCAGAATGTGCGCGCTCTCCAGGTCATAACCGAACGGTTTTTCGATCACCAGCCGACACCAGCCCGAGCGCTCCCGAGTCAGGCCACTGGCCACCAGATGCTCTGACACCAGGCCGAACTCCGCCGGACGGATCGCCATATAGAAAACATGGTTGCCCGGAAAGCGCTCCCCCTGCTCCAGCAACTCACTTAAACGTCGGTAGCTATCGCTGTCATTCAGATCGCCCTGCAGATAACTGAGGCGTTGACTGAAGCGTGCAAAGATCTTTTCATCGAGCCCCTGGCGTGCCTGTGGGGTCAGAATTTCCGCGACCTCATGGCGCCACTGCTCGTCGTTCCACTCACGCCGGCCATGGGCGAGAATAGCCATCCGTTCCGGCAGGCGTCCCGCCTGCTCCAGATGGTAGAGCGCGGGCAGCAGCTTGTTGCGCGAAAGATTGCCGGTGGCGCCGAAGATCACGAAGGTGCAGGGTTCGAGCATGTGCGGCTCTCGTGTGCGGTCAGGCCTTGCGAAACACTTCGTGTCCGCCGAAGGCGTTGCGCATCATCGCGAGCAGGCGTGCCTGATAGCCCTCGCGGTCCTGGCTGGAGAAGCGCATCTGCAACGCCAGCGAGATGACTGGCAAAGCCACCCCCTGCTCAATTGCCTCCACCGCCGTCCAGCGCCCTTCTCCCGAATCGGGAACGAGCGGCTCGATGTGTGTGAGTGCCTGATCCTGCGCCAGGGCCCCGGCGGTGAGGTCGAGCAGCCAGCTGCGCACCACCGAACCGTGGCGCCACAGTTCGGCGATCTGTGCCAGATCGAGCCGAAACTCCTGCTTGCCACGCAACAGCTCAAACCCTTCGGCAAAGGCCTGCATCATGCCGTACTCGATGCCGTTGTGGACCATCTTGGTGAAGTGGCCGGCGCCGACCGGCCCCACATGGGCCCAGCCATGCTCTTCGCCCGGCGCGAGCGCACGCAGAAGCGGCTCAATCACCTTCACATGCTGCAGCTCTCCGCCGACCATCATGCAGTAGCCCTCGTCCAGCCCCCAGATCCCTCCCGAGGTGCCGGCATCGATGAAACCGATCCCCGTTGCACAAAGCCGATCGCCGCGGCGCTGGCTGTCGTGGTAGTTGGAGTTGCCACCATCGATGATGATATCCCCAGGCTCCAACACAGTTTGCAACTCATCGAGCTGCTGCTCGGTGACCTTGCCGGCCGGCAGCATGAGCCAAACCACGCGGGGGGCGGTTAGTTTCTTCACCGCATCAAGTGCCGACTCCGCTGCGATCATCCCCTCCTCGCGCTGCAGCTCCTCGACCACCTCCCGGGAACGGTCATACCCCACCACCGCGATCCCTCTCCTGCAGAGGCGGCGCGTCATATTGCCGCCCATGCGCCCCAGCCCAATCATCGCAATACGCATCATCCTGTCCTTTTCTACTACCGATTCAGTGCATTTAACTGTAGCCTGTCGCCATTGTCCCACAGACCGATTTGCTACCCACAACCACTGCATGAAGATCCTCTTTGTCACCAGTGAAGCCCACCCACTCGTCAAGACCGGCGGTCTCGGCGATGTCAGTGGCAGCCTCCCCGCCGCACTGCACAAGCTCGGCCAGGCGGTACGGCTGGTCATGCCCGCCTATCCCCAGGCGGTGGAGCGGCTTGCCAGACCGCTAAGGCGCAGCCAGCTTGACCTGCCCGGCTCTGACGAGGTCGCCATCCTGGAAGGCACCATGCCCGACAGCGGTGTGACCGTCTGGCTCATCGACTCCCCCCTCCACTTCAACCGTGCCGGAGGGCCCTACGGCACCGCCGGCGGCGACTGGCCCGACAATGCCGAACGCTTCGCCCTGTTCGCCCGCGCCGTGGTGGAGCTGGCGATGGATCGCGGCGGACTCGACTGGCGTCCCGATCTGGTCCACTGCAACGACTGGCAAAGCGGACTGGTACCGGCCCTGCTGGAGCGGGAAGCCACCCGCCCCGCCACCCTCTTTACCATCCACAACCTCGCCTACCAGGGGCTGTTTCCCTGGGA
>DASWUD010000055.1:0-11698 GCA_036401755.1 Gammaproteobacteria bacterium
TTCTCCTTGGCATCCTTGCCGAGGCTTCATTCTAATTTAACTAGTGGAAATAGGTATACTGTCCCCGGAATTCCCGGCAATAAAAATAGATGGCACTGCACTGAGTGTGTCGGAGAGCAAGCTTCTAAATGTGCTCGAATCTCAAAATAATCGCTCAAGCATGTGCTTAGGGAAAGCTCGATTGGAGTTCCTCAAAGAGCGGCAAAGGCTGTAATAGATCATCCAAGGCCCGTTGTCGTAGGATAGGCAAAGCACAGCGCGACCATCTTACATAGTGTGATTGAGCCTTCCTTGCTCTTGACGGTCTGGTTGCCGTTGGCACTGCAAAAGTGTGGTGGCTGGTAGATTACGCTACGCTCCATCCACCCTACATTCCATCGGGTACGTTATCAGCGACTCCGTAACTTCCTGACATCAGAGAGCGACTGTTGCTCGGCCAGCGCAAGGAACACTAAACGCGGCACACGTGCCGATGAGCATCGTGTATCATTCCCGGCCATGATGTTGACTGCCACAATCGTACCTCCCCATATTTCACTCGCCGCTGATATGGCTATGAAACTCTCTGGCTTTCGAGCTGCGTTGTGAGGCAAGAGTGATAAGCGTGTGGCAGCAGCTCTTCACCAGGCGCATGCTCATCTGCGTGTTTACCGGCTTCACTTCCGGTCTGCCGCTCTTCCTGCTGCTCAATCTGGTACCCGCCTGGCTGCGCACGGAACAGGTGGATCTCAAGACCATCGGTCTGTTCGCGCTCATCCAGTTTCCCTACACCTGGAAGTTCGTCTGGTCACCGCTGCTCGATCGTTTTGTGCTGCCCGTGCTGGGACGCAGACGCGGCTGGATGCTGCTCACGCAGATCGGTTTGTTCGCTGCCATTTCCGCCCTCGGTTTCGTTCCCACCGGCGGTTTGCTGCCACCCCAGGTAGTCTGGGAGCCCCTCTTCTTTGGTCTCTCCTATCCGCTGGTCGAGTGGGTATCCGTGATGGCCTTTTTTACCCATCCGATCACCGTCATCAGCTTCCTGTTGGCCTTCTTGAGCGCTACGCAGGATATCGCGCTGGATGCCTATCGACGGGAGTTGTTGAGCGACGCCGAACTGGGACTGGGCAATGCGATCCATGTGAACGCCTACCGTATCGCCGGATTGGTGCCCGGCTCCCTGTCGCTGATCCTCGCCGATCTGCTGCCCTGGAGCACGGTCTTCATCGTTACCGCGCTGTTCATGCTGCCCGGCATGGCGATGACGCTGCTGGTCAGTGAACCGCACCGCGCCGCGCCGCCCAGGACGCTGCGCGAGGCGGTGGTGGAGCCGTTCCATGAATTCATTAACCGGCAGGGGTGGAGCAGCGCACTGACCGTGCTCGCGTTCCTGCTCTTCTACAAGCTGGGCGACAGCATGTGTACGGCGCTCGCTACCCCTTTCTATCTCGATATGGGCTACTCCAAAACCGACATCGGACTCATTGCCAAAAATGCAGGGCTGTGGCCCTCCATTATCGGCGGCATGCTCGGCGGATTGTGGATGGTGAAGATCGGCATCAACCGCGCGCTGTGGTTGTTCGGGGTAGTCCAGTTGCTCTCCATCTTTGGCTTCGCCTGGCTAGCTTCGCTTGGTCACCACGCCGAAATTGGCGCGCTCGAGCTCGCCCAGCTGGCGCTGGTCATCGGGCTGGAGGCGCTCGGCGTCGGCCTCGGCACCGTCGCCTTCGTCGCCTTTATCGCGCGCACCACCCACCCGGCCTATACCGCCACCCAGTTCGCCCTTTTCACCAGTCTGATGGCGATGCCGCGCACCTTTGCTAACGCGGCGACCGGTTGGCTGGTAGAGTCGCTGGGCTGGCCCAGCTTTTTTCTGCTTTGCGCGTTGCTGGCCATCCCGGGCATGCTGCTGCTATTCAAGGTGGCGCCTTGGAGCCCACGGCTGAACCGAGCAATTGATCAGCTCTAATCCGTTTCAGCACACTCTCCTCATGACCCTCATCGACCCACACTGTTCCGCCGCGGCGTATGCGCTACGCTCTTCGCGATTCGTGCGCACGCGCACTTCAATACAACCGGAAGCCCAGACATGATGGCGTGTCGCGCCGGTTGCGGCGCCTGTTGTATCGCCCCCTCCATCTCCTCAGCGATCCCGGGGATGCCAGACGGCAAGCCGGCCGGGGTGCGCTGCATTCAGCTCGATGCGCAGCTCCGCTGTCTGCTCTGGCGCGACCCACGGCGTCCGCGCGTATGCAGCTCCTTTACTCCCACACCGGAGTGCTGCGGCGAAAAGCGTGAGCAGGCGATGCGATACCTGTCACAGCTGGAGGCTGCAACCGCCAGCAGCGGCTGATAGAGTAGTCCGCCATGGAAAATCAATTCGCGATACCCGTCTGGCAACAGGTATTTCACTTTGCCTGGAGTTTGCCGCTCTATCCACTCACCGCGCTACTGGCGGTAATGGCGCTGATCCTGCTGCGCACACGACCCGGCAATCGGCGCATCCTCGTCAACACCTTTGGCTTCTATCTGGTCAGCGGCAGCGGGCTGCTGCTGAGCGGCCTGCTCGCGGTGAACGGGCAGCTGGCCTTCGCCACACCGCTGCACAACTTTTTCATGCTCACTCTGGGCATGGCGGCGATCCGGCTGGGTGGCCTGTTCCTGTTCCGCCTGCTGTTGCCGGTGCTGCGCATCCGCACCCCGAGCTTCATGGAAGATATTCTGGTGATCCTCGCCTATGTGGCGTGGGGATTGATCCGTTTGCGCTATGCCGGTCTCGATCTGGGCAGCATCGTCACCACCTCGGCCATCCTCACTGCGGTGATCGCCTTCTCCATGCAGGACACCCTTGGCAACATCCTCGGCGGCCTGGCGCTGCAAATGGACAACTCCATCGCCATCGGCGACTGGATCAGCGTCGGTGACATCAACGGCCGCATCGTCGACATTCGCTGGCGCTCGATGCTGATCGAGACACGCAACTGGGAGAGCGTGGTGGTACCCAACAGCGTGCTGATGAAGAACCAGTTCAGCGTGCTGGGGCGGCGCAGCGGCCAGCCCACCCAGTGGCGCCGCTGGATCTGGTTCAACGTCCCCTACACCATCGCCCCCAACCGCGTCATCGAGGCGGTGGAGGAGGCGCTGCAGAGCGCCACCCTCCCCGGTGTCGCGGCCACGCCGCAGCCCAACTGCGTAATGATGGAGTTCGATGCCAGCGCCGGGCGTTATGCGGTGCGCTACTGGCTCACCGATCTGGCCGCCGACGATCCGACCGACTCCGCGGTGCGCGTGCTGATCTACGCGGCATTGAAACGCGCCGGCATTCCGCTCGCCTTGCCGCAGCAACAGCTGCACTTCGCGCAGGACAACGAGAACCTCAAGGCGGCGCGCCGTGCCCGCGAGATCGCCGCGCGCATGGAGTGGCTCGACGGCATCGATCTGTTCCACAGCCTGACGGTCGAGGAGCGGCGCACCATCGCCGAACATCTGGTGATGACCCCGTTCGCGAAAGGTGACGTGATCACCCGCCAGGGGGCGGTGGCCCACTGGCTCTATCTCATCACCGAGGGGCAGGTCGAGGTGGTGCTGGAGGGCCCAGACGGCCAGCGTCATGCGGTGACGCAGCTGGCGGCGGGTGACATCTTTGGCGAAATGGGGCTGATGACCGGAGAACCACGCCGCGCCACCATCGTGGCGTGCGTCGATACGCTCTGCTATCGGCTCGACAAGAGCTCTTACGAGAAGGTGCTGCTCGCCCGCCCCGCCCTGGCCGAGGATCTGTCGCGGGTGATGGCCGACCGCCGGCTCGGGCTCGAAACGGTGCAGCACCAGCTGGACGAACAGACCCGCCAGCAGCGGCTGACCAGCCAGCAGTCGGAACTGCTGCAGAAGATCCGCCACTTCTTCGGCCTGAGCACCCCCTCCTGAAACCGCGCTACTTTTTCTTCCTTACCTGTTGATCCCCCATGGTGACTGTGTAATCATCACTCAAAATGAGAACATTTCTCATTTAAGATTTTTCAAGGAACCCGTTTGTGACGCTCGAACAACTGCCCGTGGGGCACAAGGCCCGCATCGCCGCGCTGGAAGGCGACGATAGCCTGCGTGCGCGCATGTTCGCCCTCGGCCTGCGCACCGGGCGCGAGGTGCTGGTGATCCGCCGCGCCCGCCTCGGCGGACCGCTGCAGATCCGCATCGGCAGCACGGATCTGATGATACGGCGCAGCGAGGCGCGGCTGATCCGCCTAGTGGATGAGGTGGCCACGATCTTCCCGACCGCTGCCTCCGCCGGATAACCATGAAACGGATCGCCCTGCTTGGCATGCCCAACACGGGCAAGTCCACCTTCTTCAACCGACTCACCGGTGCGGTGGCGCGCGTCGGCAACTGGCCCGGCATCACCGTCGAACTGCTCGATGCACGCATCCTGCTCGGCGCGGAGATGGTGGAGGTGGTCGACCTGCCCGGCATCTACAACCTGCACGGCTACAGTGAAGACGAGCAGGTGGTGCGCCACTTCCTGGAACACAACCCGGTCAACCTGCTTTGCGTGGTGGCCAACGCCGCGCAGCTCGACCGCCAGCTCTCACTGGTGCTGCAGCTCAGGGAGTTGGGGTTGCCGATGGTGCTGCTGCTCAACATGATGGACGAGGCGAAGCGCCTCGGCATTGCGGTGGAGCAGGAGAAGCTGGAAAAGGCACTGGGGGTGCCGGTCATCCCATTGAGTGCCAAACACGGTCAGGGTTTCCCCTGGGCCAAGGGGATGCTGGAAAAGTCGCTGCTGGGCACCCAGGCGCAGAGCGCCGATCCGGCCAAGTTTGCCCACGACGACGAGCTGGAGCATGAGCTGGAAAAGCTGGTGAGCGAAACGGTGCATACACCGATCCAGATGACGCCCACCCTCACCTGCCGCATCGACCGCACCCTGCTCCACCCCTGGCTGGGGCTGCCGCTGTTCCTGCTCAGCATGTATCTGCTGTTCGAGGCGGTCTACACGGTGGGCACGCCGCTGCAGGACGGGGTCGAGTGGTTGCTCGGGCTTGCCAAGCAGTCACTGATCGAGCCGGCCCTGGCCGGCACTTCGCCGGCACTGCAGAGCTTCCTGCTGGAGGGCGTCTATAACGGCGTCGGCACGGTGCTCTCCTTTCTGCCGATTATCGTGCTCTTCTTCCTCTTCATGGGAGTGGTGGAGGATAGCGGCTATCTGTCGCGCGCCGCGTTCCTGATGGACGCCTTCATGGGGCGCCTCGGTCTCGATGGCCGCTCCTTTGTCATGCAGCTGATGGGCTTCGGTTGCAACGTACCGGCGCTGATGGGCACGCGGGTGATGCGCTCGCGCGGGCTGCGCCTGCTCACCATGCTGATCATCCCCTTCTCGCTCTGCTCGGCGCGCCTGCAGGTGTTCGTCTTTCTCACCACCGCGGTCTTTTCGCCCCAGACCGCACCGTTCGTGCTGTTCAGCCTCTACGTGATGAGCTTCTTCGCCGCCTTCCTCACTGCGCTGCTCTATCGCCGCAAACTTCCCAACAGTGAGCCGCTGCTGCTGGAGCTGCCCCCCTATCGGCTGCCCACCGCACGGCAGATGGTCAACCGCGGCTGGCATGAGGCCAAGCACTTCGTGCGCGACGCCGGCGGCTTCATCCTGCTCGGTGTGGTGGCGGTCTGGTTTCTCACCCACTATCCGTTCAGCGCCACGCCCGCCGGCGCCGACACGCTGGCGGGACAGATCGCCGGCTGGATGGCGCCGCTCTTCGCCCCGCTCGGTATCGACAACCTGATGAGCATCGCCCTGCTGTTCGGCTTCGTCGCCAAGGAGGTGGTGGTGGGTGCGCTGGCGGTGATCTACGGCACCAGCGAAGGGGCACTGGCCGGCATCATCGCCACCCAGCTCACCTGGATCGAAGCCTACAGTTTCATGCTGTTCGTGCTCATCTACACCCCCTGCCTCTCCACCATCGCGGTGATGAAACAAGAGTCGAAAAGCTGGCTCTTCACCTTTGTCGCCGTCGTCTGGCCCCTCACCCTCGCCTGGCTGGTAAGCTTCATTTTCTATCAGGTCGCGACACGGCTCGCCGCCTGATCTTTCCCCCCGCTACCCAAAAAGGGTTAGCCCTTTTGCCTCGTTGCAGCCAAAGACACAGTGATCGATTCTGCTGGGGTTCGTCTCTTCTGCAGGGTCATCATGAATATTCTCACTCTAAAAAATTCAGCTGTTTTTATCGCCGTGCTTTGTCTGCTGTTGACTACGGTAACTGCGCATAGCGAAATCAACACGCTTGCTGCGGCCATCAACAAAGCCGGCCGCCAGCGTATGCTTACTCAATCGATGGTCAAGGATTACTGCCTGATTGGACAGGAGATAAACAAGGAGCAGACAATCGGCAGGCTGCAGCAATCGATTGCCCTGTTCGATTCACAGCTCAATGAGCTCAAGGCGTTTGCCCCTACCGAGGAGTCGCACGATGCGCTCATTCGGGTGGAAAACCTCTGGCAACCCCTCAAGGCCATCGTGCTCGCCCCTGCCAGCCGGGACAAGGTTCCCGCGTTGATGACCGCCGATGACGAGCTCCTCACCGCTACCCACAAGGTGGTGTTGTTGTTGCAGGATATCTCCGGTTCCACCCAGGATCGGTTGGTCAACATCGCCGGCCGCCAGCGCATGCTCTCCCAGCGCCTCGCCAAGCTCTATATGCTGCGCGCCTGGGGTTTCGACAACGCGCAGGTGCACTCCGACATGGAGCAGGCTCGCATCGAGTTCAAGGGCGCCCTGACCGAACTGGAAAATGCGCAACAAAACAATGCTGAAGTGACTCACGCACTGACTGACGCACGGCGACAGTGGAATCTCTTCGAGCACGGCTTGATCCACAACAAGGAGCTGGTCCCGCTGATCGTCTCCGTGAGCAGCGACAAGCTGCTCATCACCATGAACGAGATCACCGGCATGTACGAACTCATCGCCATCCGCACCCTCGCCAGCAAGTCCCCTGAGAAATAAACACGCATACCGCTGCCGGATGACCGCTGCTACAATGGCGCCCATTTCTTCCTGCACCACCATGGAGTTGTCATGCAGCAGTACAAACGCGATTTCATTCAGTTCGCCATCGAAAATCAGGTGCTGCGCTTCGGCCAGTTCACCCTCAAGTCGGGACGCATCAGCCCCTACTTCTTCAACGCCGGGCTGTTCAATACCGGCGCCCAGCTGGCCAAGCTGGGGCGCTTCTACGCCTCTGCCATCGTCGACTCCGGCATCGCCTTCGACACCTTGTTCGGCCCCGCTTACAAGGGCATCCCGCTGGCCAGCGCTGCGGCCATCGCCCTGGCCGAGCAGCACCAGCGCAATGTGCCCTGGTGCTTCAACCGCAAGGAGGCGAAGGACCACGGCGAAGGGGGCAACATCGTCGGTGCGCCACTCAAGGGCAAGGTGCTGATCATCGATGACGTGATCACCGCCGGTACCGCCATTCGCGAATCGATGGACATCATCCAGGCGGCCGGTGCCAACGCCGCCGGGGTGGTGATCGCCCTCGACCGCCAGGAGCGCGGCAAGGGTGACAAGTCGGCGATTCAGGAAGTGGAACAGGGCTTCGGCATCCAGGTGGTGAGCATCATCAATCTCGCCGACCTGATGAGCTACCTGAAGGGTGACGCGGCGCTGGCGCAACACCTCTCCGCCATCGAGGCCTACCGCGCCCAGTACGGGGTATGAATCCGACCCTCTGGTTCATCATCAAGGTCGGCATCTCGGCCCTGCTGATCGCCGTCATCAGTGAACTGGGCAAGCGCAGTTCGCTGCTGGCGGCGCTGCTTGCCTCGCTGCCGCTCATCTCGCTACTGGCCATGTTCTGGCTCTTTGTCGAGACGCGCGATGTGCAGAAGGTGGCCACGCTGGCCAGCGATATCTTCTGGCTGGTGCTGCCTTCACTCGCCCTCTTCATCACCCTGCCGCTGCTGCTGCGCCGCGGTGTCGACTTCTATCTGGCAATGGCCCTCGCCATCGCCCTTACCATCACCTGCTACGGCGTCATGCTGCGTCTGCTCAAAGGGTGAAATGCACTGTCGTGATCTTTATCCGTCAGCCGAGCAGCAGTTTCACCCCCACCACGATCGTTACCCCCTCGAAAGCCCGTTTGATGGCGCGGTTGCCCCAACGGATCGCCAGATGGGCCCCCAGGTAACCACCGAGCAGGGAGCCCAGCAGCAGCGCCGGTAGCCAGCTCCACTGGATCTCCCCCAGCATCCCCAGCGTCAGTGCACCGGTGCCGTTCCAGAACATTCCCACCAGCACCAGCGTGTAGGCCACCGCCCGTTGGTAGTCGAGACCGAACCAGCGCACCAGCCAGAGGGTGACGAACAGTCCGGTGCCCGAGGTGAGCGAGCCGTTCAATACGCCGATGGTGAACAGCCCAGCCCCGCCCACCCACAGCGGCCAGCCGCTGCGGTGGCGCGGCTCGTGGTGTTGCCCCAGTTCGCGCCGCAGAAGTGAATAGAGACCCAGGCCGAGGGTCAGCACCCCGAGCGCCACGCGCGCCGCCCGATCGGGCACCTGCAGGATGATGCTGGCCCCCAGCACCACGCCGGGCAGGCCGCAGGCGAGGATGAAGAGCACGAAGCGGCGCTCCAGGGTCGCCGATTTCAGATGGCGCAGCGTGGCCCCCACCCCCAGCGCCACCGTGGCCACCTTGTGGGTGGCCAGGGCGATGCCGAACGGCAAACCGAGAAAGAGCAGCACCGGCAGCTGCAACAGCCCCGCCCCGCCCCCCGCGAGGGAAGAAAAGGTATTGGCAATTAACGAAATCAGGAAAAGAACGATGTGATCCAGTGGGCTCAAATCAGGGTCCTGACGACATAGACTACTCCCAGTATACTGTAGCCCGGTCCGTTAATTCCCTTTACAGGAAGGTCACCATGCAACTGCACCGTCTCTTTATCGCCACCGCGCTCATCTTCACCCTCTCGGCTCCGGCCTTTGCCGCCGGCAAGGGTAGCAGCTTCAAGTGCTGGACGAACAAGGAGGGGGTACGCGAATGCGGCAACGAAGTTCCTCCCGAGTTCGCGCAAGGCCAGACCAGCACCATCAATGGCAGGGGGATCACCACCAAGGTCGAGGCGCGCGCCAAGACGACTGAGGAGCTGGAAAAGGAGCAGCGGGAGAAGGATGAGGCGGCTGCCCGTGCTACCGAGGAGAAGCTCAAAAATGACAAGCAGGCGGCCTATGATCGCGTCTTGCTGAACAGCTATCTGCAGGAGGAGGAGATCGTCGCCGCGCGCGACCGCAAGCTCTCGTCCATCGATGCCTCCATCGAACTGACCAACTCCACCATCGGCAAGCTGGAACAGAAGCTGAAGAAGGAGGAGCAGCTTGCCGCAAATCACGCAAAAAACCCCACCGCCGCCGATAACAAGGAGGTGGAGTCACTGAAGAAGCAGATCGAGAGCCGCAAGGGTTACATAGCCGCTCGCCAGGAAGAGCGGAAGGCGACCGAAATCGAATACGAAGCCTATATCAACCGCTTTCGCGAACTGAAGGGTAACAAGGCAGCACAGTAGCTGGAGTTAGCTACACAGTGACCGGCATGGCGCGCAGCAGTGCCGCCAGCTGCACCCACTGTTCACCCCACAGCTCGGTGGGCAGGCGGCGAAATCCACTGCGCACAAACTGATTCATGCGCCCCTCCGCCACAGCCAGCAGCAGGTTGGCGGTGGCGTTGATCCCCTCCGCCGGCACCTCGCCCACTGCGGCCCCTTCGCGCAACACCTGCTTGAACTGTGTCTCCAGCCGATCGAAGAACTGGCCGACGCGGCCACGCAGCCGTTCGTTTTCGCCGGTGAGGGCATCACCGATGAGGATGCGCGTCATGCCGGGATTGCGCGCGGAAAAACCGAGCAGCACCAGCTCGATCTTCTCGCAGCGCGCCACGGCGCTGCGTTCATCGGCCATGATGCGATTGACCAGGCCGAACACCGTCTCCTCGATGAACTCGATCAGTCCCTCGAACATCTTCGCCTTGCTGGGGAAGTGGCGGTAGAGCGCCGCCTCCGATACCCCCACCTGCTTGGCGAGTCCCGCGGTGGTGATGCGTTCGCCGGGGCTGTTCTCCAGCATGTGGGCGAGCGCCTCGAGGATCTGTTGGCGACGTGACGGTTTTTCCGCTTTCTGGTTCATGGGGCTACCTAGTTGCTGGTGATCAGGGTGCCGACGCCGGCATCGGTAAAGATCTCGAGCAGCAAGGCATGCTCGACGCGGCCGTCGATGATGTGGCTCGACTTGACGCCATTCTTCACCGCTTCCAGCGCCATGTCGATCTTGGGGATCATGCCGCCGCTGATGGTGCCGTCGGCGATCAATTCGTCGACGCGCGCCGCGGTGAGGCCGGTGAGCAGGTTGCCGTTCTTGTCGAGCACGCCGGTGGTGTTGGTGAGCAGGATCAGCTTCTCCGCTTTGAGGGTCTCGGCCAGCTTGCCCGCCACCAAGTCGGCGTTGATGTTGTAGGACTCGCCATCCTCACCGACCCCCACCGGCGCGATCACCGGAATAAAGTCCTGGGTGTCGAGCAGCGCCACCAGCGATGAGTCGATGGCGGTCACCTCGCCTACCAGGCCGAGGTCGATCAACTCGTCCTGCTTGTCGCGGCTCTTCATCAGCAGCTTCTTCGCCTTGATGAGGCCGCCATCCTTGCCGGTGAGACCCACCGCGCGTCCGCCATGCTGGTTGATGAGGTTGACGATCTCCTTGTTGACCAGACCGCCCAGCACCATCTCCACCACGTCCATCGTCTCGCGGTCGGTGACACGCATCCCCTGGATGAATTCGCCCTGTTTGCCGATGCGCTTCAACAGGTCGTTGATCTGTGGCCCGCCGCCGTGCACCACCACCGGGTTCATCCCCACCAGCTTCATCAGCACCACATCGCGGGCGAAACTGTGCTTGAGGTGCTCCTCGGTCATGGCGTTGCCGCCGTATTTGACCACGATGGTCTTGCCGGCGAAGCGGCGGATATAGGGCAGCGCCTCGGAGAGGACGCGGGCGTTGTTCATGGCGGTGGCAAGGTCGAGTGGCATCTTGTTGTTATCCTTAAATCAGAATGGCAGTTTGAGCCCCGGTTCGAGAGCGAGCATCAGGCTACGGAACTGCTCTTGAATGCGTGCCAAGGCCGCCTGATCGTTGCCTTCGAAACGCAGCACCAGACAGGGCGTGGTATTGGAGGCGCGCACCAGCCCCCAGCCGTCGGCATAGTCAACGCGCAGGCCATCGATGGTGGTGGGCCTGGCGCCTGGGAAGTGATCGACACGCTGCATCAGTCGCTCCATGTAGGCGTAGTGTTCGCCCTCCTCCATATCGACGCGCAGCTCCGGAGTGTTGAGGGCATCGGGCAGCGCGTCGAAAATCACGTCGGCCGCGCGCGCATCCTTGGCGAGGATCTCCAGCAGACGCGCTGCGGAATAGAGGCCGTCGTCGAAACCGTACCAGCGCTCCTTGAAGAAGATATGGCCGCTCATCTCGCCGGCGAGCAGCGCGCCGCTCTCCTGCATGCGCTTTTTGATCAGCGAGTGGCCGGTGCGCCACATCTGCGGCCGTCCGCCATGCGCGCTGATGTCACGCGGCAGATTGCCACTGCACTTCACGTCGAAGACGATCTCGGCGCCGGGGTTGCGGCTCAGTACATCGCGAGCGAACAACATCATCAGTCGATCGGCCCAGATCACCGCCCCCTTC
>DASWUD010000056.1:0-7922 GCA_036401755.1 Gammaproteobacteria bacterium
GAACTCGAAGCGAAGAAGAAGATCGAAGAGGTGGCTCCACTCAGAACGCGCTATTTTACTATCAATTACGCCAAAGCCACTGATATCGCATCCCTGCTTAAGGGTGAGAAGAACACCATTCTTTCGCCGCGCGGTAGTGTCACCATTGATAGCCGTACGAATACGTTGATGATTCTTGATACTGACGAGAAATTGGCAGAGTTGGAAGCTTTGATAAAGAGACTGGACATTCCGGTCCGCCAAGTTCTGATTGAATCGCGTGTGGTTATTGCCACCAGCTCCTATAGTAAAGAGTTGGGTAGTAGATTTGGTGTTACAGACATCAGTAACAACCCGCCTGGCTCTGGTGGTCAAGGAGCAATAGCCACGTCGGGAACATTGGCCAGCACCAATACGATAGCTAATAATGTTATTGCCAACAACAACACGATACCCAATCCAGCGGTTTCTGCCTTCGCAGGGACGGGGGCATCACGCCTCAATACCGACTTCGCTGCAACTGGGAACGCAGCAAGTATAGCGCTTGCTGTACTAGGCGCTGACTATCTGGTAGATCTCGAGCTTTCTGCGCTGCAACAGGAAGGCAAAGGTGAGGTGCTGTCCAATCCGCGCGTCATCACTGCTAATCAGAAGGAGGCAATGATCAAGCAGGGGATTGAGATTCCGTATCAATCTTCCACAGGCACAGGTACTAATTCAATACCAAAAATCGAGTTCAAGGAAGCTGATCTGATCATGAAGGTTACACCACACATTACCCCAGATGATCGGATCATTATGGACCTCAATGTGAAGAAGGATAACGTTGGCGGGTACTTTGCGGGGCAACCATCAATCGATCGTCGAGAAATCAACACGCAAGTCCTGGTCAAGAGTGGAGAGACAGTTGTGCTGGGTGGGGTTTATGAGCAGAGCCGTACAGATGATATGGAGAAGGTGCCCTTGTTGGGAGATATCCCGCTCCTTGGCGCACTATTCAGATATAAGAAGAACACTAGTGCACAATCTGAACTATTGATTTTTGTAACGCCGAAAATCCTCAAGCAGAGCTTGCAAGCAGGTCTTAATTAAAGAATGCATGCAAGGTATACTTGTTTAGCCTATATATTGTGACATCCAATAATATCTTTCTTGTCGGCCCCATGGGGGCCGGCAAGACCACCATCGGCCGGCAGTTGGCGACCACCCTCAAACTGGACTTCAAGGATAGTGACCACGAGATCGTGCGGCGCACGGGCGCCAGTATCCCCCTGATCTTCGAGATAGAGGGGGAGGAGGGGTTCCGTCGCAGGGAATCGGAGGTTATCGATGCGCTGACCCAAGAGCAAAATCTGGTATTGGCTACGGGAGGCGGTGCGGTACTTCGTGAAGAAAATCGTCACCATCTTATGCAGCGGGGAACCGTTATCTATCTTTACGCCTCAATTGATCAACTGTTGTTGCGCACCTCCAAGGACAGAAATCGGCCGCTGTTACAGACGACCGATCCGCGTGCCAAGCTGGAGCAATTGATGGAGCAGCGCGACCCCCTCTATCGTGAGGTGGCAGACATGGTGGTGCACACCGATGAGCGGTCGATCCGCAGTGTCATCAAGGAGATCCTGGTGCGGTTACGGGAGCATCGCAAGGATAAGCTGGCCTGACTTAATCAGAACAATCGGATATATTTATCTCCCCCCCCCCCTTTTTCATGACGCACCCATGAATACGCTCAATGTTGATCTAGGACCACGCAGCTACCCCATTTACATCGGAAGTGGACTGCTGGGCCGTGAAGAGATCGTTGCCCCGTTCATTAAGGGCAAACAGGTCATGATCGTCACCAACGAGACCGTCGCCCCTCTCTATCTGGAAAAGGCGGCGCGCTCCTTCAAGGCATTCACTCTCAGACAGGTGATCCTGCCAGATGGTGAGCAGTACAAGACGCTTGAGGTTCTCAACATGGTGTTCGATGCACTGCTTGCCAACCATTTCGACCGTGGCTGTACCCTGGTCGCATTGGGCGGTGGAGTTGTCGGCGATATGACGGGCTTTGCCGCCGCCAGCTATCAGCGTGGCGTCAATTTCATACAGATGCCCACTACCCTGTTGGCTCAAGTGGATTCATCCGTCGGCGGCAAGACCGGTGTTAATCATCCTCTCGGCAAGAACATGATAGGCGCCTTTCATCAGCCGCGCTGTGTCGTGGCTGATACAGACACGTTGCTAACGCTGGATGATAGACAACTGCGTGCCGGAATCGCCGAAGTGATTAAGTACGGATTGATCGATGATCCAGAGTTTTTTGACTGGCTCGAAAATAACATACCGTTGCTGCTCGCACGTAACGCTGAGGCACTGGCCTATGCTATCGAGCGCTCTTGCCGCGACAAGGCACGAGTAGTTGCCGCAGACGAACGCGAGAGCGGCAACCGTGCACTACTTAACCTTGGTCACACCTTTGGTCATGCCATAGAGACAGGAATGGGCTACGGTGAGTGGCTCCATGGCGAGGCGGTCGCCACGGGCATGCTGCTCGCCGCCGAACTGTCGGGGCGCATGGGGTGGATGAGTAGTAGTGAGACAGAACGAGTGCGCCAATTACTTAGCCGCGCTGGTTTGCCCACCGAACCTCCCCGCGAGCTGGATGGCAAGGGATTCCTGGAGTTGATGGCGGTCGACAAGAAGGTGATCGACGGGCGGATGCGCCTTGTACTGATGAAAGGGATCGGGCACTCGGTGCTTACCGAGCAGGCCACAGCAGATGATATCGTCGCGACCATCGAGGCCCACCGGTAAGGTGTATGCGCATGAGTGAGACACTGGCTCCTTATGCGGCATCAGATGAAAAGTCGCTGGGGCGTCGCTTTACAGAACCACGCCCGCAATACCGCTCGGAGTTTCAGCGCGACCGGGATCGCATTGTGCACTCCTCGGCATTTCGTCGCCTGGAATATAAAACCCAGGTATTCGTCAATCACGAAGGGGACATGTTTCGCACCAGGCTAACGCATTCCCTGGAGGTTGCACAAATCGGCCGTGCTATCGCACGCGCATTGCGTGTCAACGAGGACCTTACCGAAGCAATCAGCTTGGCGCACGATTTGGGGCATACACCCTTTGGTCATGCAGGTCAGGATGCACTCAACGAGTGCATGAAAGAGTATGGTGGCTTTGAACACAACCTGCAGTCACTACGGGTGGTGGATGAGCTGGAAGAGAAGTATGCAGATTTCAACGGACTCAATCTAACCTTTGAATGTCGTGAGGGTATTCTCAAGCACTGTTCAGTGCAGAATGCGCGGCAGCTGGGTGATGTGGGTAAACGGTTTCTGACCGATAAACAACCCGGCATAGAGGCACAGATCGCCAATATCGCCGATGCCATTGCCTACAATAATCATGATGTTGACGATGGTTTGCGCGCCGGCTTGATTAGCGTCGAGCAGCTGCGCGAAATAGGGTTATTTGACGAACAATTTCAGATCGTGCAACAGACCTATCCCGAGCTGGCAGGTAAGCGGCTGGTGCATGAAATCATCCGGCGCATGATTAATCAACAGGTCGTGGATCTATTGCGGCATAGCCAGCAACAGTTGAACGAGGCTGCGCCACGTGACATTGATGAAGTGCGGGCACACGGTAGGCCACTTATCGATTTTTCACGAGTGATGGCAGACAAGCATCATGCGCTGAAAAAATTTTTGCGCGAAAACCTCTATCGTCACTTCCGCGTTCATCGGGTGGCGACAAAGTCTCAGCGCATGGTACGCGAGCTGTTCGAGACACTCCTTAACGATATACGACTGCTACCGATGGGACATCAGCACAAAGCCAGACAAATGGAAAGCGAGCTGGGTGTTTCCGGCAGGGCCCGGGCGGTAGCCGACTACATCGCTGGAATGACCGATCGCTATGCGTTTGTGGAGTATCGCAAATTGTGCCAGATTTCGGAGCTCTCCTAGGCGAGAGTCGCCCATGACGGCTTGCGGGTGTTGAGCACAAAAAGTCCTCTCGATGCGCATCTTTCTGCAGACCCCGCCTACCCTTGATGGAGCAACACGGTTCTACCATCTGTTTCTTCAGCAGGATCTGCTGGACGGCTGGTCTTTGGTTAGGGAGTGGGGGTTTCAGGGGACCTCTGGCAGAGTACAAAGGGAACTCTATCCATCTCGCGAAGCGGCTGCCGAGGCGATGCTCAAGGTGCGAGACCAGCAGCTCAAGCGCGGCTATCTCGTCATGTTCATGCAGGGTGAGGAACCTCCCTGCTAAATAGCACCTCTTTGGCATATTCGATGGAAAACAGACTCACATCGCCAGAGACTGCGCGATTTCTAAATAAAGATTCGGTTCGGCTGTTGCAGGCCCTCCATGAGTTTGTCATTGCCGGCAGTGGTCTTATGCTGGTGTGCGGACCTCGGGGTAGTGGAAAGTCAGAGCTGCTGGATCAGTTTGTGCAAAACTCAGCACATCATTGGCGCCTATGCCGCACCAGTGCCAGGGCCAATCCGGATGGGGGGATTCTGCTGGCGCGTATCGCGAACTGTTTCGATCTCCGACTCTTCGAGAGGGGGGGGAAGGATCCCGTGGCACAACTGCACGAGCGACTAGCTGATATTGAGCGCTCGATGATCCCGGTAATTGCTATCGATGATGCCGAACAGTTGAGCGATGAGGCGGTGGAGTGGCTCGGTCGCTTGCTTGCTCAATCTCAGCCCTCCAGCGGTCCGCGTATCGTATTATTCGGTGATCGAACCACACACCAGCGTCTGGCTGGCGGAGGCATCAAATTTCATCATATTGAGATTCAGCCGTTGGATTTACGCGACATCGGCGACTTTTTGCGTCATCTGCTGCACCTCTCCGGACACTCCGGCACCTTTCCCTTTTCACAACGCCAATTGCGACGCATCGAAAAAGAGAGTGGCGGATGGCCGGGCCGGATTCAGGGGGTCGCTCAAGAGCTTTTTGCCATAGAATGCTATACCGGACAACGATGGCGGTTTTCGGTAGTGGTGGTGCTGGCCTTGCTCGTGCTGGGGCTCGTCATCTTCTATTTTCACAAGACGAATGATGTGCAGGTGATGAGTACCGGCACACCGCCACAACAATCGCATGTTGCCGCGCCTGCAGAAGAGACCACGCCGCTGCTGTCGGGGACCGAGCATCACATGGATGAGACTGCCTCGGCACTGCCATCGGTCAGTGCCCTGCAAGCAGCTCCGGCGGTTGAGCCTGACCTCACGGGGGGTAACCCGGCTACCGAGCAAAGTCTCTCGCCCCGTCATGACGAAGTTTTGGAGAGTCCCGCTGCACAAGCGGCTCATATCGAGGGGGTTGCCTGGATAGAGCGGCAACCGCGTACGAACTATACACTGCAAGTGATGGTAGCCAGCGCGCCTGGTACCATCCTAGAGCTGGCGAAGGGAGCAGGTGATACGGCATCCCCCATGGCCGTGGCTAGTTTTACGCAGGATGGGCGGCAGCTCTCCTTGTTACTGTACGGCAGTTATGCCACACGCAGCGAAGCGGAAAGTGCCGCGACACGGGTGGAGGCGAGCTTTAGGATGCGCCCCTGGATCAGGCGTTTTGCGGCACTGCCGGCGCTGTCCGATAGTGCAATCACTCCCTCCGCTGCATCGACCACCTCCGCCACTGCCAGTACTGCTACCTCTTCCGCCGCGGTGGCAGGGGCGGCATGGCTATGGAGTCGTAATCCAGGGCATTACACCATTCAGTTGATGGGCGACGGGCAGAGGAGTTCCCTGCACAACTTCGTCGCGCGTTATCATCCGGCCGGGCCGTTGGCCATGATACGTGTAGCGCGCGGGGGAGAGGCATGGCACCTGCTTGTGGCGGGCGAATATGAGAGCGCCGCAGAGGCGGCGGCGGCGGTAGCTGCACTGCCCGACGAGCTGAAGGCCCGTGCGCCATGGCCGCGGCAATTCTGCTCGCTGCAGGATCAGATGGCTGCGCTGGGCAACTGAGCCATATCGGGGGAAATAACCCTGCTTTCTGCCTGAATCGCGCTGCAGTCTGTCGCCAATTGAACCGCCCCCCCCTCAGCAGTATACTGTTCGGCCGTTTTGCCCGGACCATGGCACGAATAGCCTCGTCCATGCCGGGTTTGGTAGCCAACGCAACGAGTCAAATAGCCGGCCGTGAACGATACAACACTTCTTGAGCAGGGGCTTTACCGCCCATCCTTCGAAAAGGACAACTGTGGTTTCGGGTTGATCGCCCACATGGATGGCGACGCCAGCCATTGGCTGGTGGAGACCGCCATTGGTGCCCTTGCCCGCATGACCCATCGCGGCGCCATAGCCGCCGACGGCAAGACCGGTGACGGTTGCGGCCTGCTGCTGAAAAAGCCCGATGCCTTCCTGCGCGCCGTGGCCGACGAACAGGGTTTCTCTCTCGCCGAGCAGTATGCGGTGGGCATGGTGTTCCTCAACACCGATGAAGAGCTGGCCGACAAGGCGCGTGCCCAGCTCAACAAGGATCTGATGACCGAGGGGCTGACCGTCGCCGGCTGGCGCGTGGTCCCCACCAATCCCGATGCCTGTGGTGCCGAGGCGCTCAAGACCCTGCCGCAGTTCGAGCAGGTCTTCGTCAACGCCCCGGCCGGGATGGATGCGGCCACCTTCGATCGTCACCTCTACATCGCGCGCCGCCGCACCGAGAAGGTGATCGAGCCGGTCGATCCGATGTTCTACCTCCCGAGCCTCACCAGCCAGGTGGTCTCCTATAAAGGCCTGGTGATGCCGGCCTATCTTCCGGTCTTCTACACCGACCTCAACGACAAGCGCCTCGCCTCCGGCATCTGCGTCTTCCACCAGCGCTTCTCCACCAACACCTGGCCGCAGTGGCGTCTGGCCCAGCCGTTCCGCTATCTGGCGCACAACGGCGAGATCAACACCGTGCAGGGCAACCGCAGCTGGTCGGTGGCGCGCGGCCACAAGTTCGCGACCCCGCTCATCCCCAACATGGATGACGTGCGTCCGCTGGTCTCCATGACCGGCTCCGACTCCAACAGCCTCGACAACATGCTCGAAGCGCTGCTCGCCGGCGGCGTCGACATCTTCCGCGCCATGCGCCTGCTGGTGCCGCCCGCCTGGCAGAACATCGAGCACATGGACCCGGACCTGCGCGCCTTCTACGAATACAACTCCATGCACATGGAGGCGTGGGACGGCCCGGCCGGGATCGTTCTCACCGACGGCCGCTATGCCGCCTGCACCCTCGATCGCAACGGCCTGCGCCCGGCGCGCTGGGTGATCACCAAGGGGCCCAAGGGCCACGATTTCAAGGCCGGCAGTTACGAAGGGTGCGTCATCACCCTCGCCTCCGAGATCGGCGTGTTCGACTACAACCCGGACGACGTGCTGACCAAGGGGCGCCTCAAGCCCGGCCAGATGCTCGCCGCCGACACCGCCAACGGCACCCTGCTGCTGCCGCAGGATGTGGACAACCACCTCAAGGGGCGCCACCCCTACAAGCAGTGGCTGGCCGAGCATGTGCGCCATCTGGAAAGCGAATGCACTGGCAATGGTGATGCCGTCGCCGATCTGAACGATGCGCAGCTCGCCGTGCACCAGAAGATGTTCAACGTCTCCTTCGAAGAGCGTGATCAGGTGATGCGCCCACTCGCCGAGGCCGGCAACGAAGCGGTCGGCTCCATGGGTGACGACACGCCGATGGCGGTGCTGTCGCAGAAGGTGCGTTCCTCCTTCGACTACTTCCGTCAGCAGTTCGCCCAGGTGACCAATCCGCCCATCGACCCGCTGCGCGAAGCGATCGTCATGTCGCTGGAGACCTGCTTCGGCGCCGAGAAGAACCTCTTCGAGGAGAGCGCCGATCACGCCGCGCGTCTGCTGGTCGATTCGCCGGTGCTGTCGAAGGAGAAGTTCAACCGTCTGCTGGCGCAAAAGGATGCCGCCTAC
>DASWUD010000057.1:0-12833 GCA_036401755.1 Gammaproteobacteria bacterium
AAGGCGCAACTGCATGGCCATGATGAACCTCATCACCGCCACTACCAGAGAGGGAATGAGTTCCATACTACCTCCTCCAGTCAAAATTCCCGCTCAGTCTACTCTGGCGGAGCGAGTCTGTTCGGGCAACAGGGCAGCCACCAGACGCACGTCGCGGCTGTAGATGTCATCCCGGAACTGCACGACCCCATCCTCGTCGGCCCAGGCGGTCCAGTAGACCAGATAGATCGGCAGCGGCTGTTTCAGTGCAACGGTGCGGGTAGTCGCGTTCGCCAGGTAGCGCTCGACCTGAGCCTCTTTCGCCTCCGGTTCTTGCGCCAGCAGATAGGCGGCGAGGTCGAGCGGTTTCTCCAGGCGGATGCAGCCGGAGCTGAAGGTGCGCTCGCGTCGCGCGAAGAGATTGCGCTGCGGCGTGTCGTGAAGGTAGATGCGATAACTGTTGGGGATCACGAATTTGACCCGCCCGAGCGGATTTCTGGCACCCGGGGGCTGGTGCAGGGCATAGGGAAACGACTGCTCATCATAAAGGCTCCAGTCGATGGTCGACGGGTCGATCACGCGACCGCCGCCTGCGAGATCATCGAGAACGGCGATGTTGCGCTCGGCCAGATAGCCGCTGTCCTGTTTCAGCCTGGGCAGCATGTCCTTGCGAAACACGCTGTTCGGTACATACCAGCTGGGATTGAAGGTCATGGCGGTCACCCGGCTGCCGAAGGCCGGGGTCTGGCGATAGTCGCTGCCAATGATGACGCGCATCTGCAGCACCGAGAGGTCCTCCTCGAGCACATCGAGGCGGTAGCCAGTCATGTTGACCAGCAGATAGCGTGACTCCAGGTGGCGCGGCATCCAGCGCCAGCGCTCCATGCTGGCGACGAGCTGGGCGATGCGCTGCTCCACCGGCACATTGAGTGCCTGGCGCATCTCCTCACCGACGGCGCCATCCTCACGGAGCCCGTGGCGCGCCTGAAAACGGCGCACCGCCACCTCCAGCAAGGGATCGAATAGCTCGCCTGCGCCGGCGCTCGCCGGCAGATCACCGCTCAGCAGCAGGCGCTGGCGCAGCAGTGCCACGCGCTTGCCCGTCATGCCCGGTTTCAACACCGGGCCGGCCGCCAGTGTTGGCCACCCCCCGTCTGCCGCCACGACGCGATAACTCGCCAGGGCACTGCGCAGCCGCCGGTAGCCGCGTTGGTAGGGGGGCATGGAGTTGAGGGTGGCCTGCACCGTGTTGCTCTCCAGGGCGTAAAGCAGCATCCGCTCCACCTCGTAATCGGAGGGGGGGATGTGCCAGGAGCGATCCACCGCGCGCGGGTCGAGCCGGCCGCGGCGCACATCGAGGCTATAGGCGATGAAGGCGTCGGTGAGGAGCTGGTCGAGCCGGGCCTCAGTCGGCGCATCGGACGGCAGTGACTCAAGCAGCGCGGTGATAGCGTCAAGGTGATAGCGCTCGGGTTGCAACCCCTCGCGGTGGGCCTCCCTGAGCACCTCCAGCAGCGCGGCCACATCGGCGGCACGACCGCTCCAGGCGGGAAGGTTATCGTGCAGGGCGTAGAAGCGGCGCACCCGCTCCCGATGGAGCAGAATCTCATCCGCGGGCTGCTCGGCAAGCTGTCCGACCAAGGCCTGGTGCAGATCCCCGCTCTCGGCCTCGTCCCCCTCAGCCAAAACCGGCGCGGCCACCAGCCATGCCGCAAGCAGCACGACCCGAGTCATCCTCTCCAGGGGGGGGCGGGTCACCTCTCTTCTCCAAACAACAGGGTATAGGGGCGGGCCAGCTGGTCGCGCAGCTCGGCCAGATGAAAGTTACGCGCCAGGCGCAGCGATTCGCGCCCCTCCAGAAACAGCAGCAGGACCGGAATCGTAAAGACCCGCTGTTGTGCTGCCAGCTCAGGGCTGGCTGCGCAATCCACCTCAGCCAGCACCAGGCGCGGAAACTGTGCCGCCACCAGTGCGGCGATACGCGGTTTGAGACTGTGGCATACGCCGCAATCGGGCGCAGAGAAATGGATTAACACGGCAGGATGTTCTTGAAGCAGCGTGCGTAAATCTGTTTCGCGGGTGATGAGTCTGTTCATCATCATGGGCTCTCCGGGTTGAGGAGAAACCCTCGCTTCGGTCAATGAAACGCACATTATAGCCACCCTTCCCCCTCTCCTAAAAAAAAACCCGCGCAAGGCGCGGGTTTGGTCTTTCTATTCATGATTGACGTCAGTAGTTGCGTCGCCGCGCCGAATGGTCCAACAGCTGACGGCGCGCGACAGTGAAGGCGTCTTTCGACGCCAGGTAGAGATCCTCGCGTGGCTCATGGGTCACGGCCAGCTCCGCGCCAGGCACGGTGAGGTTGATGCGCACTTCGTAATGGCGCCCCTTGGTGTGGTGGCGGTGGGGGGCATCAATCACCACGCGACAACCGACAATATCGTCGCGGTAGCGGCACAGCTTTTCGGCATTGCCGCGAATGTGAGCCTCGATGGCGGGGGTGATGGTGATGTTCTGGCCGGTGATCTGCAACGCTCTGTTCATCATGGGAACTCCCTCCGTGCTGACGGGGTGGACTCGTTGTTCAACGGTAAGAGAGGGGCAGAACGCCCCCTCATTTGCAGATTAGCCATACCACCCGGCACGTCAAGCCACTCAGCGCACATGGCCGAATTGTCGAGAAGTTGACTAGGTTTTTTTGACCTGGGTGTCGGGCACGTTCATAATTGGACCCTGTCCACGCAGCCTGTGGCTGCAACATGAGGAATTTCCCAGTGTCCGTAGAACTATCCGAGGAAGAACGCACCCGCCTGGCTGAGCTGGTGATGGCGATTTTCGAGGAGTGGCATCTGGACGCCGATCAACAGCTCTCCCTGCTGGGTATGCCCGAAGGAACCAAAACACGCGAATTGACTCGCTGGCGCCGCGGCACACCGTTTCCCCAGGAGGCGGCGCTGCTCGACCGCGCCAAGCATGTGCTTGGCATTCAGGAGTCGCTCCACGTCATCTTCCCGCTCAACCCGCAGATGCCGCTCTTCTGGCTCAACAACCGCAATCGCTACTTCAAGATGGCACCGCTGGCCGTGATGCTCGAGGAGGGGCTGGCGGGAATGAACCGCGTCTGGCGTCACCTCGACTGCACCGTCAACTGGACTGAATAGCCCTCCGCCAAGGTTTGACGGAGGGCGCGGCAGGTTCAGCGATGGGCCACCCATGCCCCTTTGATGCCGGATTTGCGCTCAATGGCGGGGATGGCGGCCTTGGCCGTCTCCTGGCTGGTGTAGCCCGGAACACGCAGTCGGAAGCGCGATTTGCCATCGACCACGGTTTTGCTCACCTCGCTATGGATTCCCAATTTCTGCAGGCGGCTCTTCTCATTTTCGGCCTGTGCCGAGGTAGCGAAGGAGACGAGGATCACCGTCCAGTCACCACTGGCGGGAGCCGGCTTCGCCGCGGTTTTCTTAGCGGCCGCGGTAGCAGTAGCTGTGCTGTTCGGTGCCTGGGTCGAGTTGCGCTCCTGGCCTTCCTGGCGTTTGCGCAACTCCGCAGTGGTCGCCGTCTCCCTCGTTGCTGGGTTGTTGGCCATGCCATCGAGCCGCGCTGCCATCTCGTCGAGGCGCGAGACGATGCCCGCCTGCTCCGCCTGAAGCTGTCCGACACGGGGATCACCACTGACCTGCAAGGTGGCGATACGCTCGGTGAGTGCATCGACACTCTGCTGCAGCGCGTCAATACGGCTCGCGGCACTGAAGGCGGTGAACAGCCCTACCGCCCCCAGCAGAAGACTCAGCGCCACCACGGCGCCCCCCGCCATCAACACCTTCCGCGACATAGCTTCCTCTCCATCACTCCGGGTTTCAGTGGAAAAATCCTCTGGGCCAGCCCCGCCTAAGTTACGTGGGCCATCGCTTTCGCCAAAATCGAAAGCCGGCTGAGCAGGATGGAGCGGTGCGGCACGCACTGCCCCACTACCCTCTGGCGAGACCTCTTCCAGCTCGCTACCTGCAACTGGGGTGAAAGTGCCCGTCGTGTCGAGTTCGGCAAAGAGCCGATCGAGATCGACCGGAGCACGCCCCTGCGAATCGTCGAGCCCACCCATCTCGTCATCGCGCATGGATGGCTCGGCTCGCGGCCGTCTGTTCTCCCCGTCCATTGGCACCTCCTGAAGCAACCTGTAAATTGCCGAGGAGTATACCCCCACTCCGGCGCCGCGGGACATGCGCGGGGAGTGAGAGTGCTACCTTGTTAAACAGTTACGCATTTTCTCGGGCGGCAAGAGACATCAGTCCATCAAGCACGGGTATTTAAAAAATAGGGAGAAGGTAAATAAAGAAGAGGACACAAGCCCGCACGAACTGCCTCATTCCCTCGAACATCAGCGCTCCCTTGCTTGATTGTGCTGTTGCAGCATCAATATAAGCAACAGCTGATGCAGCTCATCATTGCCGTGAAGATACTCACAGAATTATTATTCCGTTGCAAAGGCTTTTTGTGCGCTGGTGCATGGATTGCCATACCGAAACGCAGCTGTCTTGTTGGCCAGGAAACCATGCCGTATAAAGGCACCACTTTTCCTTGTCCCCGACTGGCTGCGTACAGGAGCCGCTTGCTGCACGCTTAAGGAGCATACTCCATGAACCAACATGCCGAACGCCTCAAACGCATCGAGAAACTCAATGAAATCGGCATCGCTCTCTCTGCGGAAAAGAACACCCCGCGTCTGCTGGAGATGATCCTGCTCGGCGCCAAGGAGATCACCAACGCCGACGGTGGCACCCTCTATTCGGTGCAGGAAGATGGCACCATCAAGATGGAGATCCTGCGTACCGATTCGCTCGACTTCGCCATGGGCGGCACCACCGGCAAGGAGATCCCCTTTGCACCGATCCCACTGCACGACAAGGAGGGCAACGGCAACAAGCAGATGGTGGTCACCTACGCCGTGCTCAACGACTGTACGGTCAACATCCCCGACGCCTACAACGCCGAAGGCTTCGACTTCGCTGGCACACGCGCCTTCGATAAACAGACCGGCTATCGCTCCACCTCCTTTCTCACCGTGCCGATGAAAAATCATGAAGGCGCTATCATCGGCGTACTGCAACTGCTCAACGCACAGGATCCCACCACCGGCAAAGTGGTGCCCTTCAATGAAGAGTCGCAGATGCTCGCCGAATCGCTCGCCTCGCAGGCTGCCATCGCCATCACCAACCGCCGCCTCATCGACGACCTCAAGACACTGCTGGAGTCATTGATTCAACTCATCGCTACCGCCATCGACGAAAAGTCTCCCTACACCGGCGGCCATTGCAAACGGGTGCCCGTGCTGACCATGATGCTGGCCGATGCCGCCCATCATGACCAGAGTCCCCTCTTCAGCGATTTCCGCATGAACGAGGATCAACGCTATGAGTTGTCGATCGCCGCGTGGCTGCACGACTGCGGCAAGATCACCACGCCCGAATATGTGGTGGACAAGGCGACCAAACTCGAAACTATCTACGACCGCATCCACACCGTCGACGCCCGATTCGAGGTGCTCAAGCGCGATGCAAAGATTGCCCTGCTAGAGAAGAAATTGGCAAACCGTATTGGCGGCATGGCGAGTGACAACGCCCTGCTCGAAGAGGAGTATCGCGCCGAGCTCGCCCAGCTGGAGGAGGAGCGTCGCTTCCTCCACCGTAGCAACACGGGTGGTGAATTCATGGCCGCAAGTGATCAGCAGCGGGTGCGCGACATCGCACAGCGTAGAGTGGCGATCAACGGCGAGAGTCGCCCGCTGCTAGACGAAAATGAATCCTACAATCTCACTATCGCCCGGGGAACCCTCACCAGCGAGGAGCGTGAGGTGATCAACAATCACATCACCGCCACCATCAAGATGCTCGAATCGCTCCCCTTTCCCAAGCATTTGCGCCAGGTCCCGGAGTTCGCCGGCGGTCATCATGAACGGATGGACGGCAAGGGCTATCCGCGCGGACTCGCCAGGGAGCAGATGTCGCTGCAGGCGCGCATCATGGCCATCGCCGATATCTTCGAAGCGCTCACCGCCCGTGACCGCCCCTACAAGCCCGCCAAGAGCCTCTCGGAATCACTACGCATTCTCGGCATGATGAAGCAGGAGGGACATGTCGACCCCGATCTCTTCAATCTCTTCATCCGCGAACGGATCTATCAGAAATACGCCGAGCAATACCTCGATCCTGCGCAGATCGATGAGGTGGATGTATCAGCCATTCCTGGCTACACCCAACCCGAAAAGGCTATCGCTGACGTTGTCAGCGAGCCCGGTTAACTGATGTGACAACACTGTGGGTAGAGCGCGCCGGTAGCCATGACCCGATGCGGGAGATGCACACAATAAGGAAAAGCCGGTGTTGTTTGCGCATGGCTGCAGACAACAGCCATGCCAGAGTCAAAATTAGACAGCGTTCTTGAAACGCGCTCCCGCGGCATCCTTGGCGGAGAGCAACGGGGCGTCTCTAATGGGCCACTCGATGGCCAGGTCGGGATCGTTCCAAAGAATGCAGCGCTCATGTTCGGGCGCATAATATTCGGTGGTCTTATAGAGAAAGTCGGCGCTCTCCGACAGCACCACGAAACCGTGCGCCAGCCCGGCGGGGATCCAGAGCTGGCGTTTATTTTCAGCGGAGAGGATGACACCGGCCCACTGACCGAAGGTGGGCGATCCCTTGCGGATATCCACCGCCACGTCGAACACCTCACCCGCGGTCACGCGCACCAGCTTGCCCTGCGCCTTTTCGACCTGATAGTGCAGGCCGCGCAGCACCCCTTGTGCCGAACGCGAATGGTTGTCCTGCACGAAGTGGGGGGCAACACCGGTAGCCTCGCGGAACTTGCGTTCGTTATAGCTTTCGAAAAAAAATCCGCGACTGTCGCCGAATACCTGAGGTTCGAGAATCATTACGTCGGCAATGGCGGTAGCGATGGCTTTCATGATTAGAAAATCCGCTCCTTGAGCATGTGCAGCAGATACTGGCCATACTCATTTTTCTTCAGCGGTTCGGCCAGACGGCAGACCTGCTCAGCATCGATATAACCATGGCGGTAGGCAATCTCCTCGGGGCAGGCGACCTTCAGCCCCTGACGTTTTTCGATGGTCTCGATAAACGAGGAGGCTTCGAGCAGCGATTCATGGGTGCCGGTATCGAGCCATGCCATACCACGCCCCATGTTCTCCACAGCAAGCTGCCCCATCTTCAGGTAGTGATTGTTGACCGTGGTGATCTCCAACTCACCACGGGCTGAAGGCTTGATCGATTTGGCGATATCGACCACCTGGTCATCGTAGAAGTAGAGACCGGTCACCGCATAGTTTGACTTGGGCTGCTGCGGCTTCTCCTCCAGGCTGATCGCCTTGCCCTCGGCATCAAACTCGACCACGCCGTACCGCTCCGGATCATGCACATGGTAGGCAAACACCGTCGCCCCTTCATTCTTGGCCGCCGCACTTCTCAGCTGCTTGGCAAAGTCGTGGCCATAGAAGATGTTGTCGCCCAACACCAGCGCGGAGGGGTTGTTGTCGACAAATTGTTCGCCGATGATGAAGGCCTGCGCCAGCCCGTCGGGTGACGCCTGCACCGCGTATTGAATATTGATGCCCCATTGATTGCCGTTCCCCAGTAGCTGCTCGAAACGGGGCGTATCCTGCGGCGTGGAGATGAGCAAAATATCGCGGATCCCCGCCAGCATCAGCGTGGTAAGGGGGTAGTAGACCATCGGTTTGTCGTAGACGGGCAGCAGCTGCTTCGACACCGCCTGAGTAATCGGATAAAGGCGGGTGCCGGAACCGCCGGCGAGAATGATGCCCTTGCGTTGGGTCATGACAGAGGGGTCTCCCTGATGATGCGTGGCAGCGCGCTCTCCCAAGTGGGGAGTGCAATGCCGAAGGTTGTACGTAATTTATCGGTGGCCAGACATGAATTGGCCGGGCGCTTTGCTGCTGTAGGGTATTCAGCAGTAGTGATGGCACGAATGTTTTCCGGGGTCAGCTTGAGGGCGATGCCCGCCGCCTGCGCTTCACCTACGATGGCTCTGGCAAAGCCGTACCAACTGGTTTCACCGGAAGGTGCCAGGTGGTAAATCCCTTCACTCCCCTTGCCATTGCGCAGCAGCATCAGGCACTGCGCCGTCACATCGGCGATCAGCTCGGCTGGCGTGGGGGCGCCGATCTGATCGGCGACCACACTCAGCTGCTCGCGCTCGCGGGCCAGACGCAGAATCGTGCGCAGGAAATTGCCTCCGCGCGCGGCGTAAACCCAACTGACGCGAAATACCAAATGGCGGCAACCGCTGGCTTCGATGGCACGCAGGCCATCGAGCTTGCTTTGGCCGTAGATACCCAGCGGCCCCGTCGCATCCTCTTCCAGATAGGCTGTAGCTTTGCTGCCATCGAACACATAATCGGTGGAATGGTCGACGAGCAGCGCACGACTGCGCTTGGCCTCTTCGGCCAGCATGGCCGGCACGGCAGCATTGATCAGGAACGCCTGTTCTTGCTCACTCTCGGCCTTGTCGACCGCGGTATAGGCTGTGGCATTGATGATGATGGCAGGGCGGCGCGAGCGCACCAGCTCACGCAGTGCAGTCAGGTCGGCCACATCGCACTCACGCCGTGTCACCGTATGGAGATGGCCCACCGGGGCCAGCGCGCGCGACAGCTCCCAGCCCACCTGACCATTGCCGCCCAGCAACAGGATCTCAGGCACCATAGTGGCGGCTCACCCACTCACGATAGGCGCCACTGGTGACACCTTGTACCCACTCGCCATTGTCGAGATACCACTGCACGGTCTTGCGCAGCCCACTCTCGAAGGTCTCCTGCGGTCGCCAGCCCAGTTCCCGTTCGATCTTGCCGGCATCGATGGCGTAACGCTGATCGTGGCCTGGGCGATCCTTCACATAGGTGATGAGGTTGGTATGGGGCTTGTGTGCCGAGCCGGGCACCATCTCGTCGAGCAGCGCGCAGATGGCATGTACCACCTGCAGGTTGGTGCGCTCGTTGTGCCCGCCAATGTTGTAGGTCTCCCCCAGCCGCCCCTTCTCCAGCACCAGGCGCAGCGCACGCGCGTGATCGTCCACATAAAGCCAGTCGCGCACGTTGTCACCCTTGCCGTAGATCGGCAACGGTTTGCCGGCCAAGGCGTTGAGGATCATCAACGGGATCAGCTTCTCGGGGAAATGGTAGGGTCCGTAGTTGTTGGAACAGTTGGTGGTGACCACCGGAAAGCCGTAGGTGTGAAACCAGGCACGCACCAGGAAGTCGGAACTGGCCTTGCTGGCCGAATAGGGGGAGTTGGGGGCGTAGGCGGTCTCTTCGGTGAAATAGCCGCTGTCGCCCAATGTTCCATAGACCTCATCGGTGGAGATGTGATGGAAGCGGAAGGCCGCCTTGCGTGGCTCGGGCAGGCTATTCCAGTAGCTGCGCGCCGCCTCGAGCAGGGTGTAGGTGCCGACGATATTGGTCTGCACAAAAGCCGCCGGGCCATCGATGGAGCGATCCACGTGCGACTCGGCCGCGAGGTGCATGATGGCATCGGGCTGGTGCTCCTGGAAGACGCGCGCCACCTCCTGTGCGTTGCAGATATCGATCTGCTCAAAAATGTGGCGCGGATTGTCCAACAACCCAGGCAATGAGGCGAGATTTCCGGCATAGGTCAACTTGTCGACATTGATGACCGTGACATCGGTTTCTGTGATGAACTGCCGCACGACCGCCGAGCCAATGAAGCCGGCACCGCCGGTGACGATTATTTTTCTTCCCATTACCTGGAATCCTGCTGTTGCTTTGGCGCTATGGATTAAAGAGGGTACTGCAGCACTGTGAGGTCTATCTTGAGACTGCTAATCGAGACAAGAGTGCTTTCACCACACCGATAGAATACTTCGAAAATCCCTTAAAAAACAATTATTGCACGGCAATTAATCGAGCATCGTGCCGGTATCGGGTAAAAGGCAGGGCTCCAATTGCTCCAGATCATTTTCTCATTTGCGACGCGCCGCCGACCGGGAGGGGGCGGTTCGCTCACCCTCCTTCGTCTGTACCGCACCACTGTGGCCCGGCTCTGGTGCAGGCGATTCGTTCAATCTATCTCCTGCAAACTCCTGCATCTTCGTCGTATGTGCGCCAGCTCCATCACGCTCGGTGGCTGCCGCTCGTGACGGTTTAGGCCAGGCCAGTCCGGCGTGTGACCCCTCCAACTTGAGTCGCTTGTAGAAGCTGCCGTTGAGTTGGGTTCTGGCCACCAGATGTTGGAGAAACCGGTAAAACAGGCTCGGATCGGGTATGGCTTCGGGAGCCTCCTGCCAGAACCTATCGAGTCCCCCCTGATAGGTGAGCCCCGGAAAATCATAGAGTGCCTTGCCACAAACCTTGGTCGGCGCATCATGAAGAAGTGCGGAAAGCCCCACAGTGCTATTGATGACCACCACGCCACGAGTGTGGTCGAGCAAGGTCGGCAGATGCTGGTCGTGGATGTACCACACACGCCCCTCAATACCTGCGCCACGTGCCAGGGTTCTGATCAGCGTCGAATAGTCACTGTAGCCCCTGTCCATGGGGTGATGCTTGAAGACCAACAGCGTGTCTGATGGGGCATGTTGTGCAAACGAGTGGATCGTTGCTTCGATAAAGTGCTCTACCCCACTCATCTCCGTATGGACTGTGATCTGCGAATCGTTATGCACCTGCAACGGAACCAGAAAATAGTGCTGGTCCCACTCCGACAACAACCGCTTCGGGACGCTTCGTTCGGTGAAGCGATACCACAGCTTGCGCCAGACAGAACGTATCCACGGCAGTCCCTCCCACAGCGTCAGAGGGCGATGGTGGCGATAGTGACGGAACAACGGTTTGCCAAGTGCGCCCAAGGCAAAATAGCAGAAGGAGTACCAGACCATGTACCAGTAGGTATTCCCCACCACGCGTTTTACCAGTTTGGCGGGAGGCTCCCCCTGATAGTGCTCGGGATTGCGCGGCAGCCGCGAATAGCCGTTGACGCCAAACGGCTCCAGGGTGATGTAGTCGGGCCGCACATAGCCCTCTTCGAAAACACCAATCTCAATGCCATAACGCAAGGCAATGGCATGTGCCGCCTGATGGATCGGCCGACAATCACCAAACAACAGAACGACATCAACGCCCAGGTCACCTATCAATGTCTCGAACCAGGCGGGCCACTCCTCCATTGTCCCCCGGTAATTAAACGCACCGCTGGGATAGAAGAGCCAGTCCCCGGCATTGAAATTCACCTTATAGACTTCGCCGCCCGCCTGACGCAAATCCTTGGCCAGCCTCCGGAAAAACGGCCCGACAGGCCCCTGTAGCAACAGGATCCGCTTGTCGTTAAATTGTTCCAGTCCAAGGTTCAACATTGCACGCTATCCTTACGTCACAGGTCACTGTTGACGCGCGCTGCGGTGTTGGGAATTTCAATATGGTCGAAGAACATGCGGCCAGCGCCCTTCAGCATGGACTCCTGCTCCTCTCTGTGACCAAACAGTAGTTCGGACAGATTCAATCCCACTCCGACAAAGGCATGGCGAGTACGTGTCAGCCCTTCGTCGCGCTCTGCCTCCGAAAAGCCGCGGGCATAGTAACCCGCCTGAAATTCCAGATAGCGCAACGGCGAATCGCGAAACGCATCGAAGCCCCCCAGCTTCAATGCCAATAGATATTTTTGCCCGGCATAGTCCGAAATGGGGCGAAAGCCTTTGTAACCCGATGGCTCATACTCCATGCGGTAGTCGATCAAATCACGCAGTTTAGGATGAACGGTACGGGCATAGCCCAGGCTGCCGCCGAGAAAATCCATAATGAGATCCTCATAGGAGAAGCCATGGTCAACGGAGTAACCGTCGAACATTTCGACATAGAGCATGACGGCCTGCGAGGTGAGCAGTGCACTGAGCCCTGCCCGCTCAGGTGTGCGCCCCTCGCGAATTAAACGATCCGCGATCAGATTGGTAACGAAGTAGCTGCTAAAGGCGTGACCCAGCTTGTCGGTTCCCCCCGAGCCGGTGCCCATCCCAAACCAACCCTCGGGATTGCCGCGAAACGCAGTGCTGCTCCCCCAGGCCCAGCTATACAGACCCAGTGCGGTCACTCCGACGAAGGCGCCCCCCGACTCCCAGCCGCTCGCCTTGAGATCCTCGCCCCAGCTGGACAGGTGATACTCTTCTTGCGCAATACTCCGGGGTGCTTCAGCCACAACAGACGGAGGCGCTTCGTTCCCGACGATCGGAGACTCAGCCTCAGGCGGCAGCGTTACCTCTTCGGCATGGGAATAACCACTGGCCGCGGCAAGACCCACAAGAACGACAAGTCTGCGAAGAGACTCTGAAATCCTCATCCACTAAGACCCTTATTATTTATACAGCTGAGCCGTGAGCAGCACGGCCAGCTTGCGCAACTGGCGTCGTGCCCACCCCGACCGCAACTTCTCCAAATCCCCGCGCATCTCATAGAGACGTCGCGTCTCTACTATGCGCCGCGCTACTGCTTCACAGGTGGTATAACCATTGAGCGCCCAGTCCCAATAGATGGGATAACGCAACAAGGTACCTGCCACCAGCTCATCCAGAGTGAGGCGCCGTTGCCGGCGGCGCAATGCCTCACCGTCACGGCTCACATCCTCGGTTAATCCCCAGCCTGCATAGAATGGCTGACCATAGGTTACCACCCGCTTACCACGCAGCAGCGCATCATACCCCGTCAGCGAGCTCATTGTGTGCACCATGTCACACGCCTCTATGCAGCTCACCACGGAGAGCTGGGTCTCGATATGATCGGCAAACTCACGCGCCCGAGCCAAGGCCAGCCGCCCGGTTCGATT
>DASWUD010000058.1:0-9314 GCA_036401755.1 Gammaproteobacteria bacterium
ATTGCGCTCCTCCGGCAGACGGCGTCATGCGCAGGGCGACGCGCAGGAAGCACACGGCGAACTCCTCCATCTCGCTGACATAGAGGCGCGTGCGGCGCACCCCGTAGTAGTAGGCAAGCACGGCAGGCACCGCCGTGGCGATACCGATGGCCGTGGTGATGAGCGCCTCGCCGATCGGCCCGGCGACCACGCCGAGGCTGGCGGAACCCGTGGCGCCGATCGCCTGCAGCGCATGCATGATGCCCCACACCGTGCCAAACAGCCCCACGAACGGTGCCGTGCTGCCGATGCTGGCGAGCACCATCAGACCGCTCTCCAGGCGGTGCTGCTCCTTCTGGATCTGTTGTTTGAGGCTGTTTTCCAGCACATCGTGACTGTCGCCATGGTGCAGCAATGTGCGGGTGGCAGGGGCGCGGATGTCGTGGAGCGCAAGGAAGCCGGCGCGGGCCAGACGCGCCAGCGGTCCATCGGCGTGGCTGGCCTGTGCTTCGGCCTGGACCAGATCGGCGGCCTCCCAGAAGCGCTGGCGGAAGTGGCGATTGATGCGCGCCAGGCGCCACTGCAGCCACCCCTTGCGCACCACGATGCTCCAGGTGACCACGGAGAAGAGCAGCAGCAGCCAGAGGGTGAGGGTGACGATGGGCGAGGTGATGGTAGTAGTCATGGGCGATTAGCTCTCGCTTGGAGTGAGGCGGAAGGTGATGGGCACGACCACCCAGGCGCTAACGCTCTGTGTGCCGCGCCGAGCCGGAACGAAGCGCCAGCGCTTGACCGCCTCCAGCGCCGCTTGGTCGAGCAGCGCATGGCCGCTGCCCCGGCTCAGGTTCACCTGGTGGCAGTGGCCATCCTCGCGGATCTGCGCGCGGATCAGCACGGTTCCTTCGATGCCTCGTCGGCGCGCCGCCAGTGGATAGCGGGGTTGTGGATTGTTGAGATAGGCCGCGTTGTAGAGGGGCGGGGTGAGCTCCTCATTCAGCTCCGGCGGCGTGCTTGGGTACTCCTCACTGACCACGGGCGGCTCGGGGGCACTCTCCGCGATCTCCGTCGCCGGCGGCGCGGTAGACGCCACCGGGGGCGTCGCTGTCACAGGCGCGGGTTTGGGTTGTGCGGGGGGGCGTTGCCTGGGTGGGAGCGGCGTGGGCTCCTGGGGGACGGGGAGGCTGATCAGGGATACCTCCACTGCGGGGAGCGGCTGCGGCAGCGTCTGTTCGGTGTCCCCCGCGGTGTAGAGGAACCAGACGCCCGCGTGCGACAACATCGCCAAAGCCACCGCCGCAAGCCAGGCCCGCCAGCGAACCCCCGGGGTGTGGTGAGTGCCGGCAAGCTCGTGCCAGCAAAACAGCGGCGCATCACTCACGACGGCGTGCTTCCTGCTGGTCGAGCCAGCCTTGCAGCCATGAACGATCGAGCCGGCCGCTGTGGCCGCTGCGCGTGCCATTGCCCGCATAGAGATAGGTGCGCGGCAACTCACCGTACCAGCGGTTGTCGATCTCATACTGCAACCGCTCGAGGTAGGGATCGGCGAAGACCCATGACTCCACCGCGCCGAGGCCATACCCCTGCAGTGTCGCGGCAACGGCGGCCGACTCGTCGATGCTGTCGGTGGAGATCAATACCACGGCGGCCTGCGGATGGTCCGCCACCAGTTGGCCGAGCATGGTCAACTCCTCGCGGCAGTGGCTGCAGCTGCGCGACCAGAGGCCGAGGATGAAGGGGGTGCCGTGATGCGCGGCGACGATCTGTTGCAGCGAGCCGCTGACAAAGGGACGCAGCTCTGCCGCGTGCAACGCCGGGACGCCGAGCAGCAGCAGGGCGAGCCAGTAGCAGCGGAGGCGCGCGCGCATCATTTCCCTTCCACCGAACCGAGCGCGATCAGGCGGTAGCCCTCTTGGGCGGTGTTCCAGGAGAGATAGACCGAGGTGCGGTCGGCGATGAGCAGCGGATGGTCGGAGGGGCCGTGACTGGTGGCAACGCTCTGTGGGGCATCCCAGTGCTGGCCGTTATCGGTGGAGCGCATCATGCGAATCAGGGTGGCGTTACCATCGAACTCTTTCCATACGATGAAGACCGCATTGACGCGACTCAATACATCGGCGTGCCCCGCCTGGGCGGCGTCGTTGCCAAAGCGCAGCGGTGTACTGAAGCTCTTCCCCTGATCGGCCGAACGGGCATAGAAGAGACCGTGCTGCTCCTCTGCACCGCTGAACCAGACCTGATGGTAGTTGCCATCACTGCCGATGGCGAGCGCCGGACCATGGTGCGGACAGGCATCGATGCGCCACGCGTCATGGGTGGCTCGCTGGGGCGTCGAGCGGCCATCGAGGCGTTGCAGCGCGTGGTCACGCACGTTGCCGTCGTAGACATGGCGCCACAACACCACCGGTACACCGTCGCGGTCCATCGCCATGGCGACACGGCAGCACTCGCAGGAGTGGTCCACCACCTTCACGTTCTTGTCGAAATGGCGACCGCCATCGCGCGACACGGCGTAGTAGAGCGCCGCGCCGTCATACTTCTGGCCCGCGCGCTGCGCGCTGCTCTGATCGCGCTTGTCGAGCCAGGCGATATAGAGTTCACCGCGTTGATTGACGCCCAGGGCATCGAAGCGGTGGCTGATTACCTCGCGGTTATCGTTGACCGTGACGGGAGGGGAAAAGCTCTTGCCACCATCGCTGGAACGGCTGAAGCGGATATCACCGCTGAAGGGCTTTTCCGCGAAAAGACGCGTCCAGGAGAGATAGAGGATGCCATCGCCATCGACAGCGATCTTCGGCCGGTTCTCCCCGTCGGCGGCGATCGCCTCTGGCTGGGCGTTCACCTGCACCGGCGCGGAGTAGCTCATGCCGCTATCGCTGGAGTGCACCAGTTGCAGATGCCCCTCCTGCACGCTGGCTACCCAGAGCGTGCCGTGCTGATCGAAATAGCCGGTGGCCGAGAGCGGGGCACGTTGCAAGGCGGCACGCCACATGGCGCTACGGTCAGCGCTGCCGCTGTTCGCCGCCATGTGTCCGCTGTGGTCGGCGCCACTTGCGGTGAGTGGCAGCAGTACGCCCCACAGCAACGCGACCTGCCACGCTGCACGAACCCGATGGTGATCATTACGCTTCATCACAGTTCTGAGCTTGTGTGGTTGGCGGCGCTTCCCTGCCAGTTGTACTGCACCCCGAGGTAGAGGGTGCGCGGCATACCCGGGGCATACTCATCACCTCGCGCCACGGTGTAGGAGGCGCTCTCGGCAAAGCGGCGGTCGGTCAGGTTGGTGATGGAGCCGAACAGCTCCCAGCGCTTGGCCAGTGGATAGTTGGCCCGCAGGTTGAGCAGGTTGTGGCCGGAGTATTCATGGGTGTTGGCGGCGTCCAGCCAGTAGCGTCCCAGGCGCGTCCACTCCAATGATACCTTGCCGCCCTTGAGCAGGGCGGGCGTATGGGCGAGGCGGGTGTTGGTGATGAGGCGCGGTGCCGTCTCCATCTCGTTGCCACTGTAATCGGTGCTACCCGAGACGACCCACTCGCTATAGGTGTGTTTGGCATAGGAGAGGGCGTTGTCGAATTGCCAGCGCTCGGCAGGCTGAAAACCGACGCCTATCTCCACGCCGCGATGCAGTGTTTCACCAGCATTGACCGCCTGGGTCGCGCCGCTGAGCGGGTCTTTGTAGGAGAGGATGTCGTCCTTCTTGTCGAGATAGTAGAGCGAGAGATCGAAGTGGCTGGTGGTGGTCGGCTGGGTACGCATCCCGAGCTCATAGTTGTCGGCCTTGACCGGCTGCAGCCCCACGGTATCCACCGCGCTCCCCTGACGGAACAGCTGGTTTTCCGAGGGGACGCGGAAGCCGTGGCTGTAGCCGGCGAAGAGGTTGTGACGTGGATCGATTGCGTAGGTGGCACCCAGCTTCGGACTGGTGTGGCGGTAGTCGAGCTGGGTATCGGCCGGGATCAGATGCTTTGCGTCAACGGGGGTGGTCAGGTTTGTGGTGTAATCATAACCGAGGATATCGTAACGCAAGCCGGCGGTGACACGCAGTGCTTCGCTGGGTGACAGCTCACCCTGCAGATAGGGGGAGACGCCCTGGTAAGTTACATCGTAGTCATAGAGCGTCGGCCCCACCGTGTAGGCGGTGTAGATCTTGCCACTCTTGGTGGTAGTGATCTTCTGTTCAAAGCGACTGCCGGGACTGTGTTCGATGTCGACGCCGGCAATCAGGCGTGTGCGCAGCGGCGTAAAATCCTTGCGATATTTGCCGAGCAAACCGAGCGAACTATTTTTGGTGGTGGCGACGGTCGGATCGTAACTGAGCGACCAGTTGGCCAGCAGATCCATGGTGTTGTAGCGCAGATAGGGGGTAAGGCTCACCAGCGAATCGCCGCGCTCCCGTTCATAGGCGGTTGAGAGGCGATAGGCATCGACCTCGCGATAGGAGATCGGTGTGTAGTTGATGGTCGGATCGTTGAAGTAGTCGTCACGCGAGATGGTCGAGCTGCCGGCAGTCTGCTGGTCGATATGGGAGTAGCTGAAGACGGTCTTCAGCAGGTCGCCCGATCCCGTGGCCCGATCCCAGCGCGTGGTGAGGCTTTGGCGATCGTAGTCGGTGGCATCGCGCCAACCGTCGGTGTGGGTCAGATTGAGATCGCCGCGCAGGCCGTCGCTGCCGAAGCTGTCACCACCACTCAGCAGCGCGCGCCGCCAACCGTAGCTGCCGGCCTCCAGCGAGAGCGACGCTTCTGCGGTCAGTGGCGGCTCGCGGGTGAGCACATTGATCACGCCGCCGATGGCGTCACTCCCCTGCAGGGCACTGCCGGGTCCCTTGCTGACCTCGATGCCGCCCGCCTGCGGTACATTGATCTCGTAGAGGGCGTTGTGGTTGAAGAAGCCGGTGGAGCGGGTCGGGATGCCGTCTTCCAGGTAGAGATAGACCGGGTTGGTGGTGAGCGGCTGGCGGATCGCCGTCTGGTGTCCTTCACCGCCGGTGATGTTGACCCACACACCGGGCAGCTGGTTCATGATCTGGCTTGGGTGGGTAGGGCGCACGGTCTGGATCGCCTCGCCATCTATAGTGTTGATGGTGGCGGGCGTTTCCGCTATGGGTTGTGCTTCGCGTGCGCCGGTGACGGTTATCTCATCCAGCAGGGCCGGATCAGCGCTGGCTGTTTCGGCGTAGGCAGCGTGGCCGCTGCCCGTCAACAGCAGCAGTGTGGTAAAGAGTGGCCGGCGATAGGGGCACAGTTCCATGGCGTCATCACCTTAATTGTTGAACATGCGTGGTAAGAGTCACGACACCGCTGTGTCGCACCGAGGCAGGCTCAATGATGGTTGTCAATATCAAGAATGTCGCGCGGCATATTGTCGCACCACGCACACCAACCGGCGCGACGCGGGAAAGGAGTGAGCTATATTCGCGCAGAGGTTGGTTATCCGCCTGCCGGGGTGAGGGTAGCTGTTCACCCCAGAGAGCGTGGATCGCAAGGCGTTCGGGAGTATCCTCTCTAGTTATCAGGAGTGTTTGCCCATGTCATCGACATCCCCAGTGACCAGCCCGTCGACCAACGCCGTCAATCTGAAGCGTCTGTTTGTCCTGCGCAATATCGCGATCGCCGGCCAGCTGCTGACGCTGCTGGTGGTCAGCTACGGTCTGGACATGCAATTGCCGTTGCTGCCGATGGTGGGTGTTGTGCTGGCATTGGCCGGGGCCAACGTCCTTACCTGGCGGCGTCTGCGCCAGGGCAGTGGCGTGAGCGAGAGCGAGCTGTTTGGTCAGCTGCTGCTCGACGTGAGTGCGCTCACGGCGTTGCTCTATTACAGCGGCGGCTCCACAAATCCCTTCGTGCTGTTGTATCTGATGCCGGTGACCCTGGCGGCCGCTGCACTACCCGGTATCTATTCCGGTTTGATGGCGGTGCTCACCGTGGTGTGCTACAGCGTGCTGATGTTCAACTATCGACCCATGCCGCATGTGCACATGCACCACGGCAGCGAATTTGATCTGCACGTGATGGGAATGTGGCTCGGCTTTGTGGTGAGCGGCGGGCTGATTGCCCATTTCGTGGTAAAGATGGGGCAGACCCTGCGCGAGCGGGATGCCGTACTGGCGGCAATGCGCGAGGAGCAGTTGCGCAATGAACGCATCCTGGCACTGGGGACCCTGGCTACCGGTGCGGCCCACGAGCTGGGCACGCCGCTCTCGACCATGGCGGTGTTGTTGAAGGAGATGGAGCGGGAGAGCACGGATGATGCTGAGATGGCTGCCCGCGTGGGGATCCTGCGTGATCAGGTAAATCGCTGTAAACAGATCCTCTCCTCGCTATCGGCCTCTGCCGGCCATACACGTGCCGAGGCTGGCAGCGGCATGCCGATCGATGACTATCTGCAAGGACTGCTGGATGACTGGCGCCGCATGCGACCCGCGGTGCGCGTGGATGTCCGGTGTGACGGCCCGCGTCCGGCGCCGCGCATCCTGACCGAGCAGACCTTGAGTCAGGCAATCATCAATATCCTGAATAATGCAGCCGACGCCTCTCCGGAGCCGATTGAAATGGAGGCGCGTTGGGATCGGGATACCCTGCGCATCGAGATCCGCGATCACGGACCGGGCTTCGCCCCGGCGGTGGAAAAACATGCCGGTACCCCCTTTTTTACCACCAAGGAGCCGGGGCAGGGACTGGGGTTGGGGCTGTTTTTGGCACACGCGACGCTCAAGCGTCTGGGCAGCAAGGTGGAGCTGCTCAACCGGGAAGGGGGCGGTGCCTGTACGCGGCTGGCTTTACCGCTGTCGCCCCTGCTGGTGAGTGAGTCATGATGAATACGGCAACGCTGCAAGAGACCTGTGATCGTCCCGACCTGCTGCTGGTGGATGATGACGAGACCTTCTGCCTGGTAATGGCGCAAGCCCTCAATAAGCGCGGTTTCGAGGTGCGCATCGCCCATCATGTTGCCATGGGGGTCGCCGCCGCAGAACAGAGCCCTCCCGAATATGCCGTGGTGGATCTCAACATGCCGGGTGCCTCAGGCCTGGAGCTGGTGCAACACCTCAAGTCACTGGATGAAAATACCCGCATCGTAGTGCTGACCGGCTATGCCAGTATTGCCACTGCGGTGGAGGCGATCAAGCTGGGGGCGACTCACTATCTGGCCAAACCGGCCGATGCCGACGAGGTGGTGGCGGCCTTTCAGCGCGCGAGTGGTGACAGCGGAATTGCCGTGGAGACGCGTCCGATTTCAGTGGCGCGTCTCGAATGGGAACACATCCAGAAAATTTTGATGGAGTGCCAGGGAAATATTTCCGAAACCGCGCGCCGGCTTGGCATGCATCGGCGCACCCTGCAGCGCAAGCTCGCCAAACACCCGGTCAAATCCTGAACTGATAAATTTACGTTCCGCGCATGTGGGCTCTGTGCTATTTCCTGGGCCGCATGACAATTCATACCATGGGCATCCTCGCCCGGTGTCCTGTTCACCCATGTTTCTCCCCTGATCTGCAGTTCTGTAACGCGCACGGTTCGCCTGAAAAAAAGGGCTGTCTTAAATTGGTCTAAAGTGCAGGAGGCATCGCCTGTGGCTTGATCAAGATCAATTGGCCGTGGCGTAGTGAGGCCTATAGTGTGGCATGTTGACGCAGGGGGACGGTTGCCGAAAGCAACCACACTGAAATGTAAAGGGGGGATGTCATGAGTGACGATAAGAAGCTGGATGGGACACCATCAAACACCGAGCGCCGCAAATTTCTGAACTCGGCCGCAATCATGGGGCTTGCCGGCGCAGGTCTTTCGACGGGGCTCGTCGCGTGCAAGGGGGGGGATAGACCCGCAGCGCAGTCGGGAGGAGCTGCGGGTGGCACCGAGGCTGCTGGCGAATTCGGAAAATATGAAGTGCCGCCGGGCAAGCTCGATGATTACTACATGTTTTCCAGCGGTGGCCACTCCGGTGATGTGCGCATCTACGGTCTACCGTCCGGACGCACGTTAAAGCAGATCCCTGTATTCAACATGGATTGCATGGTCGGTTGGGGCATCACCAATGAATCCAAGGCGGTCATCGGCACCAAGCCGGATGGCAGCGTCAAATACAACACCGGCGACACGCACCATGTGCACGGTAGCTATACCGACGGCACCTATGATGGCAAATATCTCTTCGTCAATGACAAGATCCATGGTCGAGTCGCGCGTATCCGCATGGATACCATGGAGACCGACAAGATCACCGAAATTCCCAACATTCAGGGCTTCCACGGTATCTTTCCCGATAAGCGCGACCCTGTGGATACGTCGATCAACCACACGACACGGGTCTTCTGCGGTAACGAGTTTCATATCCCGCAGCCCAACGATGGTCGCGACCTGAACGACCCCTCTAAATATTTCTGTCTCTTTACCTGTGTCGACGCAGATACCATGGCGGTGCGCTGGCAGTGCAAGGTGAATGGCAATATGGACCTGGTGGCCACGTCGTATGACGGCAAGCTGGCGTGTTCCAACCAGTACAACACCGAAAATGGCGCTCATTATGAGGACATGATGTCTGCCGAGCGTGACGCCTGTGTGTTCTTCAACGTCGAACGGATCGAGGCGGCGATCAAGGCGGGAAAGTTCTTCACCATCGGTGATTCCAAGGTTCCGGTGGTGGACGGCACCCCGGAGGCCAACGCGGATCCGAAGAGCGCGCTGACCTGTTATGTGCCCGTGCCGAAAAATCCGCATGGCGTTAACATCAGCCCCGACGGCAAGTACTACGCCTGCTCCGGCAAACTATCGCCGACCGCTACCCTGATCGAGCATGCCTTGGTACTCAAGTGGTTCGATGGTGGCCTGAAGGAACCGCGCGATGCCGTGGTCGCCGAGCCGGAAATTGGCCTGGGCCCGCTGCATACCGGCTTCGATGGTCGCGGCAATGCTTATACCACCCTGTTTCTGGACAGTCAGATCGTCAAGTGGAATATCGACGCAGCGATCAAGTCGTTTGCGGGAGACAAATCTGCCAAGCCGGTGGTCGACCGCGTCGATGTGCATTACCAGCCGGGGCATGGCTTTACCTCCATGGGTGAAACCAAGGAAGCGGATGGAAAATTCTTCATCTCCGATAACAAATTCTCCAAAGACCGCCTGTTGCCGGTAGGGCCTTTGCATCCGGAAGTTGCCCAGATGATCGATATCAGCGGCGACAAGATGAAGCTGGTGGCAGAGCATACGACCTGGCCTGAACCCCATGATGCGATTGTGGTACGTCGTGACCGAGTAAAGACGCGGCAGGTCTATAACCTGGATGACTTCCCATTAGCGATCAAGGATCCGAAGGATTGCCGAGTGGAGCGCAACGGTAGCAAA
>DASWUD010000059.1:0-3072 GCA_036401755.1 Gammaproteobacteria bacterium
CCCCTCTTCGGCGACCGGAATGCGCCGGAAGCGGTGGCGCACCATCACGGCGGCGGCGCGCAGGGCGTGTTGCTCGGGGGCCACGGTGATCACGTTGCGTGTCATCAGGTCGCCCGCCCGCAGGCTGAGCAGCGCCTTGTATTGCCCCTCCATGTCATCGACCTTGGTATGGGCCGTTCCCTCCATGAACTCTTCCAGCGAGGGAAAGAGGCGATCCAGTACATCCTTCTCGGCGATGAAGCCGGCCAGCTTCCCGTCCTCCACCACCGGCAGGCCGCTGTAGCGGTACAGACACATCAGCGACGATACCTCCATCAGGGTGGTCTGGGGTGTGACGGTACGCAGGCTGGTACTCATGACATCTTTGACAAGCATGGCGTGGCTCCTTTGGTGTTGTTGTAAGGAAGCTCGCCGGCCGACCCTGGCTGTATTCAGCAAGGTGCGGTAAGGCGAGATTGCTTGCTTGCCCTTCTGCGAGGGCTGAGCGTGCAGTGTGCCATATCGGGAAACGGGGTGGGAGGGTAAGCAAGGGTGCATCCCGTCCGGCTGGCCGGGATGCATGGTTGGGCGGGGAGGGGTGTTCAGCCGCTGAAGGCGTCGCAGCCGAAGTTTTCGTTGACGCGCTTGCCGGCGGCGGGTGGCGTGGCGCCAGCGGCACTGCCCATCATGCAGTAGGCGGCGTGGTTGCTGTCATAGGCAACGCTCTTGCACACGGCGCAGCGGCGGGCGTCGTTGTCGGCCAGACCGAAATTGGGGCGCAGTTCATCACTCATTACAAACCTCACACTCATTGGGATAAATGGGCTTCAGCCAGCCCCGTTCGCAACGGAGGCGCTGACCGGAATAGTTCATATGCGAGCGGCAATATCAGATTGCAATGGTCGGAAATTGGAAATGGCTGAATAGCGACTTGTCGCACAAAATCGCGCGGCGAGGCCGCAGGGTTTACAGGGAAATGGTGCGCTTAGCGCGCGATGCCAAACCAGAAGTCGGTGTTCTTGTCGAGAAACTCGTCGTAGCGCATGTAGTGCGAGCCGTCGCAGGAGAAGTTCAAGCCCACCATGCCGTTGATGATGTTGAGCGAGCCGGCGCGCAGGTAGATGTTGTCGTCGGCGAAGCGCAGCGAGCGGAACATCTCGAACACCGGCATCACCTGCTCGCGCGGCACGATGGCGCGTTCGTGGTAGGGGCGTAGCGGATAGGCCAGGCAGATGTCGGGGTCGGTGAGCTGCTCGATGCTGAGGATGCGGTAGACGAACGGATCGTCCACGTGCCAGATGGTGCCGCGGCTGCTGGAGAAGTGCAGCTTGCCGTGGTAGACGCCGCGCTCCAGGATCAGCTCGTGCATGATCGCCAGCACCGCCTCCATGCGCCGATCCATCTGACTCTCGGCGCGCTGGTGCAGGAAGATGCTGCTGCGGATCGCCGGGTCGCCCTTGAGTTGGCGCCACACCTCCGGCTCGTGATAGAGCTGACCGGTGTGGGGCAGTTCACGCAGGTCGTAGTCGGCGCCGACGAAGCCGATGCGGTTGCCCGCGTCATCGCGGATCACCTGCACCGCGGTGAGCGAGGGGCGTTTGCGGTTGCGGCTGATGTAGGCGTCGGAGAGCTTGAAGTCGGTGATGCCGATGATGCCCTGCATGTAGGGGCGATCCATGCGGTGGCTGCCGTACTTCTCGTGGTCGTGCCCCTCCAGGGTGATGTTGTCGGTGAGCTGCACCCCGTCGGCATCGAGCACGTAGAGGTGCTTGCAGTTGGAGAGGCGCGGTAGCGTATCGGCGAGCAGCGCCTCCAGCAACATGCGGTCGTGGATCACCTCGGCGCAGCGCTGTGCCAGCTGATGCAGCGCCTCGCCGAGCAGCCCGGTGAGCGCCTCGCGCTGCAGGCGCACGCTCTCTTGCAGAGTGGTACCACCGAGGTTACTCATGGCTTTTGCTGGTGATCCTTCTTCATGCCGGGGAGGCGCCGATCGAGATAGCGCATCGCCCCGGCCGAACCGACCACGAAGAGGATCGCCAGAGCAAACAGCAGCAGAAAGGTCTTCACGGGCGGCAGCGGTAGATGGTGAAGGTCTGCGAGCCATCCTTCACCGGTGTTGCCGGCACCACGGTGTCGCCGCCCATGTTGGCGGCGCTGTTGCGCGCCAGGGTATTGAGCTCGTCACGAATGCTCGATTCGTAGCGCGGCAGACCGGCGACGCGCGCCAGGGTCGAGACCGTGGTCTGTCCCTGGCGCTGGCAGTTGACCACATCCTCGGCGGTGCCGATCCGTACCGACACGGCCTTCTCGGTCGGTTTGACGAAGGTACAGCCGGCCAGCAGCAGCAGTGAAACAACCATCAGTGAACGCCATGCAGTCATTGGATTTACTCCTGTGTGAATCGAATTAGAGATCATTACCAGATCAGGTCGTCCGGTACCTGGTAGTCGGCATAGGGATCATCCGCGGCCGGCGCTTCGGCGCTGGCGGCCAGGGTGATGACACTGGCGGCATTGCGCTCGCGGATCATCTCCGCGATCTCGGGACGCACCAGGTGATAACGGCCGCCCTGACGCACGATCAGCAGCCGACCATTGATCACCTGCTCCTGGATTTCGCGTTTCAGATAGAGGCGCTTGATGCGCGTACCGTCGGTGAAGTTGAAGGGGATGTCGCCCTCGGCATCGGTGAGGCGGTGGGCCTCGACGATCTGCTTGATCTGCGCATGGCGCGCCTTGAGCTCCGCCTCCTCCTGCCGCTTGCGGTTGAGCTCGCGATCACGCTGCGCCTTGGCCGACTCCTGTGCCTTGTCGATCAGCGGCTTGGCCGGCTCATTGCCCTTGGCCTTGCGTTTTTCGTGGCTCGCCTGTTTGAGCTGTTTCTCGCTGACCAGCCCCGCCTTGAGGAGCTGATCCTTAAGTGATCCTGCCATCTTCTCTACCTGTGCCCTGGCGGAAGGTGGCCAGGGGTGTGCTGATGATTTGGTGTCACAAGTATATCAACGGAAGCGTTGCTTACGGAGCGAGGCGAATGCCCTCTTTTTCGAGAGTGATGAGCCGCTCACGGTAGAGGGCGGAGAGCGCCTGCTTGAAG
>DASWUD010000060.1:0-2348 GCA_036401755.1 Gammaproteobacteria bacterium
TTGCCCGACCAGTTGTGAAAATATTCGTGGGCGATCACCCCTTCGATGTGGAGGTAATCGTCGTCGGTGGCGGTGTCGGGGCGCGCCAGCACAAACTTGGAGTTGAAGATATTGAGCCCCTTGTTCTCCATGGCGCCCATGTTGAAGTCGTCGACTGCGACGATCATGTAGCTGTCGAGATCGTATACGCGGCCGTAGGCACGCTCATCCCATGCCATCGCCTTTTTCAGCGAAGCGAGGGCGTGAGCACACTTGTCCTCATTGCCATGCTGCACGTAGAGCTCCAGCGCCACCACGCGCCCCGAGCAGGTGGTGAAGCTGTCGCGCACGCAGGCCAGGTCACCCGCCACCAGCGCAAAGAGGTAGCTCGGTTTGGGAAAGGGGTCGTGCCAGGTGGCGAAGTGGCGGCCCCCCTCCAGCTCGCCGCGGGCGATGCAGTTGCCGTTGGAGAGCAGCACCGGATAGCGCGCCTGGTCCGCCTCCAGGGTGGTGGTGAAGACGCCCATCACATCGGGGCGATCGGGATAGTAGGTGATCTTGCGAAACCCCTCCGACTCGCACTGGGTACAGAGGTTGCCCCCCGAAGCGTAGAGCCCCTCTAATGCGGTATTGCGCTCGGGCTGGATCGCTGTTTCGATCTCCAGCTCGAAGCTGGCCGGCGGATTGTGGATGGTCAGGCTCTCGGCATCGACGTGGTACTCCTCGCCATCGAGGGGACGACCATCCACGCGCAGCGCCAGCAGTTCGAGCTCCTCGCCGAAGAGGCAGAGTGGTGTCCCGGCCGCCGCCCAGGGCTGGCGCTGCACCACGCTGCGGGCCCGGACGGTGGTGCGTGCCGCATCGAGCGCGAAATGGAGCGCGATGCTCAAAATGTGAAACGCTGGCGGCGTATAGTCGGCGAGAAATACTGTACGATTATCAGGTGAATTATTGTTTGCCATAGGGTTCTGAAGAGTAGGGACGCTCAGTTAGGGATGTCGTGGTGCCACGGAAACAATGACTGCGCGCATTCTCCGCGCAACGAGAAGATGGCCGCCACGTAAGTTTGAAACAATAACAAAAATTTTTGGGGAGTGTTGGTTATGGCCGCATTGATGAGGCTGGTGGGGCGCATTATCGGTTCCGTGGTTGGCGATTTTCACTGGAGCCCGCCTCTTTGGCTCAGCGTGCCGTTCGCCCTCGCCGCCGGCTGGGGCCGCAACCACAAGCGTGCCCTGAAGCGCGGTATCCCCATCGCGCTGGTAGTGCTGCTCGGCGCCCTCTTCGGTTACCACTGGTACCAGAGCCTGCCCCAGCCGGAGCGCTTCGAGGTGAGCGGCACCTCACCCGGCCTGACGCCACTGCGCGACGGCGCCAGACCCGAGCCGATCTCCATCTATTTCAGCGGCTCGGCCGCCCGTCTGGAACAGGTGGGCAAGGAGGTGACCAGCGGCATCACCATCCAGCCGGCCATCAAGGGCAACTGGCGCTGGGAGAGCGACGCCCAGCTCATCTTCACCCCCGCCGTGGAGTGGGCGGTGGGACAGGAGTACGCGGTGCAATTCGAGCGTACCCTGTTCCCCGAATATGTACTGCTCAGCCGCTACGACTACCAGTTCACTACGCCGCGCTTCAGTGCCTCCATCGATGAGGCCCGCTTCTATACCGACCCGACCGATCCCAAGGTCAAACAGGTGGTCGCCACGGTGCGCTTCACCCATGCCGTCGACAAGAGCAGCTTCGAGCGCCGCGTCAAACTCAAGCTGGGCCAGCCCCACGCCGAGGCCGATGACCGCAGCGGTGAGGAGATCCCCTTCGAGATCAGCTACGACAAGTTTGCCGGCGAGGCCTACATCCGCTCCGCCACCCTGCCGATCCCGCAGAAGGATCGGATCATGCACCTGACCGTCGAGAGCGGCAGCAAGGCCGCGCGCGGCGGCCCCGCCGACGACAACGAACTGCGCAGCGATGTCACCGTGCCGGGGATGTACAGCTACTTCCGCATCAACACTGCCGAACCCACCCTGGCGCGCGACCCGCACAACAATCCGGAGCAGATCCTGGTGATCCAGGTGAGCGACGGGGTGCTGGAGAAGGAGCTCAACGAGCGACTGACGGTCTATCAACTGCCGATTGATCGCCCCGCCGTCCAGGACCGGCCGGCGGAGCGCAACTATGGCTGGTGGAATGCGGCCGAGATCGGCCCGGAGGTGCTCGCGCTCTCCGAGAAGCTCAAGCTGGAGCCGCTCCCCACCGAGCACGAATACGATCAGCTGCACAGCTACCGCTACCAGGCCAACCCCGGACGCCGCCTCTATATCCGCCTCGGCAAGGGGATGAAGTCCTACGGCGGTTATCTGCTCGCCGAG
>DASWUD010000061.1:0-5350 GCA_036401755.1 Gammaproteobacteria bacterium
CCCTTGCAGGCGCCGCCGGCGCCGCTGCGGCAGCCAGAGGGGAAAGCGAGACCGTTGCGCAGGGCGGCGTCGAGGATCGTTTCGTCATCCGCCATGTCAAATTGGTGGCCACTGGGGAGGAGGCGGACCTTGTAGTTCATGCAATGGTTCCTTAGAGTAAGTCCAAGTAAAAGAGTGGGATTATCCCGTAAATGCAGCGTACTGCAAAGAAATTCAAGACTATTTTCATCGCCGGCTGTGGCGACATCGGCCAGCGCGTCGCGCGCCAGTGGCGGCTGCGCGGCCTGCCGGTGCGAGCGCTGGCGCGTTCTCAGGCCAGCGCCGAACGGTTGCGCGCGCACGGTATCGAGCCGGTGAGTGGTGATCTGGATCTGCCAGAATCATTGGGGAATTTCGCGTTAAATGGAGAGGCCATCTACTACTTTGCGCCACCTGCTGAAGATGGTGAAGTGGATTTGCGTGTCACCACTTTCGTGGCGGCACTGGAAAAACAAGCGCTGCCGGAGATGATCGTTTACATCAGCACCAGCGGTGTCTATGGCGATCGACACGGCGCGTGGGTCGATGAGGAGACGTCCCCCCATCCGCAGACGGCACGCGCGCGGCGCCGTCTTTATGTGGAGAACACGTTACGTCAATGGGGGAAAGATCATGGTGTGCCGGTGGTGATTCTGCGCGTGGGCGGTATCTACGGGCCAGGACGCTTGCCCATTGAACGGCTTCGCAAGGGGTTGCCGGTATTGCGCGAGGCGGAGTGCGGTTACACCAATCGCATTCACGCCGACGATCTGGCGCGGATATGTGTGGCCGCCGCTGAATATGGCGGCGCTGATCGTATCTACAATGTCTCCGACGGGCAGAACGGCACCATGACCCAGTACTTCAAGGCGGTGGCTGCACGCCTGGGCCTGCCACAGCCGCGCGAGATCTCTCTGGGGGAGGCGCAACAGCAACTCTCGCCGGCAATGCTCTCCTACCTTGTCGAATCGCGCCGCATGCGTAATACGCGCATGCTCGCTGAGCTCGCTATCACCCTCGATTATCCGGATCTTGCCAGTGGGCTTGCGGCGCTCGATCCACAACGGGAACTGGCTGCAGCGGCACAGCTGGTGACCTAGGAATCGGTTTGATGCAGATAAAATTGACTCCTGTCAATGCACGGGCGGCGCAGTACCAGTGTAATGCCCGCGTGCCCTCTATCCACTTTGCGTGATAGGGCTGAAATTGCTGATCGGTTATCGTTCCTTAATCCTGCCGTGTGACTACCCTCATGTTGACTATCGAAGAACCCAAACAATATCGCCATGCCCTCGACCACCTGGGCTTCCGTCCCTTCTTTCTGGCCGGCTCGATCTATGCCGTGGTGGTGGTGGCGCTCTGGTTCTGGATCTACCACATCGATGCCACGCTGATCCGCCAGCCGGGCTTGACCTCTCTCGTCTGGCACGGCCATGAAATGATCTACGGCTACACCCTGGCGGTGATCGCCGGCTTTCTGCTGACCGCGGTGCGCAACTGGACCAGCGTGCAGACGTTGCGCGGGCCGAGCTTGCTGGCGATGGCTACACTCTGGCTGCTGGCGCGCGTCATGCCCTTTATCGGCAGCGGCTGGTCGCTGCCGCTGATGGCGCTGTTCGATCTGCTGTTCATGCTCTGGCTCAGCGCCGATATCCTGCGCGCCATCGTCAAGTCGCGGCAATGGCAACAGATCGGCGTGCTGACCAAGGTGATGTTGCTGCTGCTGGGTAACGTGTTCTATTACCTCGGCGTGAGCGGCCAGCTTGCCGACGGTGTGTCGTGGGGGCTCTATACCGGCCTCTACATCATCCTCTCGCTGGTGCTGCTGATGGGGCGGCGCGTCATGCCCTTTTTCATCGAGAAGGGGGTGGGCTATCCGGTGGAGCTGAAGAATCGCAAATGGGTGGACATGACGAGCCTGGTGTTGATGCTGGCGCTGTGGATCGTCGACGTCTTCCTCAGCGTGCCGTGGCTGACCGCGATTATTGCGGCAGCGCTGGCCCTGCTCCACTCATTCCGATTGGCAGGGTGGTACACCCCCGGCATCTGGAAGAAGCCGCTGCTGTGGGTGCTCTATCTGGCCTATATCTGGATCATCGCCGGCTTTGCCATGCGCACCCTGAGTGCCGTGGGCATGATCAATCCGCTGATCGCCGTGCATGCCTTTGCCTATGGCGGTATCGCCGTCATCACCCTGGGCATGATGGCGCGGGTGTCGCTGGGACATACCGGGCGTAATGTCGCCGAACCGCCCGCGATCCTCACCCCGATTTTCATTGTGCTGTTCATCGGTTCGCTGGCCCGCGTGGTGATGCCGCTGCTGTTGCCGCACTGGCATGCGCAATGGATCGGCGCTGCGCAGATTCTGTGGATCATCCCCTTTGCGCTGTTCAGCTGGGCCTACGCGCCGATGTTGATCAAACCCCGCATCGATGGCCGTTACGGTTAAAATGTCTCAGTGATGGGCATTCAGGAATTGATTGATGATCGATAAGAAATTGCTGGCCGGCTTTCGCCAGCTGGCAGCCACCCTTGAAGGGGTGGATCGGGATGCCTACACGGCGTTCAACAAGTCGCCCCTCGATCCGGTGATCGGCCTCGGCGATGTCAATGCGCGGGTCGGCTTCTTTGGCCGCGACCCCGGCCGCGACGAGGTGCAGTACCAGATGCCGTTCATCGGCGCCGGTGGGCAGAAGGTGCGCAGCGCCCTCTATCGCCAGCTGCACGGCAGCGAGCTGCCCGATTTCAACGCCTCGGTTGCCGTGGGTGAGCAGTTCTTCTGGGCCAATACCGTCCCCTACAAACCGACCGGCAACAAGGCCTGGTCGATGAAGGTGAAGAAACAGTTCCAACCGCTGATGGCCGAGTTGTTGCTCACCACCTGGCATGGCCGTGATCTCATCACCCTCGGCCGCGAGGCGTTCCTCTGGTTCGGCATCCACCAGCCGAAAGAGGTGCAGCAGCGCCTTGAGGCCTTCTGGGCGCGCGAGGATCGCTTCGAATCGTTCATCGAGGTTGAGCTGGCCCGCGCAAACCTGCAACGTACCTTGCGCCTCCATCCGTTGCCACACCCCTCACCTCTCAATGCCACCTGGTACAAGCGCTTTCCCGAACTGCTGACGCAGCGGCTGCAGCAGCTCGATGTGCGACACGACAATCTGCTTATCGGACGCTGATGTGAACGGCTGCCTTGCCTGCCTGTAATGCGGGCGTTAGCCTGTCACATTGATTTTCAAAACGAGACGGAGTTGCCCATGAGACCGGTCAGAAACAGGGGATTACTGCTTGCCACGCTGGTACTGCTGCTGGGTGGCTGTGCCGCACTGCAGGATCAGTTCAAGCAGCCGGAGCTGAGTCTGAGTGATGCGCGCATCACCGGTATGTCGCTGGCCGATGCACAGCTCGCCTTCGACGTGGATGTGAAAAATCCCAACCCCATCGGCGTGTCGATGAAGGGGTTGAGTTACACCTTGCAGGTGCAGGAGAAGCAGCTGTTCGACGGTGCGCTGTCCGAACGGCTGCAGATCGGCGCCAATGGCAGCTCGCGCATGACGCTCCCCTTCACCCTGCGTTACGAGGATATCTTTGGCACGTTGCTGGCGCTGCGCGACAACAAGGAGTTGCGCTATCAAATCAGCGGTGAGGCCGACTTTGGCCTGATCCGCATCCCCTATTCCAGGACGGGTACCTTCGCGGTGCCGAAGCTGCCGGAGATCTCCCTTGAGAGCCTGCGCATCAACAAACTGGGGCTCGATGGTGTCGATCTGGCGCTGGCGGTGAAGGTCGGCAATGCCAACACCTTCCCGATCCGTCTGGATGGTCTCGACTACAACCTCAAGCTCGCCAACTCCTCGCTCATCAAGGGGAGCAGTGCCGCGCCGCTCGCCGTCGAGGCCAACAAGGATGGGCGGATGGTGCTCAATCTGAACCTCAACTACGCGCAGATCGGCTCCATCCTGCAAACCCTGCGCAGCTCAGGCTCGATGCCCATCGAACTTGACAGCCAGATGAAGCTGCCCGGGCTCAAGCAGCAGGAGGTGGTTCCCTACAACTGGAAGGGCGAGGTGCCCCTCTACCGCTAGAAGAGCAACGCCACCTCGCGGTGGCGTCGCTTTGTTATTCCGGTTTGCGCGCCACCAGACCTATCAGGGCGGAGCGCCCCCGGTGGCCTGCCCCTTCCTCCAGCACGTCTTCATACTCACGCAGTTCGGTGATCTCCAACCCGGCAAACGCCTCACGCAGCAGTGGTTCCGTATAGAGATTCTCCACCGCCGCAGGTCCGCCGGTGCGGTATTCCAGCTGCTTCGGGGTATAGCCCTGCAGCAGCAAATAACCGCCCGGCTTGAGAGCACGCTGCATCCCCTCGAACACGACGGCCCGCTCTGGTGGTGTGGCGAACTGGATGAAGATGCCGACGACAAAATCAAAGGCGTTCTCCGGGTAATCCCAGCTCACCGCATTCGCCAGCACAAAATCGATCGCCACGTGTTGTCCCGCAGCAAGTTTGCGTGTCTTCTCCAATGCTACCGGTGAGATCTCGGTGGCGGTGACGCGTAATCCTTCCTTGGCGAGCCATACCGAATTACGCCCCTCGCCATCGGCGACCGATAACACCGTGGCATCGGCGCGCAGCAGATCGGCGTGGCTGGCGAGAAAGTGGTTGACCGCCGTGCCGAAGAGATACTCCTCTCCCACATCGCGATAGCGGGCGGACCAGAAGCCCTCGTGATCAATAAAACCTTCGTGATCAATTCTGTTCATGTTGGATACCTATAGGCGACATGAAGGGGCGAACCACGCTGAGAAGGTCGCGCGGTCCATACACCGTAAGGATAGGCGCTACTTCACCTGGCGGTGAGGCGTTATGAACAGGTGTCGCGAGCGCTATTTTGCCGCGGTGGGGGTGCGAACGGTGCCGACGAGCTGATTCTGCAGGGCGAGCGACTCGTCGAGACACTTCTGGGCACGGCTGAGCAGCTTGCTGGTGTTCCCCTGGAGACTCTGTTCCCACTCGTCGTATTTCATTTTATAGAACGATTCGAGATAGGTAACGGTTTGGCCGCCCTGCTCGGTGCTGTAGATACCGGCAATCAGGGCACTGTTGGCCAGCTCGCGGTAGGGGGTGGGAGTGTTGTCCGGCGCCTCCTTGAGGGTGGCAGCGAGGTTATAGACGGCGGAGCATTCGGCGAATAACTGGCCAAGTTGCCGCCATTTATCCCTGTCGCCACTCTGTGGCAGGGAGGAGGTCTCGGCATAGGCTGCCGGGAAAAGGGTGCAGATAAACAGCGCGAACACTACGGTGTGGAGAGACTTCATGGAGTGACATCCTTTT
>DASWUD010000062.1:0-4447 GCA_036401755.1 Gammaproteobacteria bacterium
CCTCGCGCTCGGTCACCGAATCGGTGCGGCCGCGCAACGCGCCGTAGAGGCGGCGCATGTAGGCCTTCTTGGTGTCGTAGCGCTCCACTGAACGCTTGCCGAACTCAGTGATGAGATGGCCCTGGATATGCTCCAGCGGCACCACGTAGCGGCCGCCCTTGTCCTCGCGCTGAAAGTGGCCGAGGGTGAGCTGTTCACCGGGGAGGATATAGAACACCGCCTCGTCGTGGCGCGCGTGGGTTTGGTTGCCGCTGCTCTCCAGCCAGGCGCGCACACCGATGATGGCGGTGAACGGCGGGGCAGTCTCGCCGCTGGTGGGATGGAATACCGCAGCGAGATAACCGTCGCTGGTGTCGGTACGCGCATAGCTGCCGTCGTCACACCCCAGCACATAGGAGGCGAGGGTGCGCACCCGTTTGCCGCCGCTGCCGCGCTGGGTAGTCTCGTTCTGCCCCGGGTTGTATTGAAAGAGATTTTCGTGGGCGGCGGTCATCACTGTCTGGATAGCGTCGGCCGCGGTGGTCTTGCCCGAGCCGTTGCCGCCGGAGAAGAGGTTGATGGGGCCGAACTCGAATTCGCCGTTGGGGATGTTGCCCCAGTTGACGTAGATGAACTGTTTAAGAAACATCGCTTTCCACCCCGTCGGTTGTTTCCTGCTCCACACTCCCTTCACGCAGCACGGCGAGCGCTTCGCCGCTGACGAAGTCGACGATCATCGGGTGGATGCGTAGCCAGCTTTCACCGCTCTCGAACTCCTCATCCTGGTTGAAATCGATAAGGCGCAACTGGCGCAGCCGCGTGAACAGCCGCTTGCGCTCACCGCTCTTTTCCGGAAGCGGGCGACCCAGCAGATTCTTCATGGCGATGCCGATGGCTTCGAAGGAGTCGGCAACGAAACCGTGCTCGTCCACTTTGCCTTCGCGCAGCGCCTGATCGTATTGCATGCGCAGCACCAACAGCAGCGCCACCTCATTCTGGGTAAGACGCGCGCGCAGACTGCCGGCGAAGGCGTGATGTAAAGCCTCTTCCATGCCGGGGGCCGTGCTGCCCGGCGGTAGCAGTCGCAGATAGTCGAAGCGGCGATCGATGTGCAGGGTGATGCCGAACAGGTCGAGCAGTTCGCGCACCGGCGCCTCGATGCGCAGCAGGCGGTCGAACAGTTCGCGCTCGGTGGCGCTCTCGTCACGGCTGAGCACACCGTAGTTGAGCAGGCGCACCAGCAGTTCGCGCAACTCCTCGATGCTCACCCCTTCAATGGCGAGCTGTTTTTCCAGATGGTCAATGAGCATCGTCGGTGGTTTCCACAAGTTCGATGACGAATTCGTCCATGGCGTCGAAGTAGTCGGTGCGGATGCGCTGGCCGGTCGGTTCGATACGGAAGCGATAGCCACCCTGGCCGTCGGCGCTGCCGGCTTCGATGACATGGGCGGAACGCAACAGATCGCGTGCATCGCGTATCGGCAGGGTGCCGCTACGAATGGCGTGGCCGCCGGCGAGGGCCGTTATTAGATAGTCGCGCAGTTCGCGGTTGTTGAGGGTGAAGGCGCGCTCCAGAGCCTGCTGCACGTAGAGGCGGCGGCGCTCCACCGGATCATCGGCCACCTCGTGTTCCACCGCGGTGTTGACCACGCGGCGGCGCGAGCCTGCATAGAGGCGTAATGTTTCAGGATCGGCAAACCCCACATTGAGCGTCGCCAACCGCTCTGCGGCTGAGTCGAGGCGCGCCGCATAGCGCTCATCGTCGAGCGTGGCCAATTCGCGGCAGGCCTCCAACAACTCGTTGCGGCCGCTGCCGCCGAAGGTGAGCTGGCGGATGATGATGTCGGCGCGCCGGGTGAAGCCGTGCAGTGCGCGGCGCAGGGCAGGGAGCATCACCTCGCTGGCGTTGTGCAGGCGGCTTTCGATGCCATCGAGGATCAGCAAATAGAGCGAACGTTGCGGATCGGTGAGCAACTCGGGGGCGGCCTTGCGTAGCTCGCGCTCCGCCTCTGCCTTGAACTCCTTGCGCTTGTGGCGCGCCTTGCGCACCAGTTCGGCGATCTCGTCGCGATACTTCTCAACGCTGTCGGCGGAGAGGCGGATCGCCAGATCGGGCATGAAGCGCTTCTCCATGAAGTCGAAGAATTCGTCAGCGGCGCGCTGTACCAGCTGTTGCGCCTCCACATCGCGCACCAGCTGGCGCTTGCGCTCGTCCAGCTCGGCGATGATGTCGGAGAAGTCGGAGACGATGCGCTCGGAGTATTCGTAGGCATCAAGCAGGTCGTAGACCTCGCCCTTGTCGAGAAACGATTGCAGCGCATTACGGGTGTTTCGCGTGTTGCGGTGGCGGGTGCGAAAGCGGCCGCCGGCCATCTCCACCATCGGCTGGGTGAAGAGGCGGCCGATGCGGGTGAAGGCGTAGCTGCTGTGCAGCGTCGCCTCGTCCACGTGGCGTTCGAGCCAGCCGTGCTCCATGAGCATGTTGAGGATCCAGCCCGCCTGTTCGCGCTCGCCGCGTGATGTGGTGACCTCGTCATCACCATCGAGCAAGGGGGTGCGGGTGATCGCTTCGCTGAATACTTCGATCACCTGATCGCGGCCGAACACGCGGCTGTAGTCGGCGTGGCTGGTGTAGAGACGGGTATAGAGGGTGCGCAGACAGGCCGCTACCTGTTCGCGGTACTTGCCGGTGAGGGGGCGGAAAAAGTGGAGGCGGTCGTCAATGAAAAACATCGTCCCGCCATTATACGGAAGGGGCTGGGGGGATTCGACCGAAAAGGAAGTGGTGGGCGGTACTGGGATCGAACCAGTGGCTTCCACCGTGTGAAGGTGGCACTCTACCGCTGAGTTAACCGCCCAAATAGAGAGAGCGGGCATTCTAAAGAGGCGGGCGCAAGGCGTCAACCCGCATTGGCATGGCCATAATACGCCAGCGTATAATAAATGACTTTTCCCGGTGACCCCGCAGTTCGCTGTGGGGCCAGATATTTCGCAGCTTTCAGGCCCGCTATGACCATCAGAACCCGTTTTGCCCCCAGCCCGACCGGCTATCTCCACATCGGCGGCGCGCGTACCGCGCTCTTCTCCTGGCTCTATGCGCGCCGTCACGGCGGCACCTTTATTCTGCGCATCGAGGATACCGACCTGGAACGCTCCACCGCCGAATCGGTGAACGTCATCCTGGAGGGGATGACCTGGCTCGGCCTCGAATACGATGAAGGACCGTTCTTCCAGACCCACCGCTTCGACCGCTACAAGCAGGTGATCCAGCAGCTGCTGGACGAGGGCAAGGCCTACAAGTGCTACTGCACCAAGGACGAGCTGGAGGCGATGCGCGAGGAGCAGATGGCCAACAAGCAGAAGCCGCGCTATGACGGCCGCTGCCGCCACCGTACCGCGCCGCGCGAAGGGCATGACTATGTGGTCCGCTTCCGCAATCCCGAGGAGGGGCAGACCATCGTCGATGATCGCGTGCGTGGCCGCGTGGTGTTCAGCAACAGCGAGCTGGACGACCTCATCATCGCCCGCAGCGACGGCAGCCCCACCTACAACTTCGTGGTGGTGGTCGACGACATGGACATGAAGATCACCCACGTCATCCGCGGCGACGATCACCTCAACAATACCCCGCGCCAGATCAACATCCTCAAGGCGCTCGGTTATGAGCCGCCCATTTACGCCCATCTGCCGATGATCCTCGGCGAGGATGGCCAGAAGCTCTCCAAGCGCCACGGCGCGGCGAGCGTCACCGACTACCGCGAACAGGGTTATCTGCCCGAGGCACTGCTCAACTATCTGGTGCGCCTCGGCTGGTCGCACGGTGATCAGGAGATCTTCTCCATTGACGAGATGACCAAACTGTTCGATATCAGCGACATCAACAACTCCGCTTCGGCGCTCAACATGAGCAAGCTGCAGTGGATCAACCAGCACTATCTGAAGAACAGCGATCCGTCCCACGTGGCGCGTCACCTCAGCCACCACATGGGCAAGCTGGGCATCGACCCGAGTGAAGGTCCTTCGCTGGAGGAGATCGTTATCGCCTATCGCGAACGCGCCAAGACACTGGATGAGATGGCGCAGAGCAGTCTGTTCTTCTATCGCGAGTTCGAGGCCTATGATGAGAAGGCCGCGACCAAGAATCTCACTGCGGATGTCGCACCAGCATTGCAAGCATTCCGTGACAAGCTGGCGCAGCTCGCCGACTGGAGCGATGCGGCGATCCATCAATTATTGGAAGAGTGTGCTGCGGCCTTCGAATTGAAGCTCGGCAAACTGGCGCAACCATTACGTGTGGCAGTCACCGGTAATACGGTTTCACCGCCCATCGATATGACCGTGCGTCTCATCGGCAAGGCACGCAGCGTGGCGCGTATCGATCGTGCGCTTGAGCTCATAAAAAAGCTTTAAGGGGTGCTTGACGGCCGATCTGAAATCACTATAATGGCGCTCTCTTTCGGGGCTATAG
>DASWUD010000063.1:0-5146 GCA_036401755.1 Gammaproteobacteria bacterium
CCACGGGCACAGCAGTGGCAATTGCGTCTCTACGCCAGCGGCATGGCCCTCTACGTGCTCGGGATGGCAACCTCCGGCTGGCTTGGCGTGCCGCGCAAGAGCGCGTCGGTGATCGATGGCGGTAGTGCGCAACTGGCCATGGCGGTGATGGGTATGGGCGGTCTCATCTCGGTTGTCGCGACGCTGCTGTTCGTCGGGCTGATGTTTGCGGCGATGACGCGCCGTTCCGCGCCGCTGCTCAACAAATCCATGGGTGAGGTGTCATGAAAAAAGATCGGCGTCTGGTTGCTGCGGGGCTCACCGTGGCCGCAATCACCCTCATTGGCCTGGCGATCGCGCTGTGGCCGGCGCCAACGCCGCAGCCGCTGCAGGTGGCGGCCGATCCGAACAGCGAACCGCAACGGCACGCCCAACAGGCACGCGAGGCGGAACTCAAGGCACGCTTCGAGCAGGCGGTGACCATGCTGCACGCCAAACAGTACGACTATGCCATCAAGGCGCTGCACCGGGTGCTGGAGCTGGCGCCGAAGCTGCCCGAGGCGCACGTCAACATGGGTTATGCGCTGCTCGGCAAGGGGGAGTACGCTGCCGCGGCCGACTTCTTCAACACCGCCACCGAACTGAAACCGCAGCAGGCCAACGCCTATTACGGCTTGGCCATCGCCTACGAAGGAGAGCAGGAGCTGGAGCTGGCGCTGGGGGCGATGCGCAGCTACATCCATCTCAGTCGTCAGGATGATCCCTACCTGGCCAAGGCGCGCGCGGCGCTGTGGGAGTGGGAGGCGGCGTTGAAGGAGGAGAAGGCTGCTGCGGGCAAGACGCGTCCCACCAGCGGATCTGCAACGCAGAATCACCATTAATCGCACCGGGCACAACGCAGTGACATCGGAGATTCTGTCGGGCAGATTTTTCCAGGAAGTGCGGGAGCTCTTGTGCCGTCGAAGAATAAGGTTTTTCTCTGAACGATATTTTATCCACACCGCCCGACTCTTCTAGTTTTTTGCAGTGAGGGGTGTTATCGTTTCGCAGTATAACGATTACAAACAGGCACTCTCCCGCTTCCGGATCGTTTCATCACCGGGGCGTGGCTTGCGGATGGAGAACCGCAGGTCACGATTAAATCGTGCGGGCCGCTGTCAATAATTCTACTAATAAGTTTTGTTACTTTTACGATGCCAAACACCACACATCATGAGGGACGCCTGAGCCGATTCCTGCCTGCCGCAGTGCGCTTCCTGGCCTCGATGCCGGTTGCCGTGGTCCTGCTCTGTCTGCTGGCCATCACCAGCACCATTGGCACGGTGTTGGTGCAGAATCGCGACGAGGATTTCTATCTCTCCAAGCTCGGCCCCACCTGGTATCGCCTCTTTGATGCGCTCGGCTTTCTCGACATGTACAGCGCCGGCTGGTTCATTGCCATCCTGCTGTTGTTGATCCTCTCGGTGAGCGCCGCGCTGCTGCGCCACGGCCCGCGCTTCTGGCGCACCTCTCGCCCCCTCGATGGTATTCGCCCCTGGCCGGTCAAGCACGATGGCGGTTTCACCGTGCCAGCGCTGGAGCCGCAACGGATTGAGACAGTACTGCGCCGCCATGGCTTCAACGAATTCAAGCGTGACGGCGAACTACTGCTGGCACGCAAGGGGCGTTGGAGCAAACTCGGCTTCTTCTTTGTGCACGCGAGTGTAGTGTTGATCGGTATCGGCGGGCTGAGCACTTCGCAGCTCGGTTTTCGCGGGGTGATGAACATTACCGAGGGGGAGAGTGACAACATCATCTACATCCCCGAGGGGCGCGACTACCGCCGCCTGCAGCTACCGTTTCAGGTGCGCAACGACAAGTTCGCCATCGACTTCTACAACACCGGCATGCCGAGCGAATTTCGCAGCGATCTGAGCTTGGTGCAGGATGGCAAGGTGCTGGTGCAAAAGCGCATTACCGTGAATGACCCGCTGCGCTACGAGGGGGTCACCTTCTATCAAGCCAACTTTGGTGATGCCGGTTCGGCGGTCAATTTCACCCTGCGCGATCTGACCAATGAGAAGTTCCCGCGTCAGGCTGTGGAGACCGCAGTGGGCCGTACTCTGGAAGATGGCATGGGCATCAAGCTCATCGTCAAGGAGTTGCGCCAGCACAATGTGGTCAACATGTCGGAGGACCCCGACAAGGAGGTGCTGAAGAATATCGGTCCTTCCATCGACCTGCTGTTGCAATCACCGGCCAGCGGCAACATCAGTTATCGCGTCTACCTCGCCTATCCCCACATGCTCGCCTTTGCGCCGATGGGCAGTGAGGAGATGATCTACGAAAACCTCGGCTTCTCACCCGCCGACGATCAGCTCATGGGTTTGCTCGCCGCCTACCTAAAGCAGGTGAGCCAGCTCCAGGGCGAGGTGACACCCGATACGCGCCGCGCCGCCTTCGCCGCCGCGCTCGGCGAAATGGGCATCGCCACCGATCGCGCCGCCGAACTCGGCCCCGCCATCATTCAGGCCGAAACGGTGCTGCGCGCCCATAAACTGCCGATGCTGTTCGCCTTCAACAGCTTCGTGCCCAAGCAATACACCGGTCTGCAGGTGGCGCGCGACCCCGGTGCGCCGCTCATCTGGATCGGCAGTACCCTGCTGGTGCTCGGCCTGTTCATGATGCTCTATTGGCACGAGTACCGGATCTGGGTACGACGCGATGGCAACGCGCTGGAGTTGTGCGCCCTCTATGCGGCACGCCAGAAGCTGCCGCTGGAGCGGCTGCTCGCCACGCTCCAAGACGAATTCACCACCCCGGCCACCACCACTAACGCCTGAACCGCGAGGTGAACCATGACCAGTGCCACCCTCTCCGCCAGCGCAGCTAAATCGCCCAACTCCACCAGTCTGTTAGGCTACTGGCTCACCCTGCTGGTGGTGACCCTCAGCCTCGCCGGGCTGGCCATTTTTGGCGAGGCCGACCGACTTGCACCGGGCATGCCGTTTCAGCAGCTGCTCTCTTACAAGCTCACCAGCTATGCCAACCTGCTGCTGGTGGCGAGTGCACTGATCTACCTCGCCCATCTGCGCTACAAGGCAGAGAGCGTCGGCAAGTGGGCGACAGGCCTTGCCACCGCCGGCATGATCGGCGTGCTGATGGCGCTGTTGGTGCGCTGGTTTGAGAGCCATCAGGTACTTGACGAGGGGCACATTCCCATCACCAACCTCTACGAGGTGACACTGTTCTTTTCGGCGCTCACCGCGCTCATCTACCTGATCCTCGAATCGATCTACCGCCGCAAGGCGATGGGCGCCTTCGTCATGCCCATCGTGGTGGTGGCGATAGGCTTCGAATTGTGGCTGGTCAGCCGTGGTCAGGTCGGGCCGCAGAATCTGGTGCCGGCGCTGAAGAGCTACTGGCTGCATGCCCACGTGCTCGCCAACTTCATCGGCTACGGCGCCTTTGCCGTCGCCGCCGGGGCAGGGGCCATGTACCTGATGCGTGCGCGTGCCGAGCGCAAGGGACGCTGCAGCGCGCTGCCGAGCCTCGACACCACCGACGCCATCACCTACAAGGCGATCGCCATCGGCTTCCCCACCTTCACCATCGCCACCATCCTCGGTGCCGCCTGGGCCTACGACGCCTGGGGTGGCTACTGGTCGTGGGACCCCAAGGAGACCTGGTCGCTCATCGTCTGGCTCACCTATGCGATCTATCTGCATCTGCGCTTCGTTAAGGGGTGGGCCGGCACGCGCATGGCGTGGTGGGCGATCCTCGGCTTCGGCGTCACCGTGTTCTGCTTCCTCGGCGTCAACATGTTCCTGTCGGGCCTCCACTCCTACGGCAGCCTGTGAGTGAAGGGATGATTCAATCGATGAATAGGCTACTTGCGCGTGGATACTCCCTCTCCCTCAGGGAGAGGGTTGGGGAGAGGGGATTTGAATTATTTAGATCCCCTCTCCCTAAAGAAGAATGGACACCGAAATTTGCTCATCGTTTGATTAAGACGCTAGCGAGCAGAATTACTCTGCTCGTTGCTGCAACCACGCTGCTTACCGCCTGCGGCAACGGCGTCGAGGTGACCGATCTCGGCACGCTGGAGAAGCCGGCTGAACACGAACAGGCGGTAGCGACGGCGCAGGTGCCGGCGCCGGCGGCGCGGCAGGTGGTGGTGCCGGACGAGGTGCAGAAAAAATTCCGTGCCGTCACGCTGACGATGAAGCGCCGCCCCGAGGCCCCAGAGCAGCGCCTCACCCTCGAGCTCGATACGACCCAGACACTCGATGGCCTCACCGTGACGGCGCGCGACTACCTGCCGGCCTTCGTGATGCAGGCAGAGAGCATCACCAGCGAAGGGGTGGAGGAGAGCAATCCGGCGGTGTGGGTGGAGGTGCGCGCGGGCGAGGCGCTGCTATTCAGCGGCTGGCTGTTCCGCGACTACCCGGAGCTCAATCCGCCCCAGGATCCCGCCTTTGCCATTCGCCTGGTCGAGGCCGTGAGTTCAGCGAAATAGCGAGCGAACATCCATGCGATTTTTAGTCACCCTCATCACCTGTGTCGCGTTGCTCATCGGCGGCTGCGACGATACGCCCAAGACGCCGGTCAGGCTCAGCGAAGGGGCGGTGATGCCCTCCATCACCGTCACCGATCTGGACGGCGCCACCCTCAATCTCGACAGCCAGCGCGGCAAGCTGGTGGTGCTGCACGTGTGGGCCACCTGGTGCCCCCCCTGTCGTGAGGAGCTGCCCGGTCTCGACCGCCTGGCCAAGAGTCTCGATCCCCAACGCTACACGGTGATCGGCCTTGCCATCGACGAGGACGTCAATCTGGTGCGCGAGTTCAACCTCAAATACCACATCAGCTTTGCCCGCCATATCGATCCCGAGATGAAGGTGGCGAATATGCTCGGCGTGACCGCCACCCCGGAGACCTTTCTCATCGGCCCCGACGGCAAGCTGGTGCGGCGCATGATCGGCGACCAGCCGTGGGACACGCCGGGGATGCGCCAGGTGCTGGAACAGGCCTACAACGGCCAGCGCGGCAAGAGCGGCGCCTACTGGTAGGGAGGTGTGACGATGCGATTGTTTCTGTCGTTCCTGCTACTGGCCATCTCGGTCAGCGCCAGCGCCGGTGATCCCTTCAAGGGGCGCGAGGTCTACCAACAGCACTGTATCAGCTGTCA
>DASWUD010000064.1:0-2613 GCA_036401755.1 Gammaproteobacteria bacterium
GCCCCGCCACGCTGGGTGCGATGGCGCGCTGCTGCGCCTCCATAGGCAGGTCGCCATAGAGTGGATGGAGGGAGAACGCCTTGCCCTCGAGCTGCGCGCGCAGCAGCGCCTCGGTGCGGCGGATCTCGCCGCTACCTGGCAGGAAAACCAGCAGATCACCGCTGTGGTTGTTGAGGGCACTGATCACCGCCCCCGCCACCCGTTCCTGCAACGGGCCCTCCGGTTCGCGCGGCAGGAAACGCACGTCGACAGGATAGCTGCGTCCCTCGCTCACGATGAGCGGCGCATCGAGGCGCTGGGCCAAGCCCTTACCGTCGAGGGTAGCCGACATCACCAGCAGGCGCAGGTCGTCACGCAGCCCGGCCTGGGCATCGAGGCAGAGGGCCAAGGCAAGATCGCTGTGGAGATGACGTTCATGAAATTCATCGAAGATCACCAGACCAATACCGTCGAGGGTCGGGTCCTCCTGTAGGCGGCGCGTCAGGATCCCTTCAGTCACCACCTCGATGCGGGTCTGTCTCGACACCTTGTGGTCAAAGCGGATGCGATAGCCGACAGTTTGGCCAGGTGTTTCGCTCAGCTCGTCGGCCATGCGTGTGGCCGCGGCGCGTGCCGCCAGACGGCGCGGTTCCAAAATGATGATGGAGCGCCCCGCCAGCCACGCGGCATCGAGCAGCGCCAGCGGTACACGAGTGGTTTTGCCCGCGCCGGGCGGAGCCTGCAGTACCACGGTCGCGTGGGCAGCTAAAGCCTCGCGGAGGGAGGAAAGGACATCGTCAATGGGCAGGGGTAACATGGGGCGCATTGTAGCGGCGAAGTGGCGGGGGTGGTCTATAGTAAAAACAAAACCCCTCTTTTTTTCACCCACTGAACATAAAGGAGTCGCCATGCAAAACAGTTGGGTTCTCGTCGCCAATGGAAGCCAGGCCCGTATCTTCAATCTGGATGAACCAAAGAAAAGCATCACCCTTATCAAGGAGTTCACTCATCCGGAAAGCCGCATGAAGACCGACAAACTCAGCTCCGACCGCTCGGGGCACTTCATGAGCAGTGGCACCCAGGGTAGCGGCTCCTTTAATGAAGCCATTGATCCCAAGTCCTATGAATTTGAGCGATTCGCCATGGAACTGGCCAAGGCGCTGGATGAAGGGCGCGCGGCCAACAAATTCGGTAAGGTGGTGCTGGTCGCCTCTCCCCACTTCCTGGGATTGATTAAACAGAATATGAGCGAACAGCTGAGCAAGGCCATAAGCCATACCATTCAGAAAGACTACACCGCCGTCACCGAGCGCGACATGCTCGAGCAGCTCAAGGCGTACATGTAGCGCAGCTGGTCCGAACGCAGACAAGCCCCGCCTGTGCGGGGCTTGTCGAGTGACTAACGCTTGGCTCTATTCAGCCGACGAGATCGCGATAGGCGTGCCAGGTTGCATACCCCAGAAGAGGAAAGGTGACGATCAGGCCGAGAAAGAACGGCAGGACCCCAACACCGGCAAAGATGAGGATTAGTCCCGCCCACAGCAACATTGGCAGCCGGTTACGCCTGACCGCCTTCACACTCACCGCAATGGCTGTAATAACATCGACATCTTCATGATCTGCTGCTAAGGGCACCGATACAACGGTCAACAAAAACACTACGGCCAACCAGAAGATGCCCGTAATGCTCGCTGCCGCCGCCATTGGCCAAGTGATCGAGGTCAGGAATGTTGGCAGGTCAATCTCGCCACCAAACACCCTGGCCATCACGCCACTACTGGCCACAAAGAGTGCGGTCATCTCGTAGGCAGTCAGAAACCATGCCATCAAGAGTATCACCATGATGATGCCGAGACTCAGGGTGGTAAAGCTATTGCGCTGCCACCCCCGCATCGAATCCCTCAGCGTACTCTTCAGGTTCCCTTCACGACGGCGGCTAATCTCGTAAAGCCCCGCAGCCATAACCGGTCCAACAAACAAAATACCGAGCATCAACGCAATGGCCCAGTGCCATGAACCCAGAGAAGCGAACAGCACGCTTACTACCATGAAGGCCAATGCGGCCATAACGCCGTAGGCCAGGCTGATACCTGGGGCAGCAACGAAATCGCGCCACCCTTCGCTGAGCCAGAACCAGGGTCGATCCATTGCCACGGTGTGGATCTCAGGCATGGAAAGTGGAGAGACATAGTGTTCCAGATAAGGACGTCGCATGATTCTCACCTCCTAAACCGGAAAATCGGGGAGACCTCCATGGTGGGGGACACATCCTGTAAGGAGAGATTTAATGATGCAATAACCTTAGCAAAGTCACCGCTCCATTCCAGTGCCCATCACATAAGAGTTTTCAATGGTGGGGACGAAAGGAGGTGTGGATAAATCACATATCCCTCAGGGGATGGGGCCACAACCGCGCCTCCTGAGGAGCAAGAGTCCGGGAAGATCTCCTGGGTCTCCCGGCCTCGTGTCACACACGAGAATCTAGAACTGGCGTGAAAACTTGAATTCGTGACGCTCTGTTCCTCCTTCGGGGATCACAGTGATGTCGAAAGTAAGGTTTTCGTCTTTTACGAGGGCAAAATCGCCGATGTAATAGAGGGCTTCACCCTCTCTCACCTCAGTGAATTTCAGTTT
>DASWUD010000065.1:0-2858 GCA_036401755.1 Gammaproteobacteria bacterium
ACGCGTTGAGCTTGATAAAGCCTTCGGCATCCTTCTGGTTGTAGGCGCCGGCATCGTCTTCGAAGGTGGCAATGGTGGCGTCGAACAGCGAGTCGTCCGACTTGCGGCCGACCACGATGACGTTGCCCTTGTAGAGCTTGAGGCGCACGGTGCCGTTCACAAACTGCTGCGACTCGTCGATCATCGCCTGCACCATCTTGCGCTCCGGACTCCACCAGTAGCCGTTGTAGATGAGGCTGGCGTAGCGCGGCATCAGGTCATCTTTCAGGTGGGCCACTTCGCGATCCAATGTGATCGATTCGATGGCGCGGTGCGCCCTGAGCATGATGGTGCCGCCCGGGGTCTCGTAGGCGCCGCGCGACTTCATGCCGACGTAGCGGTTCTCGACGATGTCGAGGCGGCCGATGCCGTTGGCGCCGCCCAGCTTATTGAGGGTGGCGAGCATGGCGGCGGGGCTGAGGCGCTCACCGTTGAGGGTGACCGGGTCGCCCTTCTCGTAACCGATCTCGATGTAGGTCGGTACATCCGGGGCTTTGTCGGGGGAGACCGACCAGCGCCACATATCCTCTTCCGGCTCGCACCACGGATCTTCCAGCACGCCGCCTTCGTAGGAGATGTGCAGCAGGTTGGCGTCCATCGAGTAGGGCGACTTCTTGCCGGCCTTTTTGAAATCGACCGGGATTTTATGCTTCTCGGCGTAGGCCATCAGGGTTTCGCGCGAGGTGAGGTCCCACTCGCGCCACGGGGCGATCACCTTCACGCCGGGCTTCAACGCATAGGCGCCCAGCTCGAAGCGCACCTGGTCGTTGCCCTTGCCGGTGGCGCCGTGGGAGATGGCGTCGGCGCCGGTCTCGTTGGCGATCTCGATGAGGCGCTTGGCGATGAGCGGACGGGCGATGGAGGTGCCGAGCAGGTATTCGCCTTCATAAATCGTATTGGCACGGAACATGGGGAAGACGAAGTCGCGGACGAACTCTTCGCGCAGGTCGTCGATGTAGATCTCCTTCACCCCCATCGCCTGCGCCTTGGCGCGCGCCGGCTCTACCTCTTCGCCCTGGCCGATGTCGGCGGTGAAGGTCACCACCTCGCAACCGTAGGTATCCTGCAACCACTTGAGAATGATGGAGGTGTCGAGGCCACCGGAATAGGCCAGAACCACTTTCTTGACGTCAGCCATGGGAACTCCAGAAAAATGACGGATAGGCGCCAAAACGGCGCAAAACAGGGCGTATAGGGTAGCGGAGGCGGCGGTTCAGGGGAAGGGGGCACCAAGGCGCGCCCCTTCTTCGCAGGGTTGGGGATCAGAGTGCCGGGGCGATTTGTTGCTGGTAGAAGGCGGTAAATTTGCTCTGGTACTCTGGCAGGATCTTGCGCTCCTGGCGCGGCCAGGAGGCTCCAGCCTTTTTACCGGAGGCGGAGATATGGGTAATCGGCCCCTTGGCCAGCAACTCCATATCCGCCAGGCTCGCCTGATAGCGGACACGCTCAAAGTAGGTGGTATTCCTAAAACCCGAATCCTGCCGATTCTTGTGCCAGCGCGTCCCCTCCTCCATGGCGTGCAACACTACGCTGCGTCCACCCACGGTAATGCGCAGTTCGTGGCTCTTCCCCGCCTCCAGCCAGCGCGGGGCATGGGTCATGAAGATCTCGGAGTCGGAGACGATGCGCGTCAGGGTCACCCCTGCATAACCGGCGATGCCGCTCTTGCGATCGATCTCGATCCAGGGATTCAGCTGTGAAACCTCGGGTTCCTCCCCCTTTCCGGCCTCATCGATAAAACCCGATGTCATCATCACCAGCCGTGATGCTGCGCTGGAACCATCGCTTTCCTTGACTGTCACGCCGCTCGGTCCGTTGGCACAGCCCGCGAGCAGCAGGGCGGCAAACCAGCTCATCCACTTCTTCATTGTGTTACTCCCTTCTTTTTCAAATCTACAGAAATGCAGATTATCGCACGGGACCGCCCAGGGTGCGTGTCACGACTCACAAATGGCATTTAAGGCCACAGAACACCCCGCCGGCTACACTTGGATCCCGACCAACGAGGAGCCTCCCCATGCAGCGCATCGCCATCATCACCGGCGCCAACCGCGGCCTCGGACTGGAGAGCAGCCGGCAGCTGGCGCAGCGCGGTTATCACGTCATTCTCACCGGACGACGGCTGCTCAGGGTGCAGGCAGCGGTCAAGGCGCTGCGCGCGCAGGGCTTGCAGAATACCGAGGCGGCGCTGCTGGATGTCACCGAAGAGGCACAAGTCCGCGCGCTGGTGCGCGGGGTAATGGCACGCCATGGCCACATCGATGTGGTGATCAACAACGCCGCGCAGGCTTTCACCCCAACCTTCCTGGAGGTGCAGAGTGTGTTCGAGGTTCGCCCGGCCGATCTGCTCAAGGCGTTTGATATCAACACCCTCGGCGCCTTCCGCCTCACCCGCCTGGTGATGCCCCACATGAACGAGGCTGGCTACGGGCGGGTGGTCAACGTCTCCTCCGGCTTGGGGCAACTCGCCGCGATGGAGCAGGGCTGGCCCGCCTACCAGATCTCCAAGACCGCACTCAACGCCGTCACCCGCCTGTTCGCCGCCGAGGCGGTGGGTGACGTCAAGGTCAACTCGGTCTGCCCGGGCTGGACCCGCACCGACATGGGCGGTCCCGAGGCGGAGCGCAGCGTGGAGGAGGGCGCCGCCGGCATCGTCTGGGCGGCGCTGCTGCCCAAGAGCGGTCCCAACGGCGGCTTCTTCCGCGATGGCGAACCCCTCGGCTGGTAGCCCGCTGTCGGCTCTCCCGCCAGCATCACAGCTCCTCGCAGGAAAATCGCAGAAAAGAGTGTTCCGGCTTTACCTCCTCGAAATCACGTCT
>DASWUD010000066.1:0-3816 GCA_036401755.1 Gammaproteobacteria bacterium
GGGCGGCCATGAGCCTGCTGGCAACGCGCCGCCTCGACCTGGTCGTGGGAGGGCGGTTGCTCTGTCGCGGTCTGGAGTGGTCGATCGAGGCGGGCCAGCGCTGGGCGATCCTCGGTGGCAACGGAGCTGGCAAAACCACCCTGCTGCACACCTTGGCGGGGTTACGTGCCCCCTCCGCTGGCGAGGTAGTGCTGGAAGGGGAGCGGCTCGCCCAGCTGGCGCGTCGCGCCATCGCGCAGCGCATTGGCCTGCTGCCCCAGGACTCCAGCGACCCGTTTCCCGCCACGGTGTGGGAGACGGTGTTGATGGGACGCCACCCCCATCTGCACGGCTGGCGCGGCGAGAGTGAACGTGATCTGCAGCTGGCGCGCGCGGCGCTGCTGTGTTGTGGTCTGGCGGGATGGGAGGAGCGCCCCATCGCCACCCTCTCTGGCGGCGAGCGACGCCGCGTGGCCCTGGCCACCCTGCTCACCCAGCAGCCGGCACTGTTCCTGCTCGACGAACCGGCCAACCACCTCGACCTGCGCCATCAGGCCACGCTGTTTGAGCTGATGAAAACCGCTTGCGACAACGCGCACACGGCGGTGATGGTGCTGCACGATCCCAACCACGCCCTCCTCCACTGCAGCCACGTACTGCTGCTTTATGGCGATGGCCGCTGGGAGGCCGGGGTGAGTGAATCCCTGCTTACCACCGAACGGCTGACGCACCTTTACGGCCACCCGCTCCAGCGCATCAGCGGCGACGGCAGAACGCTGTTTGTACCGGCAGCGACGCCATAAGAGGATGCAGCCAGCCCGTGACGCAGGGCGCAGATGAGCAGCGCAGTGAAGAAAAATGGGAAGCGGATGGGGCGAGAGGTAAACGGAAGGAGTGCGATGGATAGGGGCCGGCCGCGTCTATTCAGCCGACCCGGAGCGATCTGTTAGCGCCCCTCTTCCACCCAGCGGATCAGGTTCTTCCACTGGCTCAGCTCGTAGCGGTTGTCCTTGCTGCGCAGTTCGCAGATCCCCATGCCGCGCTCGGCGGCGCGCAGGTAGTCGAGGTTGTCATGCAAGCGGGCCAGGAAGGGGATGTTCAGGGTGGCGAGGAACTTCTCCAGCTTCTGATAGACCTCGCTCTTCTTGCCGATGCGGTTGGCCACCACCCCCATGCGCACACCGCGGGCGCGCACCTTGCCCACCAACAGCAGTTCGCCGATAAAGCGCGAGGTGGCGTGGATGTCGATCGGTGACGGGGTAACCGGAATGATGATGGTGTCGGCCTCGCGCACCATATCCACCAGCATCTGGCCGGAGGCACCGGCGGGGGCGTCGAGGATGATACGCTGCGCGCCAGGCGGAATGCGCATCTGGAAGGTGCGGGTCATGCCCGTGCCGGGACGGCGGTAGGCGTCCACACCGGTGATGGGATTGTTCTGCTTGTCGCGCATCGCCAGCCACTGCATGCTGGAGCCCTGCGGGTCGAAATCGAACAGGGCGGTGTTTTGGCCGACGCTGGCGTAGTAGCCAGCCAGATTGGTAGCGACGGTGCTCTTACCGCAGCCACCCTTACCGTTGACCACCAGGATTCGCCGCACCTTCTGCTCCGGAAGCACCCGGACCACTGCGCTTGCCGTCGGCATCACCCGGACCTCATCCCCTCTCGTCACCACGCCTGAAGTCGTCATCACCATCGCCGTGCCCCTGAGAATTATTTCCTGAAAAATCAGTTATGTTACAAAACCATTCTTATACCGCGCATTAAATACCACTCTTAACCTGTGATTGCAAGCTTGAGAAGCGCGATTTGTGGGAGCCTGCTCAGCACAGACGGGGGTAGAGCGTCGATACGCTCGCCATTGCACACGCTAGCCTCGTCAGCTGTCTGCCTGCTGGCTCACAAAACCGCTACTGGTACCGCTTTCGCCGGGCACCAGATGCTGACGCATCAGTGCTTCCAGCTGGTGGTGACACTGCTTGGCGGCCTCAGGTTGGCAAATGATCGGCGGATAGTGAGTGAGCCGTGCACGGCTGCGCCTCCACAGCGAGGAGAAGACCGTACCTTCACCGGCGATCCCTTCGATGCGGTACGGATAGATCGGGGCACGGGTCATCTGCGCCAACCGGGTGGCGCCGGGCTTCAGATGGTGCGGTACCTCGTGGTCGCGGTAGATGCGCCCCTGTGGAAAGAGGGCGACCACCTCGCCTTCCTTGAGTGCCGCGAGTGCGGCGCGAAAGGCGCGTTCGGGGCGCCCCGTACGATCGACCGGGATACACCTGGCGGCACGGAACAACCAGGTGAGACCGAAGCGGTGATACTCCTCGCTGGCGATGATAAAGCGCAGCGGACGCGGGCTGGCCGCCGCCAGCAGCAGCGGATCAAGACCGGAAACGTGGTTGGCGACCACGATGGCCGGCCCCTCTTGTGGCAGTGCCAACGGCTCGGCGATGAGGCGGTGATAGCGGCGACAGTAGAGGCGATTGAGACCATCGATGCGATTGACCCAGCGATGCCCCCACTCGGCGCCACGGGCGCGATCGAGCAGGCGCAGCAGATAGAGCCACGCGACGACAAGAACAATAAAGAGCAGTAGCGTGATGAGTCCTGCTGTCATCGCGCTAATGCTCCATCACTTCTGATAGACCTTGCGCTTGAACAGATCATTGCGCCGACTCACCAGCCGGTCGAGAAACAACATGCCGTCGAGATGATCGCACTCGTGCTGCACCGCGCGCGCCTCGAAACCCTCAAATGAATATTCGACTATTTCGCCTTGTGGATTTTGCGCACGCATGGTGATGCGCTCGGCGCGGATCACGTTGCCGGTGTAGTCGGGTACCGACATGCACCCTTCGCGCCCCACCTCCATCCCCTCCCAGGTAAGGATCTCCGGATTGATGAGAAAGAGCCGGCCGTGGTTCGGCACCGGCTTGCGCGCCTTGGAGCAATCAACAATGGCGATGCGCTGAAAACGCCCCACCTGCGGCGCCGCGATACCGACCCCGCCCGGCCCCGCCTCCATCGTCTCCTCCAGATCGCGCAGGAACGCCTGCAGCTCGTCGTCAAACGTCACGACCGGTTGCGACTCCTGCTTCAGGCGTTCGTCGGGATAAGTCAGAATGTTAAAAGCGGTCACGCAGATGCCTCTTGTCTGAAATTCGTAAGAGCAGGTGCGAGAGCGATATGGTTCCCCCTATGCCTCGCCGAGCACTGGAGTGGAGGGAGGAACAGCCCGATAGGGTGGCGCGCAAGGACGCGCGCCATCCGGCAGCCGGGCCAGGGACGGCCCGTCTGCCGGACCCGACCGGAATGAAGCGCGCAGGAGAGAAGAGGCATAGGGGCGGCCTTTCTTTGCGTCTCTTTCTTTGGCCGCGCAAAGAAAGAGACTCGTCGCGCGGGGACGAAACCCCGCATCCAAATCCGAGGCAACCAACGGTTGCCACACATTCTACCCGCTCCCCTCCTTGCTTGTCGCTTGAGCTATTGATCCCCTCTCCCCACCCTCTACCCACAAGGGGCATGAACCCCTGAGGGGGGTTATGCAGCTTCCTGCTCCCTAGTGAACAGTAACACGATGCTGTTACCATGCCGCCTCTCTGTTTTTGGATCTCCTGCTTCCCATGCGAATTCTCCTCGCCCCGATGGAGGGGGTGCTCGACGCGCCGATGCGTCGGCTGCTTACTGCCATTGGCGGCTATGACGCCTGCGTCACCGAGTTCATCCGCGTCAGTGACACCGCCCTCGATGGCAAGGCGCTGCCGCGCCACTGCCCTGAGCTGGCGCACGGCTGCGTTACCGCCAGCGGTACACCGGTGATCATTCAATTGCTGGGGA
>DASWUD010000067.1:0-3897 GCA_036401755.1 Gammaproteobacteria bacterium
AGTGCGGATGTGGCGCTGTCAGACGAGGAGACAGCCGATCTCCTCTACATGCGCGAAGAGGAGAAGCTGGCGCGGGATACCTACCTGACCCTCTACGAACAGTGGGAGGATTACACGGTATTTTCGAATATCGCCAGCTCCGAGCAGATGCACATGAATGCGATCCTGAAATTGTTGAAGAAGTACGATCTGGCAGACCCGGCGGCGGGTAACGAGATTGGTGAATTCACCAACCTTGATTTGCAGGCGCTCTATACCCTGCTCATCACCAAAGGCATGCAGAGCGAACTCGATGCGCTCGAAGTGGGCGGCATCATCGAGGAGACCGACATGCGAGATATCCTGGCGGCCATCGAGCGTTCACAGCATGAGGATATCGATGTGGTCTATGAGACCTTGCTGTGCGGTTCGCGCAACCATCTGCGCAGCTTCGCGCAGAATATTACGACGCTGACCAATGAGCCCTATGTGGCGCAGGTGCTCGAACAGAGCGCGGTAGACGCAATCCTGGCCACGCCGATGGAGAAGTGCGGCAAGCAGGTACTGCCAGCCAACAATAGCTGCATGGGCAAGTGTCTGGGCTGGATGAAGTAGAACCGACTTCCACGCAACGATAGTTACCTATCCCGCCAAGATCGCCAAGGAAAGATCAATAACAGGTGGGGAAATGCTCCCCTGGCGAAGAGTTGTTATTCCATGCATCGCGCGTTTCGCAACGCTAATTTCTAGGAGCGAATGGTTTGCTGGCGACCCAGCACCCAGCAGCGTGGGTTATGGGTGAAGCCGAGCTGCTCGTAGTAGGCGTTGGCCGCCGGCGCGGCGATCAGGATGAGATTGCACTTGCTGCCCAACTGCGCTTGCGTGGTCGTCAGCAGGCGCTTGCCGATGCCGTGCCTCTGATAGTGTCGGTGCACGGCAAGATCGGAGAGATAGCAGGCGTAGTGAAAATCGGTCATGGCGCGGGCGATCCCCACGAGCTGTGCATCGTGCCATGCCGAGACCATCAAGTTGCTGTGGGTCACCATCCCCGCCATGCAGTCGAGGTCATCGATCGGCCTGCGCTCGCCCAGGGTCGATTCGCGCAGCAGCTCGATGAATTGCTCCACAGCAATGGCAGCATTGACTTTGTATTCGATGTGCATGGGTTCCATGTGGCACCTTAAGTGGTCGGGGAGGGAGTGCTCTCAGCGAGAAAGCGGTCGATCTGCTGCAGTGATTGCTGCACGCGCGCTTGCAGGGTGCTGTCGGTGAGCGTCTCCAGCAGGGCATGGCCTGCGCGCAGGAGGTCGGTCAGCTGCTCGGGGTCGAATAGCCAGAGGGCGGCCTGCAGTTCAACGGCTTCGGCACTCAGCAGTGCGGGAAGCAGCTCTTCGTTATCGATGGGGGAGTCGGGACGAACCAGTGCCGCCACCAGCGGATAGCGCAGGTGGGCGAAGTGGGCGGCGCGCGCCTCCTCTTCGTGGGTCAGCTCCTGCTGGGCAAGCGGGTCGTTGCCGGCCCCCTGCCAAACGGCATTCATTGTTACGCTGATCAGTTTCTGGATGCCGATCTTGAGTTGGCTCAGATCGCCGGGCAGACCGCAGGCGAGGGCGTAGGCCTGGTCGAGATCGGCCTTGAGCTTGAGCACCACCTCGCTCTCCTCGTTGGGCTGGAGGGCGACGGCGCGCTCCAGCAGCGCCTGAAACTGCTGGTGAAAGGTTTCCAGTTCGGCGTGGTCGCTGGCGCGCGCCTGTTGCAGGTCCGCCGCGTTGACATAGCGGCGCGCGGGGGGAAACAGCGGATTGTGATAGCGTCGCTGCAGGTGGCGCTCGCGCACGCCCGGATGCTCAAGGAAGGAGATCATGTACGGTTCCCGATGTCAGTGGGTGTAATTTGTTGGAAGGTCAGGGGCGCCCAAAACTATATGGGTCTTGTGCCGGTTAATCTACGGTGCCAAGCGCGGTCAGGCCAGATTCGCTAAAGAGCTCCATCAGCCAATCCAGCACGGCACGCACCCGTGCCAGATGGCGCAAATCGCGATGCACCACCAGCCAGATCGGCTTCGAAGGCACTTCTGCATCCTCGATGACGCGCTGCAGTTGCGAAAAGCGCTGCGCCAGGATGTGGGGCAGCACCGCCAGGCCCACCCCGGCCGCGGCCGCGGCCAGCCGGGTGTGGGTGTCGTCGCTGCGCACCACAAAGCGCGCATCGCCGGCCAAGGTTTCGAGCCAGCGGTTCTCTTCCAGGTGGCGCAGCTGCTCACCATAAGCGATGAAGTAATGACGGGCCATGTCGCTACGCTGTTGCGGCACGCCCCGCTGCTGCAGATAGGCGCTGGAACCATAGAGACCGAAACCCATCGCGCCCACATGCCGCACCACCAACTCCTCGGCGTCCGGGCGATAGAGACGGATCGCCACATCGGCCTCGCCGTGGGTCAGGTCGGCGCTGGAGGCCGAGGGTTGCAGGGTGACATCGAGTGCGGGATAGCGCTCACAAAAGCGCGGCAGGTGGGGGGCGATGAGGTGCACGGCCAACCCGCTGGGGGCGGCGATGCGCACACTGCCGCGCAGCTCCGTCGCCTCCAGCGTGCCGATGCGGTGCAGCATCGCGGCGGCATCGCCCATCGCTTCGGCTGCCTGCAGGATGCGCTGTCCCTCCTCGGTGAGAGTCAGCCCTTGCGCGTGGCGTTGAAACAGCCGCACCCCCAACCGTTTTTCCAGCGTGTCGATGTGACGACCCACCGTCGGCTGGTGGCTCCCCAGCTGACGGCTGGCCGCCGCCAGGCTGCCGCTGTGGGCCGCCGCGAGAAAGAAGCGGATGTCGTTCCAATCCAGGCTATTCATTTTTGCATATCGCTCATGCGAAATTGGCCGAAGCCAATACATCTTTGCATTGTATACCATCGTCCCACCTGCATTTGTACCACTGGAAAGTGAAGAGATGGGCAAGAGGCGTTTCATGGGGCATGGTCCGCTACTGATCGTGTTGTTCGCCGTTGGCTCGCTGGCCTGGGCATGGCTGGTAGAGCGGTGGGAACCACTCGCGGCGTTGCTGCTGCTCCTCTTCATCACCAGCCTTTTTCCAACGGGGAGTCAAAGAGATGAGTGAAAGCCGTTACGTCGACCACAGCGCGATCAAGACCGGTCAGCTGCTCGCCATCGCCACACTGGTGGTGGCCTATGTTTTCAACCGCTGGGAGCCGGTTGCCGCCCTGGCGCTGGTCTTTCTCATCACCAGCCTGGCGTTTGAGTGGGGTCCCTTTGCGCTGGTCTATCGCCTGCTGCTCAAGCCACTCGGGGTGGTGCGCCCCGATCTGCGCACGGACAACACCCAGCCGCATCGCTTTGGCCAGGCAGTGGGTGCGGTGAGCGCGGCGCTGGCGGCGGCCGCGCTCTATTTCGGTTATGTGACGCTGGGCTGGGTGCTGGTGTGGGTGCTGATCGCCCTGACGGCGGTCTCTTACCTGGGGTGGTGCATCGGCTGCTTTATCTACTATCAGATGAACCGGCTCGGGGTGCGCGGCTTTTTTGGCCACGCCCCGACCGACAGCCAGGTGGTGCTCGGCGCGCGGCCGCGCAGAAACATGGAGTGAACGATGCCCACGCTGGAACGGCTGGGTTGGGCAGTGGCGCTCCTGGTCCTGATGGGCGTGGCCGCTCAACTGCTACGGGTGATGCAGCGGCGCAAGGCGGCTGCGGCAGGCCCCCTTCGGGTGGGTGACGGCGAGGCGGCCCTGATCGTGGTGGTCTCTGCGCACTGCGCCATCTGTCCGGCGCAAAAGGGTGTGGTCGCGCAACTGAGGCAACGCTATCCCGCGCTGCAGGTGGTGACCCTCGATGCCGAGCAGCAGCTGGCACAAGTGCGCGCCCTCTCGGTCATGACTGTGCCGACCACGCTGTTGCAGGGGGCCGATGG
>DASWUD010000068.1:0-19902 GCA_036401755.1 Gammaproteobacteria bacterium
AGGAGTTGTGAAAGCCGATGGCGAATGACAAGAGCAGGTATGAGGATTTGCTGACGCTGCCCGATGCGGGCGGCCATTTTGGTCCCTATGGCGGCATCTTTGCCTCAGAAACGCTGATGGAGGCGCTCGATGAGCTGCGCCAGGCCTACGACCGTTACAAGGACGATGCGGAATTCAAGGCGGAACTCGACTACGAACTGAAGCACTTTGTCGGTCGTCCCTCACCGGTCTACCATGCGAAGCGCCTCAGCGAGAAGCTGGGGGGGGCGCAGATCTGGCTGAAGCGCGAAGACCTCAACCATACCGGTGCCCACAAGATCAACAACACCGTCGGCCAGGCGCTGCTGGCGCGGCGCATGGGCAAGAAACGTGTCATCGCCGAGACAGGCGCCGGCCAGCATGGCGTCGCCACCGCCACGGTCTGTGCCCGTTACGGCATGGAGTGCGTGGTCTACATGGGTGCCGAAGATATCGAGCGGCAGAAGATCAATGTCTACCGCATGCGCATCCTCGGAGCCGAAGTCCGCTCTGTCTCCTCGGGCTCTAAGACGCTCAAGGATGCAGTCAACGAGGCGATGCGCGACTGGGTCACCAACGTCGACTCCACCTTCTACATTTTCGGAACCGCAGCAGGACCGCATCCCTATCCGGCGCTGGTACGCGACTTCCAGTCGGTGATTGGCCGCGAGGCAAGGGAACAGATGCGGGAGGCGATCGGCCGCTTGCCCGATGCCCTGGTGGCTTGCGTCGGTGGCGGCTCCAACGCCATGGGCCTGTTCCACCCCTTCGTTATTGATGACTGTGTTGCCATGTTTGGTGTCGAGGCGGGCGGCGAGGGGATCGCCAGCGGTCGCCACGCCGCACGCCTGGCCGGTACAGGCCGTCCTGGTGTACTGCACGGCAACCGTACTTACCTGTTGGAGGACGACAACGGCCAGATCATCGAGACCCACTCCATCTCCGCCGGGCTCGACTATCCCGGTGTCGGCCCCGAGCACTCCTGGTTCAAGGATCGCGGCCGTGCCACCTACGTGTCGGCCACCGACGACGAGGCGCTTGCCGCCTTCCACGAGCTCTCCCGCACCGAAGGGATCATCCCGGCACTGGAGTCGAGCCATGCGCTCGCCCATGCCATCAAGCTCGCTCCGACCATGAAGAAGGACCAGGTGATTCTGGTCAATCTCTCGGGACGCGGGGACAAGGATATCCACACCGTGGCCAAGCTGGAGGGGATCGTCGTATGAGCCGTATTGCCACTCGTTTCGCCGAGCTGCGTATTAAAGGCCGTAAGGCGCTGATCCCGTTCATTACCGCGGGCGACCCGGTGCCCGACATCACCGTGCCGACCATGCATGCGCTGGTGCAGGCCGGGGCCGACTTGCTTGAACTTGGGGTGCCTTTTTCCGATCCCATGGCCGACGGCCCGGTGATCCAGCACGCCAGTGAGCGCGCTCTCAAGCACAACGTCAGCCTGCGCGACGTGCTGGCCATGGTGCGCGAGTTCCGCGAGACCGATGCCACCACCCCGGTGGTGCTGATGGGCTACCTCAATCCTGTCGAGGTAATGGGCTACGAGAAGTTTGCAGCCGAAGCGGCAGCCGCGGGGGTCGATGGGGTGCTGACTGTCGATATGCCACCCGAGGAGTCGGCCGGGCTAGAGGCGGCTCTTCGTCCTCACGGTCTCGACCCGATATTCCTTTTGGCGCCGACCACAACACCCGATCGGGTCAGTCGCATCTGTCAGGCAGCAAGCGGATTCGTATATTATGTGTCGGTCAAAGGAATTACCGGTGCCGGCCACCTCGATGTAAGCGAGGTAGCCAAACGGCTGGCGATGATCCGTGCCCGTACCGAGCTCCCTGTGGGCGTCGGTTTCGGTATCCAGGACGGCGTTTCGGCGGCAAAGGTCGCCCAGGTCGCCGATGCGGTGATCGTCGGCAGTGCCCTGGTGCGCCGTATTGAGGCATTGCAGGCCGAGCCGGAGAAGATCCCGGCCGCAGCCGGGGCGTTCGTAGCCGAATTGCGCTTGGCCATGGACAGGGTGTGAGTCCTCTCGCTGACTGATTCTGGCGGAGTGGATACAATTTTACGAATTCAATGACGGCCCGGCTGACGGGCTGCCGATACGCAGGACCGAACGATGAGCTGGATTAAAAAGTTTCTTCCCTCGCAAATCCGTACCGACGGGAGTGCGAAAAAGAGTATTCCTGAAGGGCTGTGGGCCAAGTGCCCGGGCTGCGGCGGTGTGCTCTATCGGGCTGAGTTGGAGCGCAATCTGGAGGTCTGTCCCAAGTGCGGCCACCACATGCGCATCGGTGCGCGGATGCGCCTGGAACACTTCCTCGATCCGGAACCGCGCATCGACATCGGCGCCAACCTGCAGCCGGTCGACCACCTGCGCTTCAAGGACAGCAAGCGTTACAAGGATCGCTTGGTGCAATCCCAAAAGACGACCGGCGAGAGCGATGCCCTGATCGCCATGCAGGGCCAGCTGAAGGGGATCCCGCTGGTGGCGGCTGCCTTCGAATTCAGCTTCATGGGCGGTTCGATGGGTTCGGTGGTGGGCGAGCGCTTCGTGCGCGCGGCCAACGTCGCCATGGACCAGAACATTCCCTTCATCTGTTTCGCGGCGAGCGGCGGCGCGCGCATGCAGGAGGCGCTCTTCTCGCTGATGCAGATGTCCAAGACCTCAGCGGCCCTGGCGCGTATGAGCGAGAAAGGTATCCCCTTCATCTCGGTGATGACCGACCCGACCATGGGTGGCGTCTCGGCCAGCTTCGCCATGCTCGGTGATATCAATGTCGGCGAACCCGGCGCTCTGATCGGTTTTGCCGGGCCGCGCGTCATCGAGCAGACGGTGCGCGAAACGCTGCCGGAGGGGTTCCAGCGCAGCGAGTTCCTGCTGGAGCACGGTGCCATCGACATGATCATCGATCGCCGCGAGATGCGCGACCGCATCGCCAATGTGCTGTCGATCATGACCCGCCGTCCCGCCGCCTAGAGATCCCTAGCGGGAAGTGCTCCTCCACTTCCCGCTTCTCCCCGATGCGCTTCTCCTCTCTCGATGCATGGCTCTCCTGGCAGGAGACGCTTCATCCCAGTACCATCGAACTGGGTCTGGAGCGTGCCGGCCGCGTCCTCGATGTGATGAGGCTGCGCCATCCCCACCATGTGGTCATAACCGTGGCCGGCACCAACGGCAAGGGCTCGAGCGTGGCGATGCTCGATGCCATTCTGCGCGCCGCCGGTTATCGCGTCGGCACCTACACCTCGCCCCATCTATTGCGCTACAACGAGCGTATTCGCATCAATGGCGAGATGATCGATGACGCATCGCTCTGCGCTGCATTCGAGCGCGTCGATCAGGCGCGCGGCGAAACCTCAATCACTTACTTCGAATTCGGCACGCTGGCAGCGTTCGATCTGTTTTCCCGCGCCAATCTCGATTGCGCCATTCTCGAAGTGGGCATGGGCGGGCGCCTGGATGCAGTCAATCTGCTCGATGCCGATGTGGCGCTGGTGGCCACCATCGACATCGATCATGCCGAGTGGCTCGGCCCCGATCGCGAAACCATCGCCCGTGAGAAGGCAGGAATTTTCCGCTCCGGGCGTCCTGCGGTGTGCAGCGATCCCAATCCGCCTGCTTCGTTGATCGACGAGGCCGAACGTGTCGGCGCACGGTTGCATTGCCTTGGGCGGGAGTACGATTACCGGCGTCACGACCAGGAGTGGGAGTGGTGGAGCGCAACGGCGCGGCGCGATGCCTTGCCATTGCCGGCACTGCGCGGCGCCAGCCAGCTGGAAAATGCCGCGGGGGTGTTGATGGCGCTGGCATTGATCGCGCAGCGCCTGCCGGTCAACCAGCAGCAGGTACGACAGGGGTTGCTCGCGGTGACATTGCCAGGCCGTTTTCAGGTGGTGCCGGGCCCGGTGACCGAGATCTGGGATGTGGCCCATAACCCCGAATCGGCGCAGGAGCTGGCGCAGACGTTGCGCCTGATGCCGTGTACGGGGCGTACCCGTGCCGTGGTGGGCATGCTCGCCGACAAGGATATCGAGAAGGTCATCGCCTATCTGCTACCGGTTGTCGACCACTGGTATCCGGCGACACTTTCCGGCCCGCGCGGCGCCCCCGCCAGCAGGCTCCTGCAGGCGTTCACCAACCTGGGGGTGGAGGGGGTGCAGGGTTACGAAACCGTTACCGCGGCCCACGCCGCGGCATTGGGCGAGGCGATGGCGGATGATCGCATCGTCACCTTTGGCTCCTTTTTCACCGTGGCAGAGGTGATGGGGCACCACGTATAATGGCGCCTAATCACTTTAGGGGGCTTCGATGAATATGGGTTTGAAACAGCGTCTTGTGGGAGCCGTGGTGTTGATTGCACTAGCGGTGATCTTCCTGCCGATGCTGCTGCCCGGAAACAATGACTCAACCATGCCGCTCCTTGGCAGCAATGTTCCCAAACCACCCAATACCCATTTCGAGCCCATCGAAATTCCACTCCAACTCCCCCCCGCCGCGCCCGCTGCAGAAGTCGCCGTAGTTGACACGCCGCAGGCGGGCGATGTCGCGAGCAACGAAAAACCGCAGCAACCTGCCCCGGTGGCCACGCCAGCCCCTGCTGCCGCACCCCAGCCAGCCCCCGCGCCGGTAGCGGCCTCCAAACCACCCGCGCCGGGCGAGGCGTGGGCGCTGCAACTGGGCAGCTTCTCCAGCTCGGTCAACGCCTTGGCCTTGCAGGAGAAGGCACGCAAGGCGGGCTTTACCGCCTACGTGGAAAAGGTCAAGGGCGAGCAGGGGATCAGCTACCGCGTGCGTGTTGGGCCGGAGTCGAGTCGCGAACGTGCCGATGCGCTGCGTGAGAGGGTACAGGGCAAGCTCGGCATGGTCGGCATGGTGGTTCCCCACAAGTCCTAGCAGCATGTCACGGGTATGCAGGGCGTGAAGATGCATGCCTTGGTTAACACCGCTGTTTTGCCGCTGCCGTTACCTGATTATGCCGGTCACTCCTGCTTGAAAATTTCTTATCCTTTTGCCCAATTCGCCGCTCTGCTAGAATGGTTGTTTGATATTGCACCGCGCCGTCCGCCGGTCACCGCTTGGTTGTGACATGAATTGGGTCGACTATCTCATCCTCGCCATCATTGCGCTATCCGTGATACTAAGCGTGTGGCGCGGCTTCACGCGGGAGGCCCTCTCACTGCTGGGATGGATCGCTGCTTTCTGGATCGCCATCGCCTTCTCCGACAATCTCATTGTTTTGCTGTCGCGTCATGTGGAGTCGCCAACGGCGCGACTGCTCATCGCCTTCGCGCTGCTCTTCATCGTCACGCTGATGCTGGCGGCACTAATGACCTATCTGGCCGGACAGCTCATCCAGAAAAGTGGCCTGTCTGGGACTGATCGCATGCTTGGCATCTTCTTCGGCATAGCGCGCGGCATACTGGTGGTGGCACTGCTGGTGCTGCTCGGTGGGATGACACCCGTGCCACAGGAGAGCTGGTGGCGTAACGCACAGCTGATGCCCTATTTCGAATCGATTGCACTCTGGTTGGCCCATTTCATGCCGCCGGAGCTGTCGAAGAACATCCATTACAGTTGATGTGACGGCATCGCTGACAACGAACTTTCTTAAGGTGACGAGAACGATATGTGTGGCATTATCGGCATAGTGGGAAAGAGTGCGGTGAATCAGGCGCTCTATGACGGCCTGACAGTTCTGCAGCATCGCGGCCAGGATGCCGCCGGGATCATGACCTCCGATCACGGACGGCTTCATCTGCGCAAGGACAATGGCCTGGTGCGCGACGTCTTCGAGGCACGTCACATGCTGCGGTTGACGGGCAACATGGGCATCGGCCATGTGCGCTATCCCACCGCCGGCAGCTCTTCGTCGGCAGAGGCACAACCTTTCTACGTCAACTCGCCCTACGGTATCGCGCTGGCCCACAACGGCAACCTCACCAATGCGGGTGAATTGAAGGATGAGGTGTTTCGCGACGACCTGCGCCACATCAATACCACTTCCGATTCGGAGATCCTGCTCAACGTCTTCGCCCACGAACTGCAGCGTCAGGGCAAGCTGCGTATCGGTGCCAATGACATTTTTGAGGCAGTGGGGGGCGTTCACCAGCGCTGCCGCGGTGCCTATGCAGTAGTCGCGATGATCATCGGTTACGGCATCGTGGCGTTTCGCGATCCGTTCGGCATCCGCCCGCTGATGATCGGCAAGCGTGACACCGAGCTGGGGACCGAATACATGGTTGCATCGGAGAGCGTTGCCATCGATGCCCTCGGTTTCGAACGAGTGCGCGATGTGGCACCGGGTGAGGCGGTCTACCTTGCAGAGGATGGGGGATTTCATGCACAGCAGTGCGCGGAGAATCCCGCCTATACCCCCTGTATTTTCGAACACGTCTATTTCGCGCGCCCCGACTCCATCATCGACGGCATCTCGGTCTACAAGGCGCGTCTGCGTATGGGCGAGAAGCTGGCCAAGAAGATCCAGCGCGTCTTCCCCGACCATGATATCGATGTGGTGATCCCCATCCCCGATACCAGCCGCACCTCGGCCCTGCAGCTCTCCTACGAACTGGGCGTGGTCTATCGCGAAGGCTTCATCAAGAATCGCTATATTGGCCGCACCTTCATCATGCCCGGGCAGAAGCAGCGCAAGAAATCGGTACGGCAGAAGCTGAACCCCATCGATCTGGAATTCCGCGGCAAGAACGTGCTACTGGTGGACGACTCCATCGTTCGCGGCACCACCTCCAAGGAGATCATCCAGATGGCGCGCGATGCCGGTGCTGCCAAGGTCTATTTCGCCTCGGCCGCGCCTCCGGTCCGCTATCCCAATGTCTATGGCATCGACATGCCCACCTCGTCGGAGCTGATTGGTTACGGGCGTGACGAGAAGCAGATCGCTGAGGCGATCGGTGCCGACTGGCTGGTTTATCAGGACCTCGAAGATCTCATCGATGCGGTGCTCAACAAGAAAAACCAAAAGGTTAGCCGCTTCGAGGCCTCGGTGTTCGATGGTGTTTATGTAACCGGTGACATCACCCCCGACTACTTGGCGGGTCTGGAGCAGGCGCGCAACGATGCCGCCAAGCAGCAACGCGAGCGCGAAGAGAGCGCCATCATCGAGCTGCACAACAACACCTGAGTGTTGACATGATGCAGACAATTGCCTAGTCTGACCGAACGCGCCGATTTGAGCTCAGCTTGCGGGCGCCTGATAAATGCAGCTAAAGAGGGATGACCAAGAAACCTGCTTTAGCGAATGCTGAGCAGGTTTTTTTGTTTGTACCTCTAACGATTCGCTAAAGGCGCTCTGGCTGCGTTGGAAACATGCTCAAAATGCTCATTTACTATGTGTAAACTCCGCTTTTTCGCATGTTTCCGCCTTGCCATCATCGCCTTGATCGAATCGTTAGAGGCACAAGTTTCCTGAGAAAAACAGGTCATGCAGGAGCAGGTGATGGATTTCAACGAAATTGACGAATGGGCGTTCGATACCCTGGCGGTGCGCGCCGGTCAGCAGCGCACCAACGAAGGCGAGCAGAGCGAGCCGATCTTTCCCACCTCCAGCTTTACCTTCGGCAGTGCTGCCCAGGCGGCGGCGCGCTTCGGTGGTAGTGAGCCGGGCAATATCTATTCGCGCTTCACCAATCCCACAGTGCGCACCTTCGAGCAGCGCCTCGCCGCCCTGGAAGGGGGCGAGCGTTGTGTCGCCACCAGCTCCGGCATGGCGGCGATCCTCTCCACCTGCATGGGCATCCTCAAGGCGGGTGACCACATCATCTCGTCGCGGGCGGTGTTTGGCACCACGGTGGTGCTGTTCGGCCAGTTCATGGCGAAATTCGGTGTCGAGACCAGCTATGTCTCGCTCACCGATTATGCGGCGTGGGAGCGCGCCATCAAACCCAACACGCGCATGCTGTTCATCGAGACGCCGTCGAATCCGCTCACCGAGGTGGCCGACATTACGCGCCTGGCCGAGATCGCCCATGCCCATAATTGCCTGCTGGTGGTCGACAACTGCTTCTGTACTCCCGCCCTGCAGCAGCCGCTCAAGCTCGGCGCCGATGTCATCATCCACTCGGCGACCAAATATATCGACGGGCAGGGGCGCTGCGTCGGCGGCGCGGTGATCGGCACCGAGGCGCTGGTCGGCAAGGATGTCTATGGTTTCCTGCGCACCGCCGGTCCCACCATGAGTGCCTTCAATGCCTGGGTATTCCTGAAGGGGTTGGAGACACTCAAACTGCGCATGAAGGCCCATTGCGACAATGCATTAACACTGGCTACCTTTTTGGAACAGCATCCTGCGGTGGCGCGGGTCTACTATCCGGGACTCGCCTCGCACCCGCAGCATGAACTGGCCACGCGGCAGCAGAGCGGTTATGGCGGCATCGTCTCCTTCGAATTGAAGGGGGGCAAGGAGCAGGCGTGGCAGGTGGTCGACCATACGCGCATCATCTCCATTACTGCCAACCTGGGCGATGCGAAATCGACCATCACCCATCCGGCCACCACCACTCACGGCCGCCTTACACCGGAGCAGCGTGCCGAGGCGGGGATCAGCGATGGGCTGATCCGCGTCTCGGTGGGGCTGGAGGATGTACAGGACATTATCAACGACCTGACGCGCGGTCTTGATCAAATCAAACAATAACAAAACATATGAGGGGGAGGAGACGATGACAAAGCATCACTGGTGGGCAGGCGTTATAGTGGTGGGGCTTTCTGCGACTGTGCTGGCCGCACCGCCCGCCGGTCACCCCACGGTCGAGCAGGCAGGACAGGCATTGAAGCTGCCACCCACCGATGCGGAGTTGAATAATGAAGGCAAGGTACTGCAGACGATTTCGAGTAACGAGTATGTCTACATCGAGGTAAGCAGCGCTGGGCGCAAGCGTTGGTTGGCCGCCCCCGCAACGGAACTGAAGAGCGGTGATACCATCCGTTTTCCCAATGGCACGCTGATGAGCAACTTCTATAGCAAGCGGCTGCAACGCAACTTCGATGAAGTGCTATTCGTCGGTCGCATCAAGACCATTGCCAAGTAGCAAGAGGAGCAGACCATGGGCGACAAGAATCACTGGGAGCGCGTCTATACGGAAAAGGCGATCGACAGCGTCAGCTGGTTTCAGACCTATCCGACCATGTCGATGAAACTGATCCAGGCCACCGGTGTCTCGAAAGAAGAGGCGATCATCGACGTGGGCGGCGGCGCCTCTGTGCTGGTTGATTCGCTGGTGGATGAGGGGTATGGCCAGGTGGCGGTGCTCGACATCGCTGGTGCTGCGTTGGCCCATGCAAAACAACGCCTCGGCGAGAAGGCGGCGAGTGTCGAGTGGTATGAGCACGATGTCACCACCTTTGTGCCACCGCATCCCTTTCGACTCTGGCACGATCGAGCGGTATTTCATTTTCTCACCGATACAGTGGCCCGTGCACGCTATCTTGAGGTGTTGGCCAAAGCGGTGCCAGTCGGCGGCCATGTGATCATCGCCACCTTCGCCATTGAGGGACCGGAGAAGTGCAGCGGCCTGGTGGTGGAGCGTTATGACGAAGCGAAGATCGTGCCGCTCTTCGCGCCGCGCTTTACCTTGGTTGAGAAGGTTGCTGAGCTGCACCGCACTCCGGCGCTGAAGGATCAGCAGTTCAACTTCTTCCGCTTCCGCCGCGAGCTCGCCTAACGATCTCATGGAGCGCGAAGCGGCACGGCGGCAACTGCTGGAGATCTATGCCAGCGCGTTGCGTGCCGTGGCCGGTGATGAACTGGTACGTAAGCAATTGCGCACGGAGCCTATCAACACTTCGTGTTGTGTGATAGCCGTTGGCAAGGCCGCCGAGGCGATGGCCCTTGGCGCGCAACAGGCGCTCGGGCCGCGATTGCTGCGCGGCTTGCTCGTTACCAAACATGGCTATCTGGGTCGGTCGTTGGATTCGCGCTGGTACTGCATCGAGGCGGGTCATCCACTGCCCGATGCCGACAGCCTGCATGCCGGTCAACGCCTGCTCGATTTTCTGCGCGATACCCCTGCCGACTCTCATCTTCTGTTTCTCATCTCCGGTGGCGCATCGGCACTGGTGGAGGTTTTGGCCGAAGATGTCACGCCCGAACTGCAGCAGCAGATCAATCGCTGGCTGCTCGCCTCGGGTCTCGATATCGATGCCATGAACCGTGTGCGCAAAGGGCTCTCGGCCATCAAGGCGGGGCGCCTGGCTGCGCATTTGCGCGGCCGTGCCGTGACACAACTGCTGCTCTCCGATGTCCCGGGTGATGACTACCGGGTCATCGGCTCCGGTCTGCTGGTGCCGCACTCGCTCAGCGATCTCGCCACCAGCCATCTACAGCTGCCCGCCTGGATTCTGGATGTGTTGAATCTAACTCCGCCTTTGCCCGAGTCCGAACACTTTTCGACCATCACCACCCATCTGCTGGCAAGCAACCACACGGCTCGTTTGGCGGCACAATACGAAGCGAGGCAGCGGGGATTATCCGTAGTGCTTCACGACTCCGATTTTCAGGGGGATGCCGAACTGCTGGGTAATGAGTTTGCCCGCACGATGCTCACTGGGCCATCCGCACTGCATATCTGGGGCGGTGAGGCCACCGTGAAACTGCCGCCCCATCCTGGCCGGGGCGGGCGCTGTCAGCAACTGGCGCTCTGTGCGGCACTGCACCTCAGGGATAGCGAGGCATTACTGCTCGCAGCAGGAACCGATGGCAGCGATGGGCCTGGTGACGATGCTGGCGCACTGGTGGATGGCGGCACTGTTGCACGCGGTGAAGTTGAGGGCCTCTCTGCGCAACGGGCATTGCAACAGGCCGATAGCGGCACTTTTCTTGAAGCGAGTGGCGACCTGCTCCAGACCGGCCCGACCGGCAGCAACGTGATGGACCTGGTGTTGGGTTTAACCCCCGGCTGATAGAATGCTCGTTATGAGTAATTCGCTTTTCATTGCTGCAAAACAGTGTCTCGACGAGTGCGACCCCGATCGTAAAGTGGAGCAGGCACATCATCTCTATCAGGCGTGGCAGGCGGGCGAGCTGGCGCTGGATGCAGGCAACCCGGTCGAGCCGATCGGTGAGCCGGGGCGGCCCGCAAAACCGACACTGGTACAGCCGCGCGATCTACCGCAGCGCAAACCCAGCTCCGTGGAAGGGCGCGCCATCTTGTTCCATGCCCTGACCCACATCGAATTCAACGCCATCAACCTTGCCCTCGATGCGGTCTACCGCTTTCGCGCCATGCCGCACGCCTACTACAGTGACTGGCTGCAGGTAGCCGACGAAGAGGCAACGCACTTTGTCCTGCTGCGCGAGCACTTGCGTACGCTCGGGTGTGAATATGGCGACTATGCCGGCCACAACGGCCTGTGGGAGATGGCGCAGAAGACCGCTCACGACGGTATGGTGCGCATGGCCCTGGTGCCTCGCTGCCTGGAGGCGCGCGGCCTCGACGTCAATCCCGGCATCAAGGCCAAGCTGCTGGAGAATGGCGATGCCGAGGGTGGTGCGCTACTCGATATCATTTTGCGCGACGAGATCGGCCACGTGGCCATCGGCAACCGCTGGTTCCTTTACCACTGCCGGCAGCGTGGCCTCGACCCCGAGACTATCTACCGGCAATTGCTCGATGAATATCTGCGCCTGCGGTTGCGCCCGCCATTTCATATCGAGGCGCGCCGCGCTGCCGGATTTAGCGAAGCAGAGCTGGCCTATCTGGAGGGGGTGGGATGAGAACTTTGTTGTTGACGCTGATATTTCTGGTAGCCATGCCGTTACAGGCCGCAGAGACCAAGGCCACCGTGCTCTATTACCGCGTCAGTGAACCGGGCATTGAACCCTATCTGTCGCGCTGGTTGATCACCCCCAACTTCCTGCGTATCGATGAAGGGGATGAAGCCGACAACTATCTGCTGTTCGATCGCCGCAAGCGCACCATTTACAGCGTGGTGCATGGTGACCGCACCGTACTGGATATCCCATATCGCGCCGTGGAGCGAAAACCCAGCAAGCTTTTGCCGCAAGAGAGCCGGGCGATCCATGACGACAAAATGCCGGGGATCAGCGGTCAGCCCGCCATCTATCGCGAACTCTATGTGGGCAAGAGTCTCTGCTACAGTGTCATCTCCGTGGAGCAACTGTTGCCCGATGCGGTGCAGGCGATGCGCGACTACCGTACCGTGTTGGCCGGCGAACAGGCCAAGACCCTCGACAATACCCCGCTGGAGCTACAGGACCCCTGCGACCTGACGCTCCACATCTTTTCACCACTCTGGCTACTGGAGAAAGGACTGCCGATCCAGGAGTGGAGTCCGCAAGGTAAGGCCTCGGCACTGCTCAACTACAAGATCGATGAGATGGTAAGCAGTGAATTGTTCGCGTTGCCGAAAGAGTATCGGCATTATCAGACACAAGAGATTAAATAATCGAATCTAGCCGGGATGTAGCGCAGCGCGAAAGCCGGGTCTGGTTCCCGGATTCCGTTCACTCCATCCAGGCTACGTTGGCTGAGCCGATGATTTTTAGCGGCTCGCGTAGGCGCAATCTCATTGCGCCGGGTAGTTTACCAGCCGACATTCTGTTTCATCACAGGCAAGCACCATCGCATGCTTCCCATGCCAATCCCCCAAGACATAACGCTGGTACCCATCATGCGTGTGCACGGCTGCGCGATGGGTATGGCCGTGAATCAGACGGCTGACACCATACTGCCGCAGATAGTCGCTGACGGTAGTGGCGTTGGCGTCCATGATCGCTTCGGCCTTGTAGCTGGTTTCGGCCTTGCTCTGCTTGCGCAGCTGCTGGGCGAAGGCGATACGTTCACGCGGGCTCATGGCGAGAAATTTGTTAATCCACTCCTTATCGCGCAGCTGTTGGCGTAGTTGCTGATAGGCGAGGTCGTCGCTGCAGAGCAGGTCGCCGTGCATCAACAGCGTTGGAACGCCGTAGAGATCGATGACAGCGGGATCGTTGAGCAGGGTGCAGCCGGTGGTAGCGGCAAATTTTTCACCCAGCAGGAAGTCACGGTTGCCGTGCATCACATAGACCGTGACACCGCTGTCGGTGAGTTGGCGCAGAGCATCTAACGCAGGCTGATACTCCGGGAGCACCAGGTCGTCGCCGAGCCACGCCTCGAACAAATCGCCGAGGATGTAGAGGGCGTCGGCGCGGGCCGCCGGGCCTTGCAGGAAGGAGAGAAACAGCCGGAGGAGCTCCGGCTGTTCTTTGGAGAGGTGGAGATCGGCGATGAAGAGGGTGGTCACACGACCTCGATCTTTTCGATCACCACGGGCTCCAACGGCACATCCTGATGGAAGCCCTTGTTGCCGGTGGCCACGCCCTTGATCTTGTCCACCACATCCATGCCGTCGGTCACTTTGCCGAACACGCAGTAGCCCCAGCCGTTGGGGGTGGGGGAGGTGTGGTTGAGGAAACCATTGTCCTTCACGTTGATAAAGAACTGCGCGGTGGCGGAGTGGGGATCGTTGGTGCGCGCCATGGCGATGGTGCCGCGATCGTTCTTCAGTCCGTTGTCGGCCTCGTTCTTGATGGGCGCGTGGGTCGCCTTCTGCATCATGTCGGGCATCATGCCGCCGCCCTGGATCATGAAGCCGTTGATGACGCGGTGGAAGATGGTGTTGTCGTAGAACCCTTCACGCGCATAGGTGAGGAAGTTCTCGACGGTAACGGGGGCCTTGGCGGCGTCGAGTTCCAGGGTGATCACGCCGTAGTTGGTGTGCATCTTGATCATGAATGGGCTCCTGTTACTTCTTGGGGGCTGCGGCGCCTTCGACGTGCGCACTCTTGATGACGATCTGCTTTTGCGGCACATCGGTCGGGAATGGTCCACCCGGGCCGGTCTTCTGCTCCTTGATCGCCTTCACTACGTCCATCCCCTGCACGACACGGCCGAATACGGCATAACCCCAGGCACGCGGAGTCTTTTCACGGAAATCGAGGGGGGTGTTGTTGGCGACGTTGATGAAGAACTGGGCGGTGGCGCTCTGCGGGTCCATGGTGCGCGCCATGGCGATGGTGCCCACGGTGTTGCGCAGGCCGTTATCGGCCTCGTTGGGGATGGGGGCGCGGGTCGGCTTCTGCGCATAGGCGGTGGTGAAGCCACCCCCCTGGATCATGAAGCCGTCAATCACGCGGTGGAAAATGGTGTTGTCGTAGAAGCCATCGTTAACGTACTGGAGGAAATTCTCCACGGTCTTGGGTGCCTTGTCGGGATAGAGCTCCAGCACGATGTCGCCCAGATTGGTGGTGATGCGCACTTTGGGATGGGCGGGTTCTGCGGCGCCCGCCAGTGTCGCGCTGGCCAGAAGCAGGGCGGCAAGCAGGGTATTCAATAACTGTCTCATGAGCGGCTCCTTTGCGGTAAAGGGGCGATCATATCGGCTTGGTCGTTCCGGCAAAAGCCTCCGGGTGCAATCGGGGTGATTTTCTCGGCTGCCATCTTTGTCGCCCCTCCCGTTTCCAATACAATGTGCATCCTATGCACGCACCCATCAAAACCCGCTTTGCCCCCAGTCCTACCGGTCTCATCCATCTGGGAAATGCCCGTACCGCGCTATTCAACGCCTTATTGGCGTTGCGTCACGGCGGGGTATTTCTGCTGCGCATCGAGGATACCGACCGGGAACGTAGCCGCGATGAATATATCCATGCCCTGATTGAGGACATGCGCTGGCTCGGTCTCGATTGGCAGGAGGGCGAGGCGGCGGGCGGGGCCCAGGCGCCCTACCGGCAATCGGAGCGCGGCACTCTCTATGAACACTACTACGAACAGCTGGCCCGGGCCGGACGCGTCTATCCCTGCTTCTGCAGCGAGCAGGAGCTGAAACTCTCCCGCAAGGCACAGCTCAATGCCGGCCAGCCGCCACGCTACAGCGGCAAGTGCAGCCATCTGAGCAGTGACGAGGTGGCGGCCAAGGTGGCGGCCGGTCTGCGCCCGACGCTGCGCTTTCGCGTGCCGAAGGGCGAGGAGATCGTCTTTACCGATGGTGTGCGCGGCGCGCAGCGCTTTCGCAGCGACGACATCGGCGACTTCATCATCCGTCGTGCCGACGGCACCCCCGCCTTCTTCTTCACCAACGCCGTGGACGATGCGCTGATGGAGGTGAGCCACGTGGTGCGCGGCGAGGACCACCTTACCAATACGCCGCGGCAGATTCTGCTGCTGCAGGCGCTCGGCCTGCCGGTACCCAGCTATGCCCATATCAGCATGATCACTGGCAGCGACGGCAGCCCGCTCTCTAAGCGCCACGGCAGCCTCGGGATCGGCGAGTTGCGCGAGGCGGGTTTCCTGCCGGGCGCGGTGGTGAACCACCTGGCGCGCCTCGGCCACTACTTTGGCCACGACGACTACAAGGAGCTAGCGGGTCTCGCCGCCGAGTTCGAGACCGCACGTCTCGCCAAATCACCCGCGGCGCACGACGATGGCCGCCTGCTCTACTGGCAGAAGGCGGCGCTCCTCAAGGCCAGTTTCGAAGAGTTGTGGGAGTGGGTGGGCGCCGAGGTGCGCGATCGCGTGCCGGCGGAGGATGCGCAGAGCTTCATCGCGGCGCTGCGCGACAACCTGGTGATGCGCGCCGATGCGTTGCGCTGGGCCGGAAGGCTTTATGACGAGCAGCTCGAACTGGAACAGGAGAACATCGAGATCGTGCAGGCCGCGGGTGGCGACTTCTTCCGTCACGCCCTCGAAGCATTGACGCTGCACGGCCCCCGGTTCAAAGAGCTCGCCGATGAGGTGAAGCAGCGCAGTGGCGTCAAGGGCAAGGCGCTCTTCATGCCGCTGCGCGTGGCGCTCACCGGTGAACAGCACGGCCCGGAGATGGGACGCGTGTTGCCGCTCATCGGTATGGAGCGCGCCCGGCGCCGTCTGGAAGTGTGGGTGAATACCCGATAATCGATTGCCTGGAATAAAGAATAATGCTGCAGATCCACAACAACCTCACCAAGCGCAAAGAGCCGTTTCAGCCGCTCGACCCGAAACGGGTGCGCATCTATGTCTGCGGCATGACCGTCTACGACTACTGTCACATCGGCCATGCCCGGGTGCTGGTGGTATTCGATGTGGTGAACCGCTATCTGCGTCGGCTGTACGGTGACCAACACGTCACCTACGTGCGCAACATCACCGACATCGACGACAAGATCATCAAGCGCGCCAACGAAAACAACGAGCCCTTTACCCAGCTCACCGAGCGTTTCATCACCGCAATGCACGAGGATGCCGACCGCCTGGGTGTGCTGCGTCCTGATCTGGAGCCGCGCGCCACCCTCTACATCGACGAGATCATCGCCATGGTGCAGACGCTGGTGGAGAAGGGCTTTGCCTATCCGGCCGCCAACGGTGACGTCTATTACGACGTGAGCAAGTTCGAAAGCTATGGCGCCCTCTCCGGCAAGAATGTGGAAGACCTGCGCGCCGGCGAGCGCGTCGCCATCGACGAGATGAAGAGTGACCCGCTCGACTTCGTGCTGTGGAAGGCAGCCAAGCCGGGCGAGCCGAGCTGGGATTCACCGTGGGGCAAGGGGCGCCCCGGCTGGCACATCGAATGCTCGGCCATGTCCACCGAAACGCTTGGCCACCACTTCGACATCCACGGCGGCGGCCTCGATCTGCAGTTCCCGCACCACGAAAACGAGATCGCCCAGAGTGAGGCCTCGTGTGGCTGCAAGTTCGTCAACTACTGGATGCACAACGGCTTCGTGCGCGTCGACAACGAGAAGATGTCGAAGTCGCTCGGCAACTTCTTCACCATCCGTGAGGTAATGGCCAAGTACGATCCGGAGGTGATCCGTTTCTTCATTCTCGGCAGCCACTACCGCAGTCCGCTCAACTACTCCGACCAGCACCTCGACAATGCCAAGGTGGGGCTGACTGGCTTATACACGGCATTACGTGGTTTGGAATTGCCGTTGCCAGAGGAGAGTGGGGAATATACAAAGCGTTTTTATCAAGCCATGGATGATGATTTCTCTACGCCTGAAGCTATCGCTGTGTTGTTCGAACTGGCCAGAGAGGTCAATCGCTTGCGTACCACTGATCTGGCTGCAGCTGGCGGGCATGGGGCATTGCTCAGACGTTTGGCCGGATGGCTGGGACTATTGCAACGTGATCCAGACACCTTCTTGAAAGGGGGGGGCTCGGCAGGCGGTTTAAGTGATGACGAAATTCGCGACTTGATAGCCGTACGTCTCAACGCAAGAAACCAAAAAAATTGGGCCGAGTCCGATCGCATTCGCGACGAGTTGAAGGCGAAGGGAATTGTGCTGGAAGATACTCCTGGCGGTGGCACCACCTGGCGGCGCCAATAATCCATGTCTGGTTTATATGAATCTACACTGGTAATTTTATGGAAGGAGTGACAGCCGTGTGGCTGAACGATAAAGCAATCCTCACTTGGGGCATCGCTGCAGTATTGCTGCTCATCGCACTACTGCTGCTGCGCCCGGCACTGCGTCAGCGCAAGCAGCGCAAGCGTGAGGAGCGCCTGATCAATGGGTTGGGCGTTGACCAGATCCGCGACGTGATCATCGATGACGGAATGGACGGCACCGTGGTGTTGGAACGGCTGCTGCTCACCCCGGAGGGGATGCTGGTATTGATGACCCTGCGCCGTGACGGCAATCTGTTCGGCGGCGAGCGTATCGATACCTGGGTGCAGGTGAAGGGGAAGCGCACCATCCGTTTTCCCAACCCCTTCTACACTCTGGAAACACTGCTCGCTGCAGTGCGCTACCATGCGCCGGGCATCAAGGTGCAGTCGCGGGTACTGTTCCTGGGTGATTGCACCTTCCCCAAGGGCAAGCCGGAAGGGGCGTGGCTCCTGGCCGATGTTCCCGAGCAGCCAGGAAAGCAGGTTTCTGCCGGCATCTTGCCGGTGATGCAACAGAAATGGGATGCCCTCAAGTCACACGCCACACGCATCAATCCCAAAACACAAGGGCATCTGCTGCCTGCCGAGGAGAGCTGCTGCGGCAAGCGTGTGTTGCTGGCGCTAGTGCTAATCCTTGGCGCAGGGGCGTGGCTGGCGTGGCGGTTACTGGAACATTGAGGCGCTGTCACCACCTGGTGGTGGCGCAGTCTCAACAATTGCGCCACCCTTGACTGCATGAGTCCCGCTACTGTCTTCTACCGCTGGTCCGACATACGAGCCCTGGTGCTGCGCCATCGCCGCGAACTGGTGCTTGCCCATCTCATTGCGCTGGGCGCAGCGCTCGCCGCGGTACCGTTGCCGCTGCTGCTGCCGCTGTTGGTGGACGAAGTGCTGCTCGGCAAGCCGGGCATGCTGGTTGCGACGATGGCGCGGCTCTTTCCCATCACCTGGCAAGGACCAATCCTCTATATCGTCACCATTCTGCTGGTGACACTCTCGCTGCGCATTCTGACGCTGCTGCTCGGGGTCTGGCAGAGTCGCCAGTTCACCCTCATCGCCAAGGATGTCACCTTTCAAATGCGCCGCGAGATGCTGTTGCGGCTGCGGCGCATCTCCATGGCGGAATATGAGGCGCTCGGCAGCGGCGCAGTCAGTTCGCACTTCGTCACCGACCTCAAGGCCATCGACGATTTCATCGGCGCTTCGGTGAGCCGCACTCTGGTCGCGCTGCTGAGTCTGATCGGCGTGAGTGCAGTGCTGCTCTGGATGAACTGGCAACTGGCTTTGGTCATTCTCCTCATGAATCCGTTGGTGATCTGGTTCACCGTGCTGTTTGGCAAACGCGTCAAGGAGCTCAAGCAGCAAGAGAACAGCGCCTTCGAACTGTTTCAGCAGGCGCTTACCGAAACACTCGACGCCATCCATCAACTGCGTGCCAGTCATCGCGAGGATCACTATCTGGGCAAGGTGATCAGCCACGCGCGCGACATCAAGAGCAGCTCGGCCAACTATTCCTGGAAGAGCGACGCGGCGGGGCGCCTCTCCTTCAACATTTTTCTCGTCAGCGTCGATACCTTCCGTGCCGTCACCATGCTGATGGTGCTCTTCTCCGATCTCACCATCGGCCAGATGATGGCGGTGTTCGGTTACCTCTGGTTCATGATGGCGCCAGTGCAGGAGGTGCTCAACATCCAGTATGCCTACTACGGCGCCAAAGCGGCGCTGGGGCGTATCAACAAACTACTGGCGCTCAATGCGGAGCCGCACTATCCCCATCTGGCCGATCCCTTTGCCGGAAAAAGTACCGTAGCGGTACGCGTGGAGAACGTCTCGTTCCGCTATAGCGAAGAGGGCGACTGGATATTGCGCCACGTGGATCTGCAGGTGGCGGCCGGCGAGAAGGTGGCGCTGGTGGGGGCTAGCGGTGGCGGCAAGTCGACACTGGTGCAGGTGATCCTCGGCCTCTATCCACCGCAGCAGGGCACGATCTATTTTGACGAGGAGCCGATGGAGCGCATCGGCCTCGATGTGGTGCGCCGCCATGTGGCCGTAGTGCTGCAGCAGCCGGCGCTGTTTAGCGACACGGTCCGCGCCAACCTGTCATTGGGGGCGGATTACAGCGACGTGCAGTTGTGGCAGGCGTTGGCTGTGGCGCAGATGCGCGAGACGGTGGAGGCGCTGCCCAACGGGCTCGATACCGTGATTGGCCGGCACGGGGTGCGCCTGTCGGGTGGACAGCGCCAGCGCCTCGCCATCGCCCGCATGGTGCTGAGCGATCCCAAGGTGGTGATCCTCGATGAGGCCACCTCGGCGCTCGATGCCGAGACAGAGGCCCATCTGCACGAGGCGCTGCGCGAATTCCTCAAGGGACGCACCACGCTCATCATCGCCCACCGCCTGAGTGCCGTAAAGCAGGCGGATCGTGCCTACGTCTTCGATGACGGTCATGTAATCGAGGAGGGGCGACATGAAGAGCTACTGGCGCAGGACGG
>DASWUD010000069.1:0-2935 GCA_036401755.1 Gammaproteobacteria bacterium
CAATGCCAGTTCATTGAACTGCAGGCGTGTGGTCAATTCACTGTGGATCTGTCCGGCGTGCTCCTCGAACTCGACGCGCGCCCGCTCCACACCGAGCATTACCAGGAATACCACGACAACCACAAGGATAAGCACCCAGGCCAATAACAGGGCGCCATAGAGCGGCCGGGGAGAAAGGCGTGCGGGGCGGAAGGAGGGATGACCATCCGTTGTCACGGAGATAACCAGACATTTCGTTAATCGTCACTTATGTCTAGCAAAAAAAGGGGTTAACGCAAGCAGCGACTCAGTTTACTGAGCCGAACTGTGACGCCGCCACACAGTACATATCACGTTTGCGCTGATTTTCCGTGCGCTGCGCGCCACCCGATTTGTCGGCAGCAGCACGATACTCCCTGCAGCGCTCTTCAAACTGCCGCTTGGCCGCTGCGCGGCACTCGCGATAGTCGAGAGAACCGTAGGCAAAATCGTCACAGACGCCTTCGAGCACGATCTCGCCGTCGCGCTCACTCCAGCGTAGCGGCTGTTTTTTTGGCTTGGCTGCCTCGGTGAGCGGGGAAGCAAACGATAGAAATATGATAAAAAGGACGAGCGTACGTTTCATGGCCTTCTCCTTGGCATTGCTGTGTCATCCGTGACACTGTTCTAGTGCCGGGTCTTGCCCACCTCCGGCTGCGGCTGTTCGACGAAGAGCTGCTGGGCATCCACCGCATCGAATCTATAGTGCATATTACAGAATTCGCAGTTGACGTCCACTGCCCCCTCGGTCTGGACAATATCCAGTATCTCGTCGAGCCCCATGCCGCGCAACATCTCGGCGACCCGCTCGCGCGAACAGCTGCAGTGAAAGCGCACCGGCTCTTCGGGAAAGAGCTGCAGATCCTCTTCATGGAACAGGCGATGCAACACCTCGCGCCCCTCCAGTTCCAGCAGCTCCCTATCAGTAATGGTGGCAGAGAGAGTGGTAAGACGGTTCCAGTGCTCAGCGTCGATTTCGCTACCGGGCAGGCGCTGCAACAACAGTCCGGCGGCCTGCTGACCATCGGCCGCCAGCCACATGCGCGTCGGCAACTGTTCGGAGCGCTCCAGATAGTCGTCGATCGCCTCAGCGAGTGTCGTGCCAGTCAGCTCGACGATCCCCTGATAGCGCTCCATGCCCGCTCCCGGATCGATAGTGATCACCAGACGCCCAGTGCCGAAGCTGGCCGCAAGGTCGCCCGCCGGCACCTCGCCGCTCCATAGTGCCATGCCGCGCAGTTCATAACTGGAACCCCACTCGGTCCCTTCATCTGTATGCTTCGGCCGGCACTCCACCACCATCAACGTGATCGGACCATCGCCCTGCACCTGCATGATGATCGAGCCGCTGATCTTGATGGTCGCGGTGAGCAGCGTGCTCGCCACCAGCATCTGGCCGAGCAGGTGGCGCACCGTCTCCGGATAGTCGTGGCGCTCCAGTACGGTGCGCCAGCTCTCGTCGAGGTGGACCAACTCGCCGCGCACATTGGCGACGGGAAAGAGAAAACGGTGAAGGGTATCGGCGCTCATGGGTGAAAGAGTATAGGCGAGAGTGAGAAATGGCTATTAGCTGAATAGTGATCCCCTCTCCCTGGCCCTCCCTCGGAGGAGGAGGGAAATCGTCAGCATGACAGTAATACTGACTCCTGGGGGAAGGGCAAAAGCATCGCAGTGTGCAGGTCTTTACCCCTCTCCCTGGCCCTCCCCCTGAGGGGGAGGGGATCAGGTAGTGAGATTCACTTCTGCGAGTTAGCGCGTAGTTACTGCGAAAGCTTCTTCTTCAACAGCTCGTTGAGTTGGGCGGGGTTGGCCTTGCCCTGCGACGCCTTCATCACCTGGCCGACGAAGAAACCGAACAGCTTGTCCTTGCCCGCCTTGTAGGCGGCGACGCTGTCGGCGTTGGCGGCGAGCACTTCGTCGATGATCTTCTCGATGGCGCCGGTGTCAGTGATCTGTTTCAGCCCCTTCTTCTCGATCACCTTGTCGGCATCGCCCTCGCCGTTCCACATCGCCTCGAACACATCCTTGGCGATCTTGCCGGAGATGGTGTTGTCGAGGATGCGCTTCAGCATGCCGGCGAGCATCGCGGCGTTGACCGGGGCCTCGTGCAGCTCCTTGCCATCCTTGTTGAGGAAGCCGGAGAAGTCACCCATCACCCAGTTGGCGCATAGCTTGGGATCACCGCCCACCTGCTTCACCACCCCTTCGTAGAAGTTGGCCATCTCGCGCGTGGCGGAGAGCACAGCGGCGTCATAGGCAGAGAGGCCATATTGCTCCATGAAGCGTTGCTTCTTGGCATCGGGCAGTTCGGGCAGCGAGGCGCGCGCCGCCTCGATGAAGCTGTCGTCGATCTCCAGCGGCAGCAGATCGGGATCGGGGAAGTAGCGATAGTCGTTCGCCTCTTCTTTCGAGCGCATGGAGCGGGTCTCGCCCTTGTCGGCGTCATAGAGGCGCGTCTCCTGCACCACCGTGCCGCCGGCTTCGATCAGCGCGATCTGCCTCTCGACTTCATATTCAATGGCCTTCTCCACGAAGCGGAACGAGTTGACGTTCTTGATCTCGGCGCGGGTGCCGAACTTCGCCTGCCCCTTGGGGCGCACCGAGACGTTGGCGTCGCAGCGGAACGAACCCTCCTGCATGTTGCCGTCGCAGATCTCCAGATAGACGACCAGCGAGTGCAGCTTCTTCAGGTAGGCCACCGCCTCCTTCGCCGAACGCAGATCGGGCTCGGAAACGATCTCCAGCAGCGGTGTGCCGGCGCGGTTGAGATCGATGCCGGTCATGCCGTGGAAATCTTCGTGCAGCGACTTGCCCGCATCCTCTTCCAGATGGGCGCGGGTGATACCGACGCGCTTGCCAACCGTATTTCCAGCACCGTCCTCCAGTTCGATGTCGAGATGGCCACCGGCCACCACCG